>CAZPJM010000441.1:0-3425 GCA_964586865.1 uncultured Enterobacteriaceae bacterium
AGATCGTTTCACGTGACTGGAGTTCAGACGTGTGCTCTTCCGATCTCAGAGCCGCCCGGTGGCGTCGGCGCGCACCTGCTGGACGCCCGGGGGGAGCAGCGGCGGCTCGGGGGCCGGTCCGAGCCAGGTGAAGGGGCCCTCGGGAGGGAGGTCCACCCGACCGCCGTCGGGGAGCACCAGGGCCTCGGACCCCGGATCGAGCGTCAGGCAGCGCGCCAGCAGGTGGGCCTCGCGCCCGCCCAGCCGGACCCGGCCCGCGTCGAGCCGGGGTTCCCAGCAGATCCGCGCTCCCCCGTCGGGGTCCTGCACCCGCCGCACGTCCGCGAGGGGCGGCGTGCCGGCCTCGTCTCCTTCGATGGCCTGGGCGGCGCCCCCCGCCACCAGGCTCGTCAGGGCGAGGACCCCGCGCAGGACGGCCCCGACGAGACCGCCGGGATCAGTGCGCACGCGAGGGCTCCGGGGCCTCCTCGGGCACGGCATCGGCCACGTCTTCGAGGGCAGCGGCCGCCCCGCACAGCCGGCCGCGCACCGCCTCGAGGCAGTCCCGGATCCAGCCCAGATCGTCGGCGGAGCGGCCCACCGCCAGACGGAGGGGGCCCTCGGGCAGGTCGAGCCGCACCGCGTCCCGCGCCCCGGACTGGCCGAGCTCGCTGTCGAGGCGGACCGGGGGAAGGTCGCCCCAGGGCACCTCCACCACCCGACGCCCGAGGGGCCCGCGCTGGACCACCCGCAGGCTGCCTCGCCGCAGCACCAGGCGCTCCACCACGGTCCGCCGGGCGTCCAGCACGAAGGCCACCACCACCCCCAGGGTGGCGAACAGCGCGGCGGGGCAGAACAGGAAGGGCAGGAACCACCCCAGCACCAGGCTCGCCGCCCAGGCGGCCAGCGTCCAGGTCCTCCATCGGGCCACAGGGGGGATGGGGCGCCCATGATCCAGCAGGATCCGGGTCTCGGAGGCGGTCGCCTCGACCTGCAGGCTCGGCGGTGGAGGGAGCATGCGGCGGGTTAACCCGGGTTGCTCCGGTGGGGATGCGTGCCCGACCCGGGCTCCGGCGGGGGCCCGAAGGCGCGGCGTGCGGCCTCGAAGGCGGCGGCCCGGGCAGCCTCCCCGACCCGGGGGAAGCCGAGCTGCTTGCGCCAGGTCCGCTGCTTGCGGGCGAAGCGGCGGGTGTCCCGGCGGGTCCGGCGCAGCGCCTCGTGGAGGGGCAGCCCGTCGAGGAGGTGCTCGCACAGGTGGCGATAGCCCAGGCTCTGCATGGGACGGGCGTCCCGGGGGACGCCGGCGGCCAGCAGGGCGCGCACCTCGTCGACGTAGCCGGCCTCGACCATGGCCCCGACCCGGGCGTCGATGCGGGCGTCCAGGTCGTCGCGGTCGAGCCACAGCCCCACCGCCTCGAGCCGATCGGGACCGGCCGCGTGCTCCGCCTGCAGGTCGGAGAGGCGGCGTCCCGCCTGGTGCCAGACCTCGAGCCCGCGCAGGATCCGCTTGCGGTCGTTCGGGTGGAGCCGGGCGGCCAGGGGGGGATCGACCTGGGCGAGGGCGGCGTGGGGATCGTCGAGGGCGGCGAGGCGGTCCCGCAGGGCGGGATCCACCCGCGGGGTGGGGGCCAGGCCCCGGATGAGGGCGCGGATGTAGAGGGCGGTGCCGCCCACCACCACCACCGGACGCCCGAGGGCCAGGGCCCGGTCGCCCCACCGGACGAAGTCGGCGGCGCTGAAGCGGTCGAGGGGCCCCACCACGTCCACCGCCAGATGGGGGACCTGGACCCGCTCGGCGGCGGTGGGGCTGGCGGTGCCGATGTCCAGGCCCCGGTAGACCTGCATGGCGTCGGCCGACAGGATCACCCCGCCCCAGGCGCGGGCCACGGCCAGGCCCACCGCCGACTTGCCGGCGGCGGTGGGGCCCGTCAGCACCAGGACACGGGGGCGCGGAGGGGTCATGAGGCGGGCCGGATCAGGCCTCGACCGTCTCGCGGAGGGCGTCCACCACCGCCGTGCGCCACGCCTCGGCCACCACCGTGGACTCGATGGAGGCCATCCAGGAGGGCACGTCCATGCGGACGAGCCCGTCGAGGGCGGCGCGCAGGCGGTGGGAGGCGGGGGTGGAGGGGTCGAGGAGGACCTTCAGGGCCTCCCGGGTGCCCTCGCCGGCCACCAGCAGGACGTCGGGGTCGAGGTAGGCGATCTCCTCGGCGACGAGATCGAGGGAGAGCCGCACGGCCCGACGGGCCAGCAGGTCGTCCACCCCCTCGATGTCGAGGAGCTCGGCGCGGCTGGGCCCGCGGAACTTCACGAGGTTGGTGGTGTGGGTGTTGGCCAGCAGCCCGGCCTCGGAGAGGCGGTGGACCAGCTTCGTGGGCCCGCCATCCGGGTAGCCCTCCTGGCTGGGGCGGACCGAGAGCACCACCACGTGACAGTCCTCGGGGCGGGCCCCGACGCTGCCCAGGAAGCCGTCCAGATCGGGGCGCTCCTCGTCGTCGCGGCGGCGGAGACTCTCCAGGATGGCCTCGCCGTCGAGCCCACGACGCTCCAGCACCGCGGGGTCGAGCCCCCAGTCCTCGAGGGTCCGGCCCGCGCCCATCGGCCACCACCACGGGTGCAGCTCGCGCGGCATGCGCTCGAAGTACGGCAGCAGGGGGGTCGTCACGCGTGCAGCGAGGGTCCGCATCGCACCTCCGGGAGGTCGTGTAGGGGTCCGGGAACGGCCCTGTAACGGGGCTGTGGCGAAAGCGCGGGCGAAACGGGTCAGAACCCGGGGGGTCCCTACCCCGGCGGCGTCAGCCTCCCGGTGCCCGTCCGCCGGTCCGGACGATTCGAGCGGCGTCCTCCGGGGACAGCACCCGGGCCACCGGGGGCACCCGATCGGCGGGACCGAGGGACGCCACGAGGTCGGCGACCTGGTCGGGGTCCGGATCCGGGGCGCCCGCCGCGAGCAGGTCGAGGGCCTTCTCGGGGAGGGCCCCGGCGCCCCCTCCGTCCAGGGACCGGGCGAGCTGGGTCAGGATGGCGTCCCAGTCCGCATCCAGGAGGGGCCCGGGCAGCCGCTTCAGGGCGATCTCGCCGGGGCCGAAGGGCGCCGCGGACACGCCGATGGTCTCGAGGGCGTCCCGGGCCGCCAGCAGCGCCTCGGCGGCGGCGCGCCCCACCTCGACCACCCGGGGGAGCAGGAGGCGCTGAGGCTCGCCACCGGCGCGGAGCCGGCGAAGGACCTGGAGCCGGGAGGCGGCGCGCAGATCCACCAGGAGCAGGCCCTGGGGGAGGGGCACGGCCGCGACGGGGGGGCCGGCGGGGTCGACCGAGGGTCCGGGCTCGGGGGGCAGGACGGTGATGCCGGGGCGTGCGGGGGCCCCGGGTGCCGGGTCCGCGGGCGGAGCGGAAGAGCACACGTCTGAACTCCAGTCACGTGAAACGATCTCGTATGCCGT
>CAZPJM010000442.1:0-3414 GCA_964586865.1 uncultured Enterobacteriaceae bacterium
GCCACCTGGGCCAGGTGGACCGCGGTGGAGCCGAGGGTGCGGATCTTGCCGCGCCACGGCAGCCCGCTGCGGTGGAAGCGGCTCGGTACGTACAGGGTCTGGCGGTGGTGGGGCCCCTCGGCCTGCCCGGGCGCGAGGCGCAGGTCCTCGACGTAGGCGCCGTGCCCGGCGCGGCCCACCCACAGCTCGTCCAGCCGAGGCAGGTAGAGCGCGCCCAGGACGGGCTCGTCGTCCTCCACCAGGCCCACCGTGGGACCCCAGTGCGCCAGGCCCTCCACGAACGAGGCCGTGCCGTCGATGGGGTCCACGTACCACCGGGTGCCGTGACCCGGGTCGGGGTCCAGGCCGCCCTCCTCCCCGATGATGGGGACCCCGGGAAAGGCCCGGGTGAGGGCCTCGGCGATGATCTCCTGGGCCTCGATGTCGGCCAGGGTGACCACGCTGCCGTCGGGCTTGCGGGAGGTCTCCACCGTGCGGAGCCGGTCGAGGGCGGCCCGGCCGGCCGCGGACAGGATCTCGCGCAGGAGCGGGGCCTCGTCGATGGGCGGGCTCGGTGGCGTCACGATCTCCGTGCGCGCGTCGGACAGGCCGGGTATCCCGTGGGGGAGCGTCCCGCCCGCGGCGTCTCGGGAGGTGTGGGGAACGTGCTGGAGCTGGCCCGTCCAAGGCCGTCGTGGCAGGGTGCCGCCTACGAGGGCTTCCTCACCCTGCCCGGTGGCGAGCAGCAGGCGGTGATGGTGCTGCTCGGGCCCGAGGGCTCCACCGAGGAGTCCCTGAATCGCGCCCGCCGGCTCGCCGCGGTCCCGCTCACCCTGCGCCACCCCGGGGTGGTGCGGCTGCTCCAGGTGACGGCCTACCGGGGTCGGGCCGCCTGGTGCTACGAGCACGTCCGGGGCCTGGGGATGGGCAACGTGGTCGGTCGCGAGGGCTTCTCGGCGCCGAGCGCGCGGGCCTGTGCCGAGCTGGTGGCCCAGGTGGCCGAGATCCTCCTCGGGCTCGGCAATCCCGGCCTGCACCATCCCGGGCCCGAGCCCACCGACCTGGTGCTGGGCAGCGATGGCCGGGTCAAGCTCATGGGCTTCGCCGGGCCGCACCCCGCCGGGCCGGCCATGCGGGCCCCGGCCCCCGAGAACGTCGAGTCCGCCGCCGTCTACCGGCTCGGCGTGCTGCTCACGACGCTCATCTCGGGCCAGCCCCCCGCCGCCGCCACCGAGGCCTCGGCCCACGCCGTGCTCGTCCGCCGGGCGCTCATCCGCGCCATGGACCGCCCCGGGCCCGTCCTGTCCGAGCAGTTCGGCCAGTGGATCCGGGGCATGCTGGCCTGGGCACCGGCCGAGCGGCCGCCCCTGTCGGCGGTGCCGGCGGGCTTGCGCTCCGTCGGCTGGAACACGGGCGGTGAGGGGCTCGTCGACTGGTCCACCCTCAACGTCCCCCGGCTGGTCCGGGAGATCGAGGTCCGGCACAGCGATCCGCCCCAGGAGGAGGTCCACGAGCCCGAGGAGGACGAGGAGGAGGAGCTCTCCGACCCGCGGGTGCTGCGGGCCATCGCCCATCGCGAGCCCCCGCCCCGGCGCCTGTCCACCGACGAGGTGAAGCGGACCCCCCGGCCCGCCGGGACCCCCACCATCGCGGCCCGGAAGGAGGCCCTGAGCGATCTCGGGCCGCGGGATGCCCAGGATCACACCCAGGAGCGCTTCACCGACGAGCCCACCGGGGACTCGGCCCAGGGCGTGGCCGTGCCCCGGTCCGTGCGCCGTCGACCCGTCCCCGACACCATCCCGGTGGGCTTCGGCCCGCCCCCCGAGGCCGTGAGCAAGGCGCCCCCCAGCCTGCCACCCGGCTTCCTCGAGGGCGACGGCGCCGGAGACCCGGACACCGGGCCCGTGGCCGCCCTCGGGGACACCACCGAGGCGGTGCTCGACGGGCCGCAGGGGGCGTGGGTGGCGGCCCTGGCGGGCTTTCTCGGGCTGCTCGCCATCGTCTTCATCGTCTACCTGGTCTACGGGGAGGGCGACGGGAACCGCGCCGCGAACGGGGGAAGCGGTCCGGCCCTGGGCGAGGAGCTCATCGTGGAGCCCCTCCCCGAGCAGGGTCGGGTCGAGGCCGTCATGCCCCAGATCCCCCCACCCGACCTGGCCCCCCTCCAGGACGACACCGACGCCCTCGGGCTGGACGCGGCCCTCGAGGCCCGGGCCACCGACGAGGCGGAACAGGCCTCTGCCTCGGACGCGCCGGATCCCTCCTCGCCCGAGGCTCCTGCATCACCGCGGGAGACCGCCGCTGACCAGGACGCCCGTGGGGGCGGCGCCGTCGCTCCGGATCGGCCTCGCGACCGCGGGCTCTACGTGATCTTCCGGCTGGCGCCCGGGCTGGACGGGGCCCTGGGGGTCTCCTGCGACGGCCGCAGCCCCCGCTCCGGGGCCACCCAGTACATCGAGGAGCGGCTCACCCCGGGGCAGGCCTGCCGGGTGTGGGCGCGCGACGCTCGCGGGGTCCGCCGCGCCGAGGACGTGGTCACCATCGGCGAGGCACCCATGACCATCGACTGCTTCCACAACTGGTCGGCGGAGTGCCTGGACTGACCCGCGGCCGGTGCGGTCGGGGGCGCGGTGGCCGCGACCATCGCGGGGGTAGCGGCAGATCGGCCCGGCCCGATCCGAGGGCTTGCACATCCCACGGGTCGTGCTAACAGCCGGGGGCTCACGGTGGGCGTAGCTCAGTCGGTCAGAGCGCCAGGTTGTGGCCCTGGAGGTCGTGGGTTCGAACCCCATCGCTCACCCTCAACATCGCTGTCGCGGGCCTATAGCTCAATTGGCAGAGCATCGGACTCTTAATCCGCAGGTTCCAGGTTCGATTCCTGGTGGGCCCACCATCTCCTGAACGTTTCGTCCATCCCCCGCGCGCCGTCGGTGAGCCCCCCCTCGCCGGCGGCGCGCGTCCATGCCCCCGGCCTCGCCCGGGGGCCCACCCGTCCCCGCCATCCCGGCTGCGCGGGGGCCACCCGGCCGACCCTCCGGGACCGGGCGTCCCGCGGTCCCCGGAGCCAGAGAGGGCTTCATGAACATCGAGGTCATCGCCGAGAGCGCCTACCAGCGGCGCATCCGTGTCACCATCCCGGCCGAGCGCGTGCGCTCCGAGCTGGACAAGGCGTACCGCCAGCTCGGCAAGCGGGCCCGCCTCCGCGGCTTCCGCCCCGGCAAGGCCCCGCGCAAGGTCCTCGAGGCGCGCTTCGGCCCGCAGGTCGCCTCCGACGTGGCCTCCGATCTCATCCAGCAGGCCTACACCGACGCCATCGCCCAGCACAGCCTGGAGCCCGTCTCCCGGCCCTCGGTGGACCGGCAGGACGACCCGGCGGCCAACCGGGACTTCTCCTTCGACATCGAGGTCGAGGTGAAGCCCAGCGTCGAGCTCGAC
>CAZPJM010000443.1:0-3409 GCA_964586865.1 uncultured Enterobacteriaceae bacterium
CGGTCCGGACCGACGAGATCCGCGGTGGGGGCGACGAGGGGGTGGGGCAGCCGGTCGAGGTGGGGGTCGAGGCCCACGCACGCGGGGCTCCCACAGGCCTGCACGGCGTCCACGAGGCGGTCGGCGAAGGGGGTCATGGGCGCTCCAGAAGCGGCCGGTAACGCGACGGTGGCGCCTGGCCCGGGTAGCTTGGGGGTGGAGGTGAGGGTGCGTGCCGTCCCGCTGTTGCTGCTCATGGTCTCCCTCGCCGCGGGGTGCGAGCCCCTCGACGACACCGGGAGCTTCGACCGCCCCGTGGACTCGGGCGACACCGACCCGAACGTCCGCGACGGCTGCCCCGTCGGCCACGCCGTGCCCACCGACATCCGCCTCAACATCCGGGACATGACCTTCAACCAGATCCTCACCCTCGGGCGCCTCGGCCGGGCGCCCCACGAGGGCCAGCCCCCGGCCTGTGTCTCGCCCGACGGGCTGTCGGTGATGGTGCTCATCGAGGTCGGGGGCGACCCCTTCGCCTGGCTCACCAGCCGCACCGACGCGCCGGGCAACGAGGAGCTCATCCGCTCGGACGGGCTGGTCCTGGACGCCTTCGGCTACGACCCGCCCACCACCTTCGGCGAGGGGGACTGGTACCAGGGCAGCGCCTCGGTCCTCACCGAGGACCTGACCGCCGTCCACACCCTCAACGGGCTGGCCGAATCGGACACCGTCCAGGCCAGCCTCTTCGTGCAGATCGACGTTACGCCGTGACCCCACCCCGGGGCGGCGCGGCCGCCGCCGGGACCTCACGGAGTCGACCATGCCCCTCGCCCCCCTCAAGCTGGCCCTGCCCAAGGGCCGGATGCAGGCCGGAGTCTTCGACCTGCTCGACGCCGCCGGCGTGCCCGTGAACGTGGGCGCCCGCGGCTACCGCCCCACCGTCGGCCTGCCCGAGGTGACCGCCAAGCTCCTCAAGCCCCAGAACGTGGTCGAGATGCTCGACGCGGGCAGCCGCGACCTGGGCTTCGCGGGGGCGGACTGGGTCGCCGAGAAGGGCGCCTCCCTCGTCGAGGTCCTCGACCTGGAGCGCGATCCGGTGCGCATCGTGGTGGCCGTCCCCGAGGCGGCTCCCTGGCCGCCCGAGCGCCCCATCGTGGTGGCCACCGAGTACGTCCGGCTCACCACCGCCTGGCTCGCCGAGGCCGGCCTGGCGGCGAAGGTCCTGCGCACCTACGGCGCCACCGAGGTCTTCCCCCCCGAGGATGCCGACGCCATCGTGGACAACACCGCCACCGGGTCCACCCTGGCCGCCAACCGGCTGCGGGTGGTGGGCGAGGTGATGCGCTCCTCCACGCGGCTGTACGCCAGCGAGGGGGCGTGGGCCGACCCGGACCGGCGGGCGCGTATCGAGGATCTCTGCCTGCTGCTGCGCTCGGTCATCGAGGCCCGCAAGCGCGTCATGGTCGAGGTCAACGTCCCCGAGGACGCCCTCGAGGCGGTGGTGGCCCGGCTTCCCTGCATGCGGCAGCCCACCGTGAGCCGCCTGCTCGGCGAGTCGGGCTACGCGGTCAAGGCCGCCGTGCCCCGCCGCGATCTGGCGGCCCTCCTGCCGGCCCTCAAGGCGGCGGGCGGGACCGACGTGGTGGTGAGCCCCTGCGCCCAGATCGTGCCGTGAGCGCCGACGCCCTGACGCCTCGCCCGGCGGCCGACGTGCCGCCCTACGCCGTCCCCCGGGCCGGTGCCCCCACCGACCTGCGCCTCGACGCCAACGAGGGGCCGGCCCTCGATCCGGCGCTGCTGGACGCCCTCCCCGACGCCGCCAGCCTGCGCAGCTACCCCTCGGCCGCCGACCTCGAGACCCGCCTGGCCGGCCTGCTGGCGGTGGCCCCGGAGGGCGTGCTGGTGACGGCCGGTGCCGATGATGCCCTGGACCGGGCCTTTCGGGCTCTGGTGCGCCCTGGCGACGAGGTGGTCATGCCGACCCCGGGCTTCTCGGCCACCCTGCGGTGGATCGCCCTGGCGGATGCCCGGCATGTGGACGTGGCCTGGCCGGACGGGCCCTACCCGACCGAGGCGGTGATGGCCGCCCTCACCCCGCGGACCCGGGTGGTGGTGGTGACCTCGCCCAACAACCCCACCGGCGGCATCGTCGCCGCCGCCGACCTGGCCCGCCTGGCCGCGGCCGCGCCCCAGGCGCTGTTGCTGGTGGACTTGGCCTACACCGAGTTCGCCGACGAGGACCTCACCCAGGCCGCCCTGGCCCTGCCCAACGCCCTCGTCACCCGGACCTTCTCGAAGGCGTGGGGCCTGGCGGGCCTGCGGGTGGGCTACGCGGCGGGCGCGCCCCGGGTGGTGCGGTGGCTGCGGGCGGCGGGCCTCCCCTATGCGGTGAGCGCGCCCTCCCTGGCCCTCGCGGCGCGGGCCCTGGACGACCCGACCCCCATGGAGGCCTTCGCGTCCCGGGTGCGCGAGGAGCGCGTTGCCATGGCCGCCGCGCTTCGCCAGGCCGGGGCGCGGCCCCAGGACTCCCAGGCCAACTTCCTGCTGGCCCGGGTCGAGGATCCGCTGTGGTGGCGGGACGGGCTGGCGGGGCTGGGGATCGCCATCCGGGCCTTCCCGGGCACCCCCCGCCTCGAGGATGCCGTGCGCATCGGCTGCCCCGGGGATCCGGCCGACCTGGCGCGCCTCGAAGCGGCCCTGCGGACCCTGTCCCGGCCCGAGCGCCTGGTGGTGGAGGGCGCTGGCCTGGGCCTGCCCGGCGAGATCGCGGTGGACGACGTGGGCTCGGCCATCGACCATCGGCCGAGCTGGGTGGTGGCCCGCACCGAGGCTGGCGTGGCCGCTGCCCGGGCCCGCCGGGCGCTCCCCCTGGCCCTCGAGGCCCCCGCCCTCGTCCCGCGCGGCGCGGCCCGGTCCCTCGACGCCGACGGGGTGGCTCGGCGATGGGCGGCCGCTATCGGTCGTCCACCTCGAACCGGAAGCGGACCCGGGTCCAGGCCGTGACCTTCTCGCCGTCCTGACGGGCCGGGCGCCACCGGAAGCGGTCGATGGCCTCCACCGCCGCGGCATCGAGGGCAGGGTGGAGCCCCTGGACGACGCGGACGCGGCCGGCGCGGCCGGTGGGCAGGACCTCGACCCGCAGCTCCACCAACCCCTCGATGCGGGCATCCACCAGGTGCTGGGGGTAGGCGGGCTGGAAGGGTCGGGCCAGCACCGGGCGGCTGGGAGGGGGCGGCTCGGGGCTCTGCCGGGCGCGGGTGCCGGCCGGATCGGAGGGGCTGGCGTCGTGCCCGGGCGCGCGGGTGTTGCCGGTCCGGACCGGCATGTCTCCGGCGGCGGTGGCCTGGTCGGGGAGGTCCATGCCGGTCACCGGATCGGCCTCGGGGACCTCGGGGTCGGGGGGCGGCGTCGGCGCCTCCACGGCGGGTGG
>CAZPJM010000444.1:0-3397 GCA_964586865.1 uncultured Enterobacteriaceae bacterium
ACCCTGGTCCAGGGCGGCGGCGCCTGCTGGGACACGGCGAGCTGCTACGTGCTCCGGTCCGCCTCGCACGTGGAGACGGGGTGGGGCGAGGCCCAGCTCACCGCAGAGACCCGCGTCCTGGAGGGCTCTTCGCTGTTCGACCGCGACGACCCCGACAACCCCTGGTCCGAGGCCACCTGGGTGCTGGTGCCCTACTGCACCGGCGACCTGCACGCCGGCGACGCCATCGGACGGTACGACCCGCTCGATCCGGAGCGCCGGCTGCATCACCACGGCGACGCGAACGTCGTGGCGGTGCTGGATCGGCTGACCCGCGAGCTTCCCGAGGTCGAGCGCGCCTGGTTCCTGGGGCTGTCGGCCGGCGGCTACGGGGTGCAGCTCCAGGCCGACCGGCTCGTGGGCGCCTGGCCCGCGGCAGAGACGGCCCTCCTGGCCGACGGCTCCCCCATGGTGCATCCCTACGATGGACGCTACGGCCAGTGGCGCTCCGCCTGGGATCTGCGCCTGCCCGAGGGCTGCGAGGCCTGCGCGACCTCCATGCCGGCCATCCTGGAGGCTCGCCTCGAGCAGGTCGAGGGCTCCCGCGTGGGGTTGATCACCACCCGCAGCGACGCCGTGCTGACCCTGTACTTCAACTACCCCCTCGGCCAGCTCGCGCCGGCCGTCGACCGGCTGGTCCGGGATGTCTACCTGCCCGCGGAGGATGTCGAGGCCTTCGTCGTGGACGGCGACGCCCACGTCCTGATCGGCAACCTGGATCGGGAGGGCCCCGGCGGTGTGCGCCTGGGCGACTGGGTCGCGGGCTGGCGCGACGATGCGACGGGCTGGGCGGACGTCCAGTAGGAAGACCGAGGCTGGAGGCGCTGCCTGCGACCGGGGGGGCGTCCTGGCGCGGATCCCGCGCGGGTGGGGACGGTGGGCAGGGCAGCCGCTCCAAGGCCCGCCATGTGCGATACGGGCCCGAGCCGCCCTGACCCATCCGGAGGATCCGCTGCTCTCGTCCCTGACTTCGACCTGGCCGCTCGGGATCGCCGTGGCCGCCTTTATCGTGGCGGCCCTCGTCACCCTGGCCGGCGGGGTCCGCCTGTCCACCGTGGCCGACGTCCTCGCGGATCGCACCGGCTGGGGCGAGGCCGTGTTCGGGGCCGTCGTCTTCGGCGCCCTGACCTCCCTCTCGGGGATCGTCATGACCGCCACCGCCGCCATCGAGGGCTACCCGCGCATGGCCTACGGCAACGCCGTGGGTGGGGTGGCCGCCCAGACCGCGGCCCTGGCCGTGGCCGACATGTTCTACCGAAGGGCCAACCTGGAGCATGCCGCCGCGTCCGTCGCCAACATGGCCTCGGCCGCCCTGGTCATCCTGCTCCTGTGCTTCGTCGTGCTCGGCTCCATGGCCCCCGAGTGGACGCTCTGGTCCATCCACCCCGCCTCCCTCGTCCTGTTCGCCGTCTACCTGGGTGGCTTCCGGGCCATCCGCGGCGTGTGGAAGCAGCCCGGGTGGCGGGCCGTCCGCACGGCCGAGACGCAGCAGGACGAGCCCGACGAGGAGGCGCCCGAGTCCACCGGCCGTCTCGTCGGCGAGCTCGTGGCCCTCGGCACCCTGGTCGCCCTCGCCGGCTGGGTCGTGACCCGGGCCTCGGCCTCCTTCCTGGAGCACCTGAGCCTCGAGGAGTCCTTCGTCGGGGCCATCGTCATGGGCCTGACCAACGCCCTCCCGGAGACCATCACCTCGGTGGCCGCCGTGCGCCGGGGCGCGCTCACCCTCGCCGTCGGCGTCGTGCTCGGCGGCAACGCCTTCGACGTGCTCAACGTGGCCGTCGGCGACCTCTTCTTCCGCGGCGGCTCCCTCTACCACGGCGCCGACAACGACGGCCTCTTCATGACCGTGACCGCCGCGGCCATGACCGCCGTCCTGCTCCTGGGCATGCTCCGGCGCCAGCGCCACGGCATGGCCAACATCGGCTTCGAGAGCGTCAGCGTGCTCGTGCTCTGGCTCCTCGCGACCCTGGTGCTGATCGGATGAGGCGCGCCAGACGGCGACGGGGACCAGCCGGGCGCTCGAGGCTCGCGGCGCACCTCACGCCAGAAACGGGCCGCCAGTCTCGCCGACGACCCGCTTCACACGGTCACGCTGAAGATGGCAGTCGTGAGATGCTCGACATCGAGCTCCTCTCCGCCGCCGTCGAGGCAGCAGCCCCGCGGGAGCGCTCCGCAGCCGCGTAGCTACGCCCGCGCCACGTTCCCGTCGCCGTCGACCACGCCGAGGCGGGACAGGGCGCGCTCGAGGTGCTCGGGCTCGGGCGGAACGACGTTCAGGCCGCCCTCGCTCATCAGCTCGCGGGCCCGCGCGAAGGCCCGGCCGGTCTCGCCGTGGGTCGGTCCGTCGGCGACGGTGACCCAGCGCAGTCCCTGGTGCCAGTGGGCGACCTCGGAGGCGCGGCCGAGGTTGCGGAAGGCGGCGTCGAGCACGCCCTCGGGGGTGGTCTGGCCGAACTGCAGGGCGTTGAGGACCACGGGCTGGCCGCCGGCATCGGCGACGCGGGGGAACTTCCAGGTGGCCGGGCCGCTCGGGAAGGCGCGGGGGGCGAAGGCGGCCCGCAGGCCGTGGTCGCGCAGCACCCGATCGCTCACCTTCTCGGCAGGGCTGCGACCGCCGCCCCCGGCCTTGCCCAGGTACTTCGCCCGCAGGCGGCGCACCTCGGCCGTGAGGTCCTCGGCGATGCCCACGCCGGGCTCGGCGAGGGTGAGGGAGTCCTCGGTGGGCAGGGAGCAGGAGCGCAGCCAGCCGTGCACGGTGGCGGCGTCTCCGTCACGGGCGACCTCGGCGGCCTGGTCGGCGAGCACGTCGAGCAGGGCGCGCACGAAGGTGGCGTCGTCGCCGAGCAGGTGGGCGCGCTGCTTCAGGTTGCCCCGACGGACCCAGGCCCTGCCGGCGGCCGGACTGACGACCAGCAGGCCCACGTTCCGGCGCTCGGAGGCGTAGGTCGCATCCCGGGCCTGGACGATGGCGTAGTGGTACGGGGTCATGTCAGCCGCTCCTGGATCTGGCGCAGTGTATCCGGCAGCGTGCCACGGCGGGCGATGAGGTCGCGGACCACGGCCTCTGCACGGGCGGGGTCCGTCCACCACGCAGCGGGCACGGCCTCGACCGCGTCGCGGATCGCCTCGTCCGGGAGGGCGTCGAGGGCGTCGATCTCGGGGTCGAGGAGCTGCGGGCGCTCCCGGACCACGTCCCAGGCCAGGTGGCTGTCGAAGGCGTAGGGCAGGCGCTTGCCGGTGATGCCCTGGGCGGCAGGCAGGGCCTGGCCGTGGTCGATCGCGTACAGCGCGCTGGAGGCGACGAGCAGGTTCGGGTTGCTGGCGGAGCTGCGATCGGGGTTCTCGATGAAGGCGTCGA
>CAZPJM010000445.1:0-3336 GCA_964586865.1 uncultured Enterobacteriaceae bacterium
CGGGCGACGGCCAGGGTGCCCCGGTCGGCCGCCGGTCGGCGCGGCGGGCCCACCCGGAGCTCCAGGGTCTCCGCCCCGGTCCACCACCCGCCCCCCACCGGCACCGCCCGCGGGGCCTCCACCCGGCCCTCCAGGCCGTCGGGGGTGATCACCTCGACCGTCCCGAGCGGGGCCGGCAGCAGGCGGATCCTCACCGGGCCCCGGGTGGGATCGGCCAGCCGGACCGCCTCCACCTCGACCTCGGTGGGGCCCTCCACGCGCCGCACCAGGCGGACGCCCGTGCCATCGGCGCTCACCGGGGCCGTCCGCCCGTCCACACGGACCGCCCGCACCTGCCAGTCCGCATCGAGCAGGGGCCGGTCCACCCACCCGGCGGCGGGCGCCTCGAGCCGCCACCGGGCCCTGAGACCCAGCACCTCGCCGTCCCACGAGACCTGCACCTCCCGGCGGGCGACCCGGGGCCCGGGGGGCGCCTCGGCGGGGGACGCGGGACCGGCGAGGCGCCGCCACGTGGCCCCGTCGAGGATCACGGTGCCGTCGGGGTCGGGTGCGGCCACGGCGAGCCAGGAGAGGACGAGGAGCAGGTAGGCCTCCGGGCCGGACCGGTGGGGCGGGAGGGAGCCCGGTCCGGGCGCCCTCGGTCGCAGGAGTGGTGGCCCCGCGGCCTGGCGGGTTCGTCACGACCTGTCACGCCAGGCGACCGGGCCGGGCGGCCCGCGAGCCGTCCGCCGCGATACGCGTCCGGTCCCCCCGGAGGTCCCATGGCTGTCGATGTGCGTCCCTATCTGGCCGAGCCCGGCGACCTGGTCGCCCGGACCCGGAGCACCCTCGCCGAGCAGATGCAGCCCTCCCGGATCCTGGCCATCGCCGCCGAGGTCCTGGACCTGAAGGCCCGGGGTGAGGACGTCGCCAACTTCACCATCGGCGACTTCGCGCCCACCGAGTTCCGGCCGCCGCCCTCCTTCCTCGCCCACCTGCGGCGCTTCCAGGAGGCCGGGCAGACCTTCTACCCGCCCGCCGTGGGGACGCCCGAGCTGCGGGCCGCCATCCGTCGTCACTACGAGGCGACCCTGGGCCTGGCCCTGCCCGAGGGCACCATCCAGGTGGGCAGCGGCGCCCGACCGCTCATCTATGCCGCCTTCGCCTGCCTGGTCAGCCCGGGCGACGTGGTGCTCTACCAGGTGCCGAGCTGGAACACGAACTACTACACCGGCCTCAACTTCGCCGAGGGCATCGAGCTCGTCGCCCGGCCCGAGCACGGCTTCATGCTCACCGCCGACGACCTCCGGCCCCACCTGGGTCGGGCCCGCCTCCTGGTGATCAACAGCCCTCAGAACCCGTCGGGCACGGCCATGTCCGCCGAGGCCATGACCGAGATCTGCACCGCGGTCGTCGCCGAGAACCGCCGGCGCGAGGCCGCCGGTGAGCGGCCGCTCTTCCTGCTCTACGACATGGTCTACTGGCGCCTCACCCTCGAGGGGGTGGAGCACGTCACCCCCATCTCCCTGGTGCCGGAGATGGCCCGCTACTGCGTCCTGGTGGACGCCATCAGCAAGTCCTGGGCCGCCACCGGCGTCCGGGTGGGCTGGGCCTACGCCCCGCCCTGGCTGCGCGAGCCCATGAAGGCGCTGGTGGGCCACATGGGGGCCTGGGCCGGCCGGGCGCCCCAGCTCGCCACGGCCGCCGCACTCGACGACGAGGTCGCCGGTGAGGGCACCATCGCCGAGTGGATGGCCGGGTACCGGGCCCGGGTCGCCGGGCGTCAGCTCGCCGTGTACGAGCGCCTGGCCGACCTCCAGCGCCAGGGGCTCCCCGTCGAGCCCGTGGCCCCCGAGGGCGCCCTCTATGTCACCGCCCGCTTCCCGCTGCACGGGCGTCGCCTGGGCGGTCGCACCCTCGAGACCGACGAAGACGTGCGCTCCGCGCTGCTCCACCACGCCGGCACCGCGGTCGTGCCCTTCGTGAGCTTCGGCTACCCGGAGGGCTCGGGCTGGATGCGCTTCTCCATCGGTGCCGTCACCGACGACGACATCGCTGGGGCCCTGGACCGGCTCGAGGCCCTCCTCCGGACCCTCGCCTGAGGGCGCCGGGCGGCACCGACCGGGTGTGGGATGGGGGTCGGTCGCCGGATCGGCTACGTCCTCCGTGGAGGTCCCCATGGGCAGCACCATCTGGTTCGACCGCGCGCGGGACCGCTTCTGGCGGGTGCCCAACAGCTACGACCCTCCGCCCGGCGACCTGGAGGTGCGCTCGCTGGCAGGCGCGTCGCGGCGGGTCCAGGCGGGCTGTCTGGACCCCTGGCTGCTCCCCCGCGACGAGGCCCGCCAGGCCGTGGTCGAGGAGCTCCGCGACGCCGCCCGGCACACCGCCGGCGCCCTGGGCGCGGCCGCCCGGGACGCCTGGCACCAGGCGCGCCATGCGGTCGAGGAAGGTGCGGGCTGGGCCGAGCTGGAGCGGCGGCTCGGGCGCCTGGACACCTGGCTCGACCGTTCCCGGGCCCAGGAGGCGGTCGACCGCGGTCGCACCCGGGTCCAGGAGACCACCCGCCAGGCCCGTGACACCGTGAAGCGCGCCTCGCGGGTGGCCTCCTCGGCGGTGCGCTCGGCCCGGGCCATGGGCAAGGTGGTGCTGGACCATCCCGAGCTGGCCGAGACCGCCAGCCGGTGGGCCGAGGCCCTCGGCGGCCGCGAGGACCCGGCGCCCCGCCGCCGTGACCGGACCGACCGGGACGGCCGGGATGACCGGGACGGGAGCGGACGGCGCTGACCGGGCTGCCCCCGCTGGACCCCCGGTGGCTCACCCTCGGGCTGGCGCTCCTGGTGGTGGCGGTGCTGGCGGGCCTCGCCCTGGCGCGGTGGTGGCGCGGGGTCCGCTCCCGCCAGCGCAACCGCCGCGCCCAGCGCGGGGAGCGGGCCGCCGAGCGCCTCCTGCGCCGCTCCGGCTACCAGATCGAGGCGCGGCAGGTCATGGGCCACTGGACCCTGGTGGTGGACGGACGCCCGGTGGAGGTGCGGTGCCGGGCCGACCTGCTGGTCACCCGCCGCGGCCGCCGCTTCGTCGCCGAGGTGAAGTCGGGAGCCCACCATGGCGACCCCACCGCACCCCACACCCGACGGCAACTGCTGGAGTACCAGCGCGCCTTCGCGGTGGACGGCTTCATCGTCGTGGACATGGCGCGCCGACACCTGCACCGCGTGGATCTGGATCCTCCCTGATCCCAGGCGTCCTCCCAGAGCGATTACAGGAACCTGTTGCCCGTGCCGACCCCGGGGTACAACCCCTCCCCCGCCGCGGAGAGCCCCGTGTCCCGAGACGTCGCCATCATCGTCGACGATG
>CAZPJM010000446.1:0-3321 GCA_964586865.1 uncultured Enterobacteriaceae bacterium
CGCTAAGTAGCTCATGACCACACAATACCAGCATGAATTCTCACCTAACGCTGTCGTGCCCCGTCCCGGCCTCGCCGCGCCGCTGCTCATGGTCGAGGCCGCCATCGCCTGGCGTGCCGACCAGCCCGCGCGCGCCCGGACCCTCGCCGACCAGGCCGCCGAGGCCTTCACCCTCGCCCGCAACGCCCCGGGCGCCGCCCTGTGCCGCGCCCTGGCCGTCCACTGCGGCGCGCCCCTCGCCCCCGGCGAGCCCGAGCGCCTGGCCGAGGCCCTCCAGGGGGCCTCCCACGGCCTTCGCTGGCAGGCCGTCGCCCTGTGCCCGGCCCTTCCCTTCCATGCGGACCCCCCGACCGAGGCGCCCGGGCGGATCCGCGAGATCCTGGCGCCTTCCGAACCCGGCCGGTTGCCGGGGTGAGACGAGACGAGAGGAGTGGAAGATGACGATGGACAACGACCCCACCGTGGCCAGACGTTTCGGCCTGCCCGTGCAAGGCGGGGTGCTCCAGCCCGGCTGCTGGAAGGTGACGACCGCGGACCGGGACCTTCTCCGGTACGACCCCGCCCCTGTCTGGGGAGGGCGCCACAACATCCGCGACGACGGATGGGTCTACGTGACCGTACTTTGCGGGATCGTGGTGGAGCTCTGGTTCCTGATCGAGGACTGGGACCGTATCGGATCGAGGAACCACTTCGACACGCGAGACATCCGTTTCGAATGGAGCCCGCGGGAGCTGAACGACCTGTGGGAGGACGAGGACCTTCCTCTGCTGATCCAGGCTGTAGAGAGGGCTTGGACGCTACCTGGCCGTATGGGAATGTCCGCTGAGAACGACTTCGCCCACAACACCGTCGTCGCCCAGTACTACAAGATAGCACAGCTCGACTTCGGGGGGCTCGAGATCTGGAACGAGAGTGCCATCGCACCACCCTTCGTCGTCCAGGTCCACACCAGCGATGGCGCCAACGGGGCCTCCCATGAGCATCGGATCGAAGCGAACGGGTCGAGCACTCCGTTGATCCATGCCGGGCAGACGACGACCCTGCTGGTCCGAAACCACTCGCCCCAGGTGACACGCCCCGATTGGCTGGAGAAGGACTACGCCACCCACCAATCGCTGCAGCAGTACCTGGGCGGAACGGCCTCCGCGCCATTGACCTACCACCACATCGTCGAAGCCCAGATCGACCGATCCATCATCGACAATCTCGGGAAGCTCGGCCCCATCGCCGACCCCGCCGCGCCGATGAATCCACCGGATTGGCACAACAACTCCACCTGGCGACGTTGGAACGGTCAGGAGTACGAAGACTGCTAGCGAGCCGACACCCGCTCCACACCCATCGATGAGGAGAGACCATGCAGAACGATCCCAACCTGGATCGGCGTTTCGCGGCCCCCGGGACCTACCGGATCGAGGAGAGGGACTGGAACCTCCAGAACCCAGCCCAGCCCGGTTGGCAGCCAGCGACAGCTCCAACCCACACGGGCTGGGTCGTGGTGGAGGATGCTTGCCCCAACCACCCGATCCGCCACGAGCTGTGGTTCGTGAGCCCCGGCTGGCAGCCCATCCGGCCCGACCCGAACCTGCTTCACGACGCCCGGCGAGTCGCGCTCACATCTTCCGCGGGCCCGAGCCTGTCCCAGCTGCTGACCGAGTGGGATCAGGGGCAGTGGAAGCTTCTCCAAGCGGTGGAGCGGGTCTGGACCATCAGCGGTCGTACTCCCGCCCTCGCCCCCAAGGATCAGTTCCGGCATCGGCAGCTGGGCTTCATGTATGGGCTCCAGGTCGACTTCGGGGGCCTCGAGGTCTGGAGCCCCGACAACGAACCCTTCGCCCTGGTCTGGACCCACGAGTCGTCGCGGGGCGGGGTGGAGGCCAGCCAGGAGCACTGGATCTGCGCCGGGGACGGCTCGATCAGTATCTTCACCCAGCACGGCGGAGCTCTCCTGTTCCGGAACCACCACCCGAACGTGGACCGGGCGCGGTGGCTGTCGAAGGACCTGGAACGGCCGCAGCACGCACTCCTCGGACGATACCTGGGAGGCCAGATGGGCGACCTCCACTACCGACACGTCATCGAGGCCGAGGTCCCCCGCGGCCATTACGGCGCCAACGGGACCACCATCCCCCGCTTCCCCATCGCCGACCCTGACGCCCCCTTGAGACCGCCACGCTGGAACGCGGCCAACGGCCAATGGGAGCGCTACGTATCGGGTAGCTGGCAGGCCTGCCCCTGACCCGCTGACCCCATCCCGCCCGAGCCCCGTGGGGGGCCGGGCGGGCGCTCGGGGGCCCGGCTACCAGGCCAGCTCGTCCACGAGGGCCTCGCCGGGGTGGAGCACCACCTCGTAGTCGTGGGGCCCGGGGAAGTGGACCTGCCAGGCGACGAGGCCGCCGCCGGGCAGGCCGGCCTCGAAGACGTGGCAGCCGGGCGCGAAGACGTGCTCGGTCCAGTCCCCTTCGCCCAGGGTGGGTCCGGCGAGGGGATGGGTGGCGGGCCGCTCCGGATCGAAGTCCTCGCAGCGCGAGGCCTGGATGCCCAGCAGCACGGTGCCGGTGGCGTTGGTGATCCGGGCCCACGCCAGGCCCTCCAGCTCCCCGGGGCGGCGGCCGGGTCGGTCGTCCGAGACCCCCTCGTCGTCCGAGGCGCCCTCGTCCTCGGGACCCTCCGCCTCGTCGTCGGCGGCCCCGTCGTCGCCGGGCTCCTCGGCGGCCTCCTCCTCGGGGTCGTCCGGCTCGTCGGCGAGACCGTCCTCCCCCTGGCCCTCCTCGGGCGCCTCGGGCGAGCGGTCGGGCAGGCGCCCCGGATGGTCCAGGCCGGCGTCGGACCGGGCGTCCCAGTCGACGAAGGCGTGGCCCGGGGCGCCGTCCCCATCCGGGGCGTCTTCGGAGCCGCTGCGGGTGCCGGGATCCACGGGGTCGGAGGGCTCGCCGCAGGCGACGGCGGCGGCGAGGGCGAGCATGAGGGGCACGGGGCGGAGCATGGGGACCTCCAGGGGTCGTTCGGGTGAGGGCCGTCGTGGGCCGCCCGGTGACCAAGCAGGCCTCGTGCCAGAAGCCACCATGCCGTCCATGACGCCATCCTCGGCGGTGGCCCCCCCCGGCCCTGTCGGGTCCGGTGGACACCGGGCCCCGCGCCGCGTCCGGCCCTCCGGACACCCACCCGCAACGGCGTGCTGCCTCCCCGCCGAGGGCGGCCGGACCCGGCCCGCATCCCTCAGGACGCGCCCTGCTGCGCCGGCGATCTGCCTGTTGCGCGCTGCACTCTCTGTCGCTCCCTCGGTCGACGTGCCTCGGCACGCCTTCCCTCGGTCGCTCG
>CAZPJM010000447.1:0-3309 GCA_964586865.1 uncultured Enterobacteriaceae bacterium
CCCCTCCAGGCAGAGCACCGCCGGGGCGCCGGGGAGCCGCCGCAGCCGCTCGGGGTAGGCCGGATCGGCCAGCGTCAGCACCCGGCCCAGGGTCTGCTCGTCCCGGGCGGCGGCCCAGCGCTGCGCCTCCTCGGGGGGGACCCCCAAGGCCTGCAGATCCGACCGGCCAGCCCGGGCCAGGGCCTCCCAGCCCCCGGCCCGCTCGGCCAGCGCGGGCAGATCCACCTTGTGGGCCACGATTCGTGCCCCCACCCAGAACGCCGGGATCGTCTCCATGCCGCCTCCGCCCGGCCTGCTACCGCGGCCGCTTCCGACCGTGGGGCCAAGGCCCCTGGATTTCCGGTGGGGCGGCGGCCCTCGGACGGCCCTCGGGCGGCCCCCGGGGGAAGGCGGACCCTCGGGGGATCAGCGGAGGACCAGCTCCACCTGCACGGACAGGCCGGCCCCGTCGAGGGCCTCCTGGAGGCGGTCACGCAGCGCCTCGCCGGACGCCAGATCGGACGCCTCGCCCACGCGGAGCCGGGAGGGCGCCCCCCCCGGGTCGTCGCCCGGGCCGGGCCAGGGCTCCGTATCGGCCCCGGCCCCGGCGAGGGCCACGCGCACGGCGGCGGCGTCCATCCCATCGGGGATGGCCACCCACAGGTCCACCGGGCGCACGCCCGGGGTCCCGGGAGCCACCGCCGAGGCCGCCGTGTCGGTCGGCGTGGAGGCCTCGACGCCAGGGAGGGGGGCGGCCTCGGCCTCGCCGCGCAGGGCGTCGGGGAAGGTCAGGGCGTCCACGCCGTCGCCGGAGACCGCTGCCTGATCGACGCGCACCAGCAGGTCGACCAAGGACTCGTCGGGCCCGTCGATGGGTGACTCGGCCGCCACGCCGCCGGCGGCACCGGCCGATGGACGGGAGAGGGAGCGCCCCAGGAAGAAGCTCGCCGCGGCGAGCAGGACGATGCCCACCCCCAGGGCCCACAGGTGGGAGCGGGAGATCCACAGATCACGGGCGCGGCGTCGTCGGGCCAGCTCACCCATCGAACGGGTCCTCCGTGCCATCGTCCAGGTCCCAAGGGGCCTGGTGAGGATGCCAGGGAAAGGCCTCGAGGTCGACGACCGAGACGAACGCCCGTGGATCCCGCTCCAGGTAATCGCGCAGACCCGACATCACCTGGCGTACCGTAGCGCTATCCCCGCCCGCGGTGGACATGACCAGATCCTGGTGGTCGCGGGGCCCCGGGCCCTCGAGGAGGGCGACGGACACGGCGAATCGGCTGCGCACCCGATCCCGGATGCTGTGGACGGCCTGCCGCCGGTCCTTCAGCGAGCGGGCACCGGGCACGTGGACCCGGGCCCGCAGCGCGCCGAGGTAGATGTCCGCGCTCATGCGCGCTCCGGGCGGCGGAGGGACAGGGTCAGTCGACCTTGACCTGCTCCATGGCGTAGACCTCGAAGACGTCGCCTTCCTCGATGTCGTTGAAGCCATCGAGGGAGATGCCGCACTCGTAGCCGGCGGTCACCTCGCGGACGTCGTCCTTGAAGCGCTTGAGCGACTTGATGGGACCGTCCCAGAGTTGCTCGCCGTCCCGCTTGACCCGGACGCGGAAGTTGCGCCCGATGACGCCGTCGAGGACGTAGCAGCCGGCGATGGTGCCCAGGCGGCTGATCTTGAAGGTGGCGCGGACCTCGGCGCTGCCCTTCTCGACCTCCTCGTACTCGGGGGCCACGAGGCCCTTCATGGCGCCCTCGACGCGGTCGATCACATCGTAGATGACGCTGTAGAGCTCGACCTGGATGCCGTGCTCGTCGGCCATCTTGCGCCCGTTGGCGTCGAGCCGGACGTTGAAGCCGAGCAGCAGGCCTTCATTGGCCGTCACCAGGTTCACGTCCGACTCGGTGATGTTGCCGACGCCGGTGTGGAGGAGCCGGAGCTCGGTCCCCTCGACCTCGAGCTTCTCGAGGGCGCCCTTGATGGCCTCGACCGAGCCCTGGACGTCGCCCTTGAGGACGACGTAGAGGGTCTCGCGGTCGGCCGCCGCGGCCCTCGCGAACAGGTCCTCCGCGGTGGCGCGGGTCTGCTTGGCGAACTGCTCCTGGCGCTTCTGCTCGGCCCGGTGATCGGCGACGGCGCGGGCATCCTTCTCGGTCTTGACCACGGTGACCTGGTCACCGGTGGACGGGACCTCCGAGATGCCGAAGATCTCGACCGGGGTGGAGGGACCGGCCTCCTTGATGCGCTTGCCACGGTGGTCGACCATGGCGCGCACGCGGCCGAAGGCGCTGCCCAGGATGACGTTGTCGCCCTTCTTGAGGGTGCCGGTCTGGACCAGGACGGTGGCCACCGGGCCACGGCCGCGCTCGACCTTGGCCTCGATGACCTTGCCCTCGGCGGGACGGTCGGGGTTGGCCTGGAGCTCCATCACCTCGGTCTGGACGAGGATGGCCTCGAGCAGGTTGTCGAGCCCCTCGCCCTGGAGGGCCGAGACGGGGACCACCTGGGTCTCGCCGCCCCACTCCTCGGGAATGAGCTCGTACTGGGTGAGCGCCTGCATGATGGGCTCGGCGGTGACGCCGGGCTTGTCCATCTTGTTGACCGCCACGATGATGGGCACCTCGGCGGCCTTGGCGTGGTTGATGGCCTCGATGGTCTGGGGCTGGATGCCGTCGTCGGCGGCCACCACGAGGATGACCACGTCGGTGACCTGGGCGCCGCGGGCCCGCATGGCCGTGAAGGCGGCGTGGCCCGGCGTGTCCAGGAAGGTGATGGCGTTGCCCTGCCACTCGACCTGGTAGGCGCCGATGTGCTGGGTGATCCCGCCGGCCTCGCCCTTGGCCACCCGGGCCTGACGGATGGCGTCGAGCAGGGTGGTCTTGCCGTGGTCGACGTGGCCCATGACGGTGACCACCGGCGGCCGGGGCTCCAGATCCTCGTCGTCCTCCTCGACGTCGAAGTGCTGGAGGATCTTGTCCTCCTGGAAGCCGACGTTCTCGGCCTCGTAGTTGAACTCGGCGGCGACCAGGGTGGCGGTCTCGAAGTCGAGCATCTGGTTGACGGTCACCATCATGCCCATCTCCATGAGCTGACGGATGACCTCGGTGGCCTTGAGGCCCATCTCGTGGGCGAGCTGGCCGACGGAGATGACGTTGTCGATGCGCACCTTGCGCTTCTCGGCCTTCATCTCCTTGGTGCCACCGCCGCCCGGGCCCTTCCGGCGCCGGCGCTGGCGCATCATCATATCGCCGGGCACGCGCGTCTTGCGGCCGCGCACGCCACGACCGCGGCCACGGCTGCGGCGGTCGAAGCTCTCGCCCCCGCCGGCCACC
>CAZPJM010000448.1:0-3308 GCA_964586865.1 uncultured Enterobacteriaceae bacterium
AGATCGTTTCACGTGACTGGAGTTCAGACGTGTGCTCTTCCGATCCGCGGCGGTTACGGCGGCGGCGGCGGTGGTCGCGGCGGCTACGGCGGCGGCGGCGGCGGCGACCGCTGGTGATCGGGCGGGGCCTCTGACGGCCCCGGCCTCCTCCTGGGGCGCCCCCCCCGGCCATGCGCCGGGGCGCGGGCGCCTCGATGTGCATCCGGGCATGCCGTTCCGGACGGTCAGCCCTGCTCACGGGGGTCGTGGGGGGCCGGGCCCGCGGTGGCGTCACCGGCCGCCGCACGCACCCGGGCCACCGCTTCGGCCGGCCCGCTGACGGTGTCGTAGGGCAGCCTCCACGTGCAGCCCCGGCTCCACCGGTCACAGCCCCAGGCGGTCCGCCCCCGCAGCAGCCGCCCCTCGCCGCAGGCCGGGCAGCGCATGCCGGTCGGGTCGGCGGCCTCGGGCTCGACGGGGACCGGTCCGGCGGGTGCCGAGGGGGTCCGATCGGCCCCGCCTCCCCCGAAGTCGAAGCCGGCCCGGCCGTCCTCGCCCAGGACGACCACGGCCTCGAAGTCCCGGCCGGTGCGCCGGCTCCGAAAGCCCGTCAGCGGCCCGACGCGCCCGGTCCGCACGAGGGTCCGGGCCTCCTCCTCGGTGAGGGCCCGTCCCGACATCTCCCGGAAGACCACCACCTCGCAGTCCTCGGCGTCGCAGGCCCACACCTTCCCGCGCTCCCGGACCGCCCCGTCGCACCGGGGGCACGGCGCGAGCGCCGCGGCCTCGGGGAAGTAGAGACCGACGCTCCCATCGTCGCGGAGCTCCACCCCGGCCGTGAACCGGCGGCCGGTGCGCTGGCTCCGAAAGCCCTTCACGGGACGGGTGCGGCCGGTCTTCAGGAGCTCGCCGAGCATGCGCCGGGACAGGGTCCGACCCGACATCTCGCGGAAGATGACCAGCGGACACCCGCCGCAGGCCCACACCCGCGGCCGCTCCACCACCTGCCCGCCGCACCGCGGGCAGGTGCCCACCGGCTCGGCAGCGCCCTCGGGGGCCGCGAAGGCCGGCCCGGTGGGGGCCTCGGCCTGGCCGATGTCGGCGCAGATCCCGGTCACCAGCTCGGCCACGTCCCGCATGAAGGCCGCGCGGGAATCGCGCCCCTCGGCGATCCCCGCGAGCCGACGCTCCCACCGGCCGGTGAGGGCGGCCGACTTGAGGATCTCGGTGGGCAGGGCCTCGATGAGGGCGGTCCCCCGCTCGGTGGCCCGCAGGTGCCGCCCGTCGCGCCGCACGAAACCCCGCTGCAACAACGTCTGGAGGATGGCGGCGCGGGTGGCCGGGGTCCCGAGCCCGGCGCTCCGGAGGGCCCGCCGGAGGGCCGCGTCGTCCAGCTCCTTGCCGGCGGTCTCCATCGCCTTGAGCAGCGAGGCGTCGTCGTAGGGGCGCGGTGGCCGGGTCTCCCCCTCCACCACCTGCGTCTCGACGGCATCCGCCGGATCCCCGGGCGTGAGCCGGGGCAGCTCGCGCTCGGTGGAGCGACCGGGCGGATCCACCGCGCGCCACCCCTCGCGGACACACACCCGCCCCCGGGCCCGGAACCGGGCCGGCGCCTCGAGGGGCTCGGGCAGGGGCCCGTCCACGGCCACCACCACCGTGGTGCGGTCGAACAGGGCGTCCTCGGAGAGGACGGCCAGGAAGCGGCGGGCCACCAGGTCGAAGACCCGCTTCTCGTCGGGCGAGAGGCCCAGCTCGTGGGCGGGCCGGCCGGTGGGGAGGATGGCGTGGTGATCCCCCACCTCGGAGGCGTCCACCACGCGAGGACCCGGCCGGAAGCCGTCGTCGAACCGGGCCAGGACGGCCTGGGCATGGGGGCGGTACACCTCCATGCGGGCCAGCCCCCGGGCGAGCCCGGGCAGCTCGGGGATCTGGTCGGGGGTCAGGTGCCGGGCGTCGGTCCGGGGGTAGGTGATGAGCTTGTGGCGCTCGTAGAGGGCCTGGGCCACGTCCAGGGTGCGCTGGGCGGGAAGGCCGTAGCGCTGGTTGGCCCTCCGCTGGAGGCTGGTGAGGTCATAGAGCGGCGGCGGGCGGTCCACGATGCGGCGCGTCTCGGCCACCTCGAGGAGGCCGGTGCGACCCTGGACCGCCTCGGCGAGGGCCTCGGCCACCTGGCGGGAGGGCAGGCGCTCGGCGGGGGGGGCCTCGCCCTTGGGCCGCCGGGGCTCGGGGCTCGGGGGGCCGTCACGGGAGCCGTCACGGGGTCGGAACCAGGTGGCCTCCCAGGTGGCGGGGCCGGCGGGGGCCTGGGCCCGGAAGGTGGCGCGGACCTGGAAGGTCGGCTCGGGGACGAAGGCTTCGATGGCCCGATCCCGGTCCACCACCATGGCGAGGGTGGGCGTCTGGACGCGGCCGATGGACAGGACCCGGCCACCGCCGGCCTGCCGCGCCAGGCAGGTCATGGCGCGGGTGGCGTTCAGACCCACCAGCCAGTCCGCCTCGGAGCGGGAGCGCGCCGCATCGGCGAGGGGGTCGAAGTCGGCGCCCGGCCGGAGCCGGCCCCAGGCCTGGCGGATGGCGGCGGGGGTGAGGGAGGCCAGCCACAGGCGCCGCACGGGAGGCGCGGCGCCGGCGAGCTGGAGGACATAGCGGAAGATGAGCTCGCCCTCCCGACCGGCATCGCAGGCATTGACCACCTCGTCGACGGAGGGATCCTCGAGGAGCCGTCGGATGACGGCGAAGCGCTCGGCCGTATCGCGGCGCAGGCGCAGCTCGAAGCGCTCGGGGATCATGGGGAGGGCGTCCAGGCTCCAGCGCTTCCAGGCCGCCTCGTAGTGGCCGGGCTCCTGCAGCTCCACCAGGTGGCCCAGGCACCAGGTGATCCGCAGGTCGGGCCCCTCGAGCCAGCCGTCGCGACGGGACCGGGCGCCCAGGACGCCCGCCAGGTCCCGCGCGACAGACGGCTTCTCGGTGATGACCAGACGCATGCCGGCCCCTGTACCGGATGGCACCCCGACCGGCGAGGCGCCCGGCGGCCTTGGCTCCCTCGTACGGGCCGTGCCATGATGCACGCCCCCGCGGAGTCACCCTTGGGCCCCTCCGACAAGCGCGACGACAACGCCAGCACCGAGCCGCCGCCGCGTCGGACCCGGGAGCGCTCGGCCACCCCCCTGCCCTTCCTGCCCCGCCTGCCCGGGGCGGCCGATGTGGACGACCCGCTCCCGGAGCCCCCGCCCACTTCGCGGACATCGAGCCCACGAACATGTTGATGAAGCCCACGACGATGATGAAGCCGATCATCAGCGCCCACGTCGGCAGCCCCGCCCGGCGCA
>CAZPJM010000449.1:0-3305 GCA_964586865.1 uncultured Enterobacteriaceae bacterium
GGCGCTGCCCAGGCCGAAGCCCACCTGGCCGACGGCGAAGTCGAGGGCGAGGAGGCTGCCGCGCCGGCGCGCCCCCACCAGCGAGGAGACCAGGGCCTGCATGGGGCTGACCCGCACCGCCACGAAGACCATGACGACGAAGAACATGGGGTAGGCGACCCAGAAGGCGGGGATCAGCCAAGGCGTGGCCATCATGAGGAGGCCCATGACGGTGCTGCCCCCCACCACGAGCACCTTCTTGCCCACCCGGTCCGAGAGGGCGCCCGCGAAGGGGGCGACCAGCAGGTTGGCCACGCCGCCCACCATGAAGAGGGTGGACACCTGGGTCGCCGAGGCGTCGAAGGTGTTGGACAACCAGGTCGGCAGGTAGGTGACGAAGAGGCTGATCCCCAGGAACATGACGCTGTAGGCGGCCGCCGAGGCGGCGGTGTCCACGCGGCCGAGCAGGCGGGCATAGCCCTGCACGGCGGATCGCCAGGACAGGCTGGCGGTCCGGGGCACGTCGGGCTGCGGGACGAAGAGGAGGACGAGCAGGGCGGCGATTCCGACGAACACGCCGAAGGTGGTGAAGGGGAGCCGTACGCCCAGCTCGCCGAGCCAGGCCCCGAGGGGGATGCCGAGGATCTGCCCCCCCGCGAAGCCGCTGGCCAGGATGCCATTGGCCCGGCCCCGCTGGTCGAAGGGAAAGGCGTCGCCCACGTAGGCGATGGTGCCGCCCGCCAGCAGTCCCGCGGCGCAGCCGGTCAGAAGCCGCATGAACAGCAGGATCTCGAAGGTGAAGGCGAAGGCGTGCAGCAGGAGGGCGACGGCCATGGCCGCGCTGCCCAGGAGCAGGATGGCGCGCCGGCCCAGCCGGTCCGAGACCGGTCCGGAGACGAGGGAGAACACACCGACGCCCACGGCGTAGACCGTCACCAGCAGGCCCAGGAGCGACTCCTCGACCAGGAGCTGGTCGCGGATCTCGGGCAGCAGCGGGGTGACCACCAGGAACTGGGCGCTGGAGGCGAAGTTGAGGGCCCAGAGCGCCGCGAGGACCAGCGCGGGGCGCATCGGGGGCGCGGTGGCCATGGGCTCCTCCGCAGGCGCCATACCCCATCGGCCGCCGTCACGGGGGGTGAAGGACCGCGCCGAGCGACGTCAGGATGTCGGCGAGCCCCCGGGGAGGCGACGGCGGACGAGGGCCCAGACCCGGCCCAGCTCGCGCACGCCGAAGAGCCAGGCGGCCGCCAGGTAGACCCCACCACCGACCAGGCCGTAGACGGTCCCCTGGACGAGGGCGCCCAGGACGCCCGACCCGCCCAGGAGGCCCCGGACGTCCAGGCCCCAGCGCAGGGCCAGCCCGGCCCCGATCCCGAGCAGGGTGGGCGGCACGGCCCGGAGCAGGAAGGCCCCGAAGCCGTCGCGCTCGCCGGGGTAGGCCCGCCGCAGGGCCAGCACCAGCGACACGCCGTAGACCGAGATCCCCACACTGCTGGCCAGGGCCAGCCCGGCGGTCCCCCACCCGAGGCCATGGGCGAAGAGGACGTACAGGGGGAGCGCCACCACCAGCGAGGCGGTGCCCAGGAGGGAGGGGATCCAGGTGCGGTCGAGCGCGTAGAAGCCGCGGGCGAGCACCGACTGGGCCGACCACGCCCACAGCCCCAGGCAGAACACCCCGAGGGCCACGCCGATGGCGGCGTGCTGACCCGGCAGGAGCCGGCTGCCGTAGATGACCTCGGCCACCTCGGGACCGGCCACGGTCAGGCCGACCTGGGCGCCGAAGGCCAGCACCAGCATGGTCCGGGTGGAACGCCACAGGGTCTGGAAGGCCTCGCCCGGCTGCCCGCGCACCACCAGCCGCGCGAGGGTGGGGAAGGCGGCCGCCCCGAGGGCCAGCCCGAAGATGCCCATGGGCACGCGCATGATGGTCTTGGCGTACAGGGTGGTCGCCACCGCGCCCTCGCCGAGGGTGGAGCCCTGGCCCGAGAGCATCCAGTCGTCCACCACCACGATGCTGAAGGCCAGCATGATGGGCAGCGACCGGGCCAGGTAGTGCTTCAGGTCGTCCGACCACACGAGGCGCGGCCGGTAGCGCAGGCCCATCCGCAGGCAGCCCAGGAGCGGCAGGCCGAACGGCCCGAGCACGCTGCCCGCCAGCACGCCCCACACGAAGCCCCACGCCCCGCTCTCGGGCCAGCCCAGGCCTCCGACGAGCCCTCCGAGGATGATGCCGCCGGTGTAGACGAGGGGCGCCATGGCGGGCAGGGCGTGGCGGTCCCGGGCCTGGAGGGCTGCCGAGAGCAGCGCCCCCAGGACGTGGAAGACCTGGGCTACGAGGACCACCCGGGTCATGCCGTCGAGCTCGGCGAGGGCCGTCGGTGAGAAGCCCGGGAACCACCACGCATTGATCACCGGGACCAGGCCCCACAGGAACACATTGGCCACGCCGAGCACCACCGCCAGGAAAGTGGCGATCTCGCTGAAGGCCCGCCAGCCCTCGTCCTCGCGGCCCTCGTCCAGGTAGCGGCGGAACTGGGGGATGAAGACGATGGAGAGGGCGCCGGCCGCCAGCAGGTAGTTGAGGAAGTCGGGCAGCCGGAAGGCCGAGAGGTAGAGATCGGCGTCGAGGCCGCCGCCCACGATGCGCCCGAAGGTGGCCTCGCGGACGAGGCCCACCACGCGGGACAGGAGGATGCCGACGGCCCAGATGGCGGCGGCGATGCCGATGCGCTTGGACATGGAGGGGGGTGCGGCGGGAGTGGCGGAGGGGCAGGGGAGGCGCGGGAGGATAGCCCGACCCGGCGATGCGGATCCTCCACGTCTACGCCGGCCCCTTCCCCACCCACCAGGGCACCCAGGTCTACCTCCGGGGGCTGCTGGGGGCCCAGGCGGCGCTGGGCCACGCGGTCCACCTGCGCTGCTGGGCCGACGGCGACGGGACTCCGGTGCCCGGCGTCCACCTGCGCCGGCTGCCGCGGCTGCCGGGGGCCACCCGTCGGAGCGGGCCGTCCTGGGGCCGCCTGCCCCGGGGGCCCGCCCTCGTGGCCGCCCTCCGGTCCGACCTGCGGGAGGGCTGGGATCGAATCCACGCCCACCACGTCGAGGCCACCCTGGCGGCCCGGTCCCTCGGTGCAGGGCCGCTGGTGGTCCACCCCCACACCGCCCTCGCCTGGGAGCTGCCCACCTTCGTCTCCCGGGGCCGCCGCCTGGCGGCCCGGGCCGGCCGCCTCCTCGATCGCCGGGTGGCGCGGGCCGGCGAGGTGGCCGTGGCCCTCTCCCAGATCGGAAGAGCACACGTCTGAACTCCAGTCACGTGAAACGATCTC
>CAZPJM010000450.1:0-3277 GCA_964586865.1 uncultured Enterobacteriaceae bacterium
TGTGCTCTTCCGATCTGCCATCCGCCGCGGCCGTGGCGGATGGCTCCGCCGCGGCGGAGGACGCTCCCGGGGCGGGCGGGCCGGCCTCCCCCGGGGGCCCAGGGGACGGCATGGACGCGCCCCTCGATGCCTGGTGGGATCCCGAGGCGTGCGCCTGGGTCGAAGCGGCACCGGGTGGCGGCTGGCGGACCCGGGACGGCACCACCCGCGGTCGCTCCGGCGACAGCGCGGACCCCGAGGCGCCCCCGACGGACGACGCCCAGGGCTGGCTCCTGGTGGTGGCCAGCCCCGGCGACGTGGTGCGGCTCGACGCCGGGGTCGCCCAGCCGGTGGGGTCGGACGGCCTGGCCCGGCTCCGTGCGGCCGAGGGCGTGGTGGACGTGACGGTCGTGGGTGGCGGGCGCTCCCGGTCCTTCGAGGCCGCCATCGCCGACGGCTACGCCCTGTGGCTTCGCGCCGCCCCTCCGGACGAGGTGCGGGTGGGCTTCGGCGCGGGCTCTTCGGTGGTGGGCGAGGCGGATCGGATCTTCCTCGAGTCCCTGGCCCGGGACCGGGGTGGCTGGCGCCTGCGCCTGTCCGGCTCCTACAGCCCCGAGGGCCGGCTGGAGGACAACCAGCGCCTGGCCCGGGATCGGGCGGCGGCGGTGCGCGCGGTGCTCGAGGCGGCCGGGGTGCCGGCCGAAGCCCTCGAGGTGGCGGCCCCCACGCCCCCCCGCCCGGGGCTCACCGCGGCCCAGCAGCGGGCCGTCTTCGTCACCCCGACCCGCCCGGAGGCCCCATGATCGCCCTCCTCCCCCTCCTGGCCCTGGCCGGCGAGCTCCACGTGGTCCGGGCCGGCGAGACCGTCGAGGCGCTGGCCGCCGAGCGTGGGGATCCGGCCCTGGCCGCGGTCATCCGCCAGCAGAACGGCCTGGCCACCGGCGACCAGCCGGCGATCGGCCAGGTGCTCCGCCTCCCCGACGACCCGGACGGTGTGGATCAGCCCGCGCAGCTCCTCGCCCTGGTGGGTTCCGGCACGGTGCGCCCCCCCGGCGGGGCCCCGGCGGCCGTGGGGGTGGGGGCCTTCCTGCCGCCGGGCGCCGAGCTGTGCACCGGCCCCGAGAGCTACGCCACCGTGCGGCTGGCGGCGCTCCCGGGGTGTGACGACGAGGATGACGTGACGCTGCTCCCCGAGACCTGCCTGCGCGTCGACGGGGTCCATGGGCGCGCCGACGCCCGCACGAGCCTGGTCTCGGTCCGGCGGGGGGCGGTCCGCCTCGGGGACACCGCGACGCCGGGTCGGGTGGCGGTGCAGACCCCATCGGGGATCACCGCCGGCGAGCGGGGGGGCTTCCGCGTGGCGGTGGAGGACGGGGCCATGCGCACCGAGGCGGTGACGGCGTCGGTGGCGGTGCTGGCGCAGGGCATGGAGACGACGGTGGCCGTCGGCACCGGCGTCCGCACCCCCACCGGCGGGACCCCTGGCGATCCGGTGACGCTGCTCCCCGGCCAGGACCTGGTCCGCCCCGAGCCCGACGCCCGGCTCGACGTGCCGGACTTCGCCTGGCTGCCGGCGCCGCGGGCCCTGGGCTACCGGGTGGAGCTGGCCACCGATCCGGACTTCACCCGGCTGGTCCGTCGCGCCGAGGTGGGGGCGGCCGCGTGGCGCCCGGCCCAGCTCTTCCTGCCCTACCTCTCGGGCGCCCTGTACTGGCGCGCGGTGCCCTTCGACCGGCTCGGCTTTGAGGGCGTGCCCTCCCAGGCCCGGCGCCTGCGCTTCCCTCGCGGTGTCGAGGCGGCCTCCGCCCCCTGAGGCTCACGAGCCCTCCCGCTCCTGGCGGGCGCGGTGGCGGGCGGGGGCCTCGGTGAACCAGCCGATCACGGTGGCGAGCAGGCTGAAGACCAGGGCGCCGACGATGGCCCACAGGACCCCGTCGACGGCGAAGCCCGGCACCAGCCACGCCGCCAGTCCGAAGGAGACCCCGTTCACCACCAGGGCGAACAGGCCCAGGGTCAGCAGGGTGATGGGCAGCGAGACGATCTGGAGGACCGGCCGGACCGTGGCGTTGAGCAGCCCCAGGACCAGGCTGCCCACGAGCAGCGGCATCCAGCCCTCGACGGTGACGCCGGGCAGGCACCACCCGGTGGCCACCAGGGCGACGGCCAGGGTGAGCCAGTGGAGGATGAAGCGCATGAGGGGCTCCCGGAGGGGGGTGCCTCACAACCTCGGACCGAAGGGGCGGTGCGGCAAGCCGCTTCGCGCGTTCCACGTGGAACCCTCGCGGCGAGACGGCCGCAGCCGCGGGCCTTCGGGCGGACCGGATGCCCGGTCAGTAGTCGATGTTGAGCTCGAGGCGCGCGGCCTCGCTCATCTTGTCCGGGCTCCACGGGGGGTCCCAGACGATGTCGACCTTGCTGTCCCGGACGCCCTCGACCGAGCGGGTCTTGGACTCCACCTCGCCGGGGAGGGACTGGGCGGCCGGGCAGTTGGGCGAGGTGAGGGTCATGCGGATCCCCACGCTCCGATCGGTGGCCACATCGACGCCGTAGATGAGGCCCAGCTCGTAGATGTCGACCGGGATCTCGGGGTCGTAGATGGTCTTGAGGATCTCCACCACGGCCTCTTGGAGGGCGGTCTGCTCGGCCTCGTCGGCGGGGGGGCCGGAGGGAGGGGGCGCGGCGGAGGGCGCATCCGCCGAGGGCTCGTCGGGGGCCTCGTCGCGGGGGGCCTCGGAGGCCCGGGGGGCGGTGCGCCCGGCCTGGGCACCCTGGGCGGGCTGACGCATGGCGGCGTCGGCCTGGGCCAGGCTGATGGGGTCCAGGCCCGGCAGGAACTCGGCCTGGGGGATGCTGCCGGAGGGCCAGTCGTCGTCGGCTTCGGGGCCGGCATCGGCCAGCTCGGCCCGCACCCGATCCATCCGCTCCCGGGCGGTGTCGGCGGCCTGACGGGCGGCGGCCTGGGCCTGGCGGGCCTGCCGGGCGAGGTCCTCGGCGTGGGCCACGGCGGCGTCGGCACGGGAGATCCGCTCCTCGGCCTCGAGCTGCCGCGCCTCCAGGGCGTGGCGCCCCGACGCGCCCACCCCTCGTGGGCCCAGGGGCAGGGAGGGCCCCGAGAAGTCGGGGTCGGTGGCGTGGGTGCGGGCGGCGGCGGGATCCACCTCGACCGTCTCGAGGGGGCGGTCCTCCGGGCGCGGGGCGGGCGTGGGCGGCGCCTCGAGCAGGCGCCCCTCGCGGGCCAGGTCGACCGGGTGCTGCGAGGGGAGATCGGAAGAGCACACGTCTGAACTCCAGTCACGTG
>CAZPJM010000451.1:0-3271 GCA_964586865.1 uncultured Enterobacteriaceae bacterium
ATGGCCTCGGCGAGCCCCTGGAAGCCGTTGTCGTCGAACCACTCGGCGATCTGGGCGACCGGGGTGGTCTCCTCCCAGATCCACGACCTTCCCGACAGCTCGGCCAGAGCGTCGCCCTCGCGCGCCACGGACTCGGCCATCTGGCCCAGGTCGGCCGCGGTGGTCGGTGGGGCGACGGCGTCGCCCTCGTCCAGCGGCCTCGGCGGCGGCGCCTTCCTGGCGCGCTTGCGGCCCCCGTCCCGAACCTTCAGCCGGTCGGTCGGGTTCTTCATCGGCTTGGGCGGCTTGATGGGGTGCTTCGCCGCGTAGGTCGGGTCGTGGGCCGCACGACGCCGGGTGTCGCGGAACGAGCAGGCCTCGCGGACGAGCGCCATGGCGCCGAGCACGCCGGCCTCGATGGCGGCGGACAGGGTGTCCAGGCCCTCGCCGGTGGTCGTACCCTCGTCGCCGAACCACTTCTCCGCGCGCTCGAAGGACCACGCCCAACCGGTGGTGGGATCGCTGGTCACGGTGAGCGTGCCGTAGGTCGCGAGCTTCCGGCGGAGCTCCACGCGGGGCTGGCCGCCGTCGCAGGTCATCGTACCCGTCCACCGGCCGCGCAGTGTCGTCGGGCCGGCCTTCGGCACCGCCTTCTGCTCGACCTTGATGAGCTTGACCGCGTCGGCCTCGGTGATGGGCGTCTCCGGGCGCTGCGGTGCGTCGGGGCCCTCGCCGCTCGAGCGCCACATGAAGGCGCCATCCTTCTTGGTGACGAGCACCAGCACGCACCGCGCCTCGCTCGGGCGCAGCACCAGGGCGAACTCCCCCTCGCAGGCCTTGCCGTAGGCGCGGATCAGCCGGGGCTGGTCCTCGATGGGGCCGACGAAGGACAGGCGGAATCGCTTGGGCTTAGTGCGCTTGGCCACGGGCTCACCCCGCCTTCATCTTGAGGAACATCGGCACGGCGACGGCCCCAGCGGCGAGGGTCAGGCCGCCGATGAGCAGCCAGCCGAGGTTGCCGCCACCGCTGCTCTGGGGCGGCACGGTGGAGGGCTGGAGCGTGCGGCCCTCGCGGCTCGCCTCGACCCGGGCGTCGAGCTCGCGCTCGGCCAGGGCGGTCTGCTCGCGCAGGTTCACCGCGTACTCGTACGCGGCGATAGACCAGGCGATGCCGGCCACGCCGATCACCACGCCCCCGACGACCACGATGGGCGCGGCGCCGACCTCGGTCTGGGCGGGCTGCGCGTCGGCGTACAGGCCGGCGGCGAGGTCATGGTAGCGCGCCTCCATCGCCCGGTACTTCGCGTGCAGGGCTCGGTCCTCGGCGGTCTGGGGCGGGTTGGGCAGCTTGTCCTTGATCCGGTTGAGGCTGCCGCGGGCCTGCCCGAGCTCCTGCACGAACGCCTGGACCCGACCGAGGTAGCCGGTGGGGTCGGCCCGGATGGCGGCCTCGTACAGTCGCATGGACTCGGTCTGGAGCGCGCTCCAGCCGCTCGACCAGGCGGACTTGATCTGGGACCAGCTCATCATCGGTGCCTCCCACAGCCGCCGTCGCAGGACTCGCAGCCGAACAGGCCGGCCAGGTCGTCCTCGTCCACCCACCGTCCGAGCACGGGCGCGGGCAGGAGGGCCGTGTGTCCGTGGCCAGCGCCGGCGGCCGGCACGAGCTGGCGCTGGGCTGCGGGCGTCGGAGCTGGGGTGGGCTGGGGCTGCATGGTCAGCAGGCGCTGGGCGACACCCGGAGCCGAGGCAGGCTGCGCCTGGGCGGGCGTCGTCGCTGCGCGCTGTTGCACCGCCTGCACCAGCTTGGGCAGGAGGCGCTGCTCGGGTGGCGTGGCGATGGCCTTGGTGGCGGCACGAACGACCAGGGGAGCAAGCAGCGGCGCGATGCCGAACTCGGAGCGGGCGACGTGCTCGGGCACCTCGGCCACGATGAACAGTCCCGGCTTGAGCTCGATGACCGCGGCCCGGTAGCCCTCGGCCGCCTGGATGCGCAGGTGCGGCCCCATAGAGACAGCCGGACTCCAGGGGCGACGCCGCGCCGCCGTAGGCTCGACGATCTCCGCCTCGATGACCTCCGACGGGGCACGCTTCGCGGGCGCGAGCTTCTTCGACGGGCCTCGAGCGGACTTGCGGGTCAGCCCGCGCCGCTTCTCGGTGGGCGGACGACGACGACGACCACGCTTGCGACGACGGCGACGCCCATCGCGATCGATGCGACGGCCGAACTCGTCGAGTCCGGCGAACTGGTGCAGGGACAGGGCGCTCTGAAGCTTCATGCGGTCCTCCAGACCGCCTCGGCGGTGGTGGTCTCGGCGGCGACGGTGGCCCAGCGACGGCGCACGTCGGGCTGCACGGGCCCGTTCATGCCGAGCCGCTTGCTGGGGTCGTCGCGGTGCCAGGTGGTGCCGACGCGGTAGCGGACGACGCAGTGGTACAGGCCGGGGCTGCCCTGCCCGGTGCGGGTGGTGAGCATGACCTCGGCGGGGATGGAGGTCGGCATACGGCGGCGGGCCTCGGCGAAGCCCCCGTCGCCGGGGCGCAGCGCCTTCCAGCCCTTCGCGATGAGCTCGCCGGCGCGAGCCGACGCCAGCCCGTCGCAGTCCTCGTGACCCTGGGCGAGCATGTTCAGGTAGTCGCACCAGGTCTCGTCGGTCTCGCGGCGGTAGACCACGCCCGAGTCGTAGAGCAGAGGCAGCTCCGGCCGCGCCCGCAGGAGACGCGCGTTCTCCTGGGCGAGCCAGTTCAGGAGCCGAAGGGCCGCCTGCTCATCGAAGGCCAGCTTGACCGCGATCTTCATCGGGCCTTCCGACCCCGCAGCGGCGCGGTGGAGCCGAGCTGGACCTTGAGACGGTCCACGGTCGGGGCCTCCATGCCCTGCGGCTCGCTGCGGGCGCGCACGTAGCGCATGACCGCAGGCGTCTGGTTGCCCCCGCCCATGTCGTTGATCTGCGGGTAGTTGACCAGCTTGAACGGGTTCTCGCCGGGACTGCCCGTCCACACGGGGAACCAGTTCTCGGCGTCGGCCGACGTCTCGAGGACGACCTGGATGGAGCCGTTTGCCCCCGTTCACGCGCCAGTCGCGAGCACCAGCACCGCCTGCTCGTGGTCCGCCACGCCGTCGACCGGCAGCGGGTTGAGCGCGATGGTGTCGCCGACGATGGGATCGGTGCCGGCGTCGGTGACGTCGAGGAGGGTGGTGAAGTCGCGGTAGAGCATGGAGGACTCACAGGGAGAGCAGGAAGACCGCTCGGAAGTCGGAGACGTTGTTGGTGAGCATCTCGACGGTGCG
>CAZPJM010000452.1:0-3266 GCA_964586865.1 uncultured Enterobacteriaceae bacterium
CGCGGCCATCCTGGGGGCCCTGCCCCTCGGGGTCCTGCTGCTCCTGGGCGCGCTGCTCCTCGAGTTCAACAGCTTCCGCCGGGTGGGGCTGGTGCTCGTGACCGTCCCCCTGGCCTTCGCCGGCGTGCTGCCCGGGCTCGTCCTCGGGGGACAGCCCTTCGGCTTCATGAGCCTGCTCGGGGTCATCGCCCTGGTGGGCATCGTGGTGAACAACGCCATCGTCCTGCTCGACGTGGTCGACCGCGGCCTGGAGGCGGGCCGCACCGTCCCCGAGGCCGTGGCCGACGCCATCCGGGTGCGGGTCCGCCCCATCCTGCTCACCACCGCCACCACCGTGGCCGGCCTCGTGCCCCTCGCCCTCTCCTCCAGCACCCTGTGGCCACCCCTGGCCTCCGCCATGATCTCGGGCCTCCTGGCCTCCACGGTGCTGACCCTCCTGGCCGTGCCCGCCCTGGCCCGGCTCGTGCTCCGCCCTCGGAGGACCGCATGATCGTCCTGCTCGCCTGGCTGGCCGCCGCCGGCCCCCTCACCCTCGACCAGGCCCTGGACCGGGCCGCCGAGCGCCCCACCGTGGCCGCCGCCGATCACGAGGCCCGGGCCGCCCGGGCGGATGCCACCGCCGCCTGGCTCGGCGCGATGGGCCCGCGGATCGGCGGCACGCTCACTACCACCAGCCGCACCCGGGAGATCGCCATCAGCACCCCCATCGGGGCCTTCGTCCAGCAGCCGAAGGACGTGGTGGATGCGGGGCTGCGGGCCTCCTGGCCCCTCGTGGAGCCGGCCGGGGTGCTGGGTCGGGCCCCCGCCGCCAACGCCGCCGCCCGTGCCCAGCAGGATCGGGCCCGCCGGACGAGAGACACGGCGCGGGTGGAGGCGGGGGAGGCCTTCTTGGATCTGGTGGTGGCCCAGGCCCGCCACGAGGCCCTTGGGCGCCTGGTCGAATCGCTGCTCGCCCGAGAGGATCAGGCCAGCTCCCTGGTCGAGGCCGGCCTCTCCGTCCCTGCCGATCGGCTCCGGGTGCGGGTGGCCCTGGCCGAGGCCCGCGCCGGGGAGGCCCGCGCCCGGGAGGGGGTCGAGGCGGCCCGCCAGGCGCTGGGCTGGCGACTCGGCGCAGCGGCCCCCTCGGAGGTGGCCTTCGCCTGGACCCCGCCCCCGGTGCCCCCCGCCGTCGAGGAGGTGGCGACCCAGGCCCTGCTGGCCCGACCCGACCTGGCGGCGCTGGAGCACCAGGTGACCGCCCTCGGCCGGCAGCGGGCGGTGCCCCTCCTGGAATCGCTGCCCACCGTGGCCGCCTGGGGCCAGATCACCGCCACCGACAACGAGGCCCTGGTGGACAACCGATGGGTCGAGGGCGGCCTGGATCTCCGCTGGACCGGACTGGCCGGGGGGAGCCGTGCCGCCCGATCCCGCGCCGGCGCCGAGCGCCTCCGGGCGGCACGGGCCCGCCTGGACGATGCCCGCCGGGGCGTCACCGCCGAGCTCCATCAGGCCCGGGCAGCCCTGGTGGCCGCCCTGGCCGAGGTGGAGGCCCGGGAGGCGGCGGTGGCCGATGCCCGTGAGGCGGCGCGGGTCCTGGGGCGTCGCTACGGCGAGGGCCTGGTGCCGCTCACCGACGTGCTCGAGGTGGAGGCCAGCCGCGCGCGCCAGGAGGCGGAGCAGGTCCGGGCCCGAGCCGATGCCACCGCGGCCTGGCTCCGGTGGCGCCTGGCCACCGGACAGCCGGTGAGGGTCGGACCTGGTTCACCCACCGGTTCAGGCTGAAACACCATAGGTTTCGTGACACGGACCGGCGCCCTCCCGGCCCTGCGCCCCGCATCCGATCCTTCTGGCACGCGCCCTGCATAGGCGGGGCGGTGCTGGAGGTCCCGTGCTCGCCCTGGCCTGGCTGCTGCTCTCGTCCGCCCTCGCCGCCCCCGTCTCGGGCGAGGCGCCGGCCGACGCTCCCGACCACGGCGAGGAGGACCGCGAGAGGGACGTCGAGGAGGACGGCGCGGAGGCGTCCTCGGGGGCGGGTGATGCGCAGCACGCCGAGGACGGCGACGAGGACGGCGCGGAGGCCACCGACCGCGGCGACGAGAGTGGGTCCGCCGCGGCCGAGGAACGCCGTCATGCCGCCGACGACCCCCGGCGCGGGCTCGAGCCCCACCCCCACGACCCCGTGGGCGGGCCCTCCGACGAGACCCTCGAGGTCCACGCCTGGGCTCGGGGCGGCTACCGGGTCGAGGCCCACGACGCGGCCGTCGGCCACCGCCCCTACCTCTCGCTGGCCCGCCTCCAAGTGGGCCTCTCCGACGGCCAGAAGTTCAGCGCCTTCGTCCAGCTCGGCGCCGACAACGGTCTTCTCGGCCTCCTGGACGCCATCGCCACCGCCCACGTGGGCGAGGACTTCGAGTTCGCCGTGGGCCGCATGAAGGTGCCCGTCTCCCACGACTGGCTGGTGCCGGCCTCCCAGATGCTGGTGCCCACCCGCGCCCTGCTGGACGGCTTCGCCCCCCTGCGCGCCGTCGGCCTGCAGGCCCGCTGGCACCACGACGGCGAGCACGTCTCGCCCACCCTCCGGGTCGGCGTCTTCGACCCCCTCCGCCCCGGCAGCACCGCCCTCGGCGGCGCCCAGCTGGTCGTCCAGGGCGGCCTGCACACCCACGGCGGGCTCGTCCTCCACCTGGCCGGGGCGAGCTGGCTCCACAGCAAGGACGCCCTCGAGCGCTTCGGCGAGGACGCCACCGAATGGGACCGCCAGCTCGACCTGGCCGTGGGCTACGACCACGACCGCTGGACCCTCGAGGTCGAGGGCCTGACGGCGCGCACCCTCGACGGCGGCCAGTGGCAGTGGGGCACCACCCTGATGGCCGCCCACCGCATCCCCCTCCACGACGAGGACATGGTCCTGGAGCCGGTGGTGGCGTGGGACGTCCGGACGGCCGACGACACCTTCCAGCGCGTCACCACCGCCGTGAACCTCCACGAGGACGGCTGGCACCTGGTGCAGTCGCTGGCCTGGGAGATGGAGATCGAGCCCCACGGCCCGCCCGGCCATACCTTTCTCGTGCAGGTGCAGGCCGGGCTGTAGGGTGTCGGCCGGGAGCCAAGGTGTCAGGGATTTCCACGTGTCACTTCTGGGCGAGGGCACGAGTCACGAGGGCACGAGACACGAGGGCACGAGTCCACGAGGGCACGAGGGCACGAGGGCACGAGCCACGAGGGCACGAGTCCACGAGTCCACGAGTCCACGAGGGCACGAGCCACGAGGGCACGAGGGCACGAGG
>CAZPJM010000453.1:0-3254 GCA_964586865.1 uncultured Enterobacteriaceae bacterium
CCTGGTGAGCGCCCTGTTCGGGCCCACCCGGACCTGCGCGGACGACCCCGGCCTGGAGGCCTACCGGGCCCGGCTCGCGGGGCTGGACACCCAGGGCCTCCAGCAGGAGGCCTACGCCTTCGCCCGGGCCATGCACGATGTAGGCCTGGTGAGCGACTACCACGCGGTCTTCCTGCGCTGGCTGGTCGAGGAGGATCGGGCCAGCCTGCTCCCCGATGCCCTGGGCCTGTCCAGCACGGGGCTGGATGCCTTGCGCACCTACGAGGCCCTGGTCCACAGGCTGGTCCGGGAGGCCCTCTTCCCCGAGACGGCCCAGGCGGCCTACGGGCTCGCCCTCCTCCTCGAGCGCGGCACCCTGTACGCGCCCCCCATCGCCCCCGCCCTGTGGCGGCAGATCCAGCTGCCGGTCTGCCCCGCCGCCGCCATCAGCCTGGGCCGGGCCTTCGGCGAGACCCGACCGCCCCGCGTGCACCTGCTCGCCGGCATCATCGCGCTGCTGGGCCTGCCGCTCGGGGTGGGCCAGGGCAACAACCCCACCTGCCAGGCGGCCCGCGCCCTGTCCATGTGGGCCGGCCACGACCCGGCCTTCCTCCTGCACCTGGTGGCCGACGCCGCCCGCCATGACCGGATCCTCATGCACTTCGAGCGGGTGCCGATCCGCTCGGACGCCCTGCCCCCCGGCCTGGCCGCCGGCCCCCCCCTCGACACCGACCCGGTCTCGGTCGTCCTGGTGCCACACCTGGACCGGGTCTACCACCACATGGGCACCCTGTGCGCCGACCGCGGAGAGGACCCCCACCGCTGGATCAACCCCGAGTTCCACGGCTGGTGGGTCGGCCCCGCCTTCCACATCGCCGTCGACGTGGCCACCGGTCGCCTCCAGGACCACCGGGCCTTCCTCGAGCGGCTCTACGCCAGCTACCACCCGCTCTACAACGGCAACCAGCCCGTGATCCACCCCCAGCCCGCCGGGCTGGCGGTCACCGACAGCGCCGGACGCTTCGTGGGCTGGCACGCCATCACCCTGCTGCGGGTGGCCCTCGACGGCGAGGGGGTCATGCGGGTCTACTTCTACAACCCCAACAACGACAGCGGGCAGGACTGGGGCGAGGGCGTGCGGGTGTCCACCTCGGGCCACGGAGAGCGCTTCGGCGAGGCCAGCCTCCCCTTCCCCGAGCTGGCCTCGCGCCTGTACCTCTTCCACGACGACCCCGAGGCCGGGCCCCCCCGCGCGCCGCTGCCGGGCGACGAGCTCGACCGGGTCGAGGCCATGGCCCGCGCCACCTGGGCCGCCACGCGGGTCTGATCCGCGCCCTCCCGGCCGCATCCCTCGGCCCCGGGGCCTCGGCCACGGCGAAACGACCTCCGGGACCTTGCGAGCACGGCGTCCACGGGCCAAGGTCTGTAAGCACCCCTACGCTTCCTTGGAGCCACGATGCCCGACACCATGAAGGCCGCCGTCGTCACCGCCTTCGGCCAGCCCCTCGAGATCCGCGAGGTGGCCGTGCCCCCCATCGGCCCGGACCAGGTCCTGGTCAAGGTCGAGGCCAGCGGCGTCTGCCACACCGACCTGCACGCCGCCCACGGTGACTGGCCCGTGAAGCCCGAGCCGCCCTTCATCCCGGGTCACGAGGGCGTCGGGGTGGTCGCCCGGGTGGGCCGGAACGTCACCCGCCTCAAGGAGGGGGACCGGGTGGGCGTGCCCTGGCTGCACACCGCGTGCGGCCACTGCAGCCACTGCCGCACCGGCTGGGAGACCCTCTGCCACGACCAGCAGATGACCGGCTACACCGTGGATGGCGGCTTCGCCGAGTACGTCAGCGCCGATCCCGCCTTCGTGGGCAAGCTCCCCGACGCCCTGGAGTTCGGCGCGGCCGCCCCCATCTTGTGCGCCGGCGTCACCGTCTACAAGGGCCTCAAGGAGACCGAGGCGCGCCCCGGCGAGTGGGTCGCCATCTCGGGGATCGGCGGGCTCGGCCACCTGGCGGTCCAGTACGCCAAGGCCATGGGCCTGCACGTGGTCGCCGTCGACGTCCACGACGCCAAGCTCGACCTGGCCCGCAAGCTGGGCGCCGATCTCACGATCAACGCCCGCACCGAGAACCCGGGCGAGGTGGTGCAGCGCGAGACGGGGGGCGTCCACGGCGCCCTCGTCACGGCCGTCTCCAACGCGGCCTTCTCCCAGGCCCTGGGCATGCTGCGCCGCCGGGGCACCCTGTCGCTGGTCGGCCTGCCCCCGGGCGACTTCCCCCTGCCCATCTTCGACGTGGTGCTGAACCGGATCACCGTTCGCGGCAGCATCGTGGGCACCCGTCAGGACCTGGAGGAGGCCCTCGAGTTCGCCGGCGAGGACAAGGTGCGCACCCACTTCTCGTGGGGGGAGCTCGACGACATCAACGGCATCTTCGACCGGATGATCGCCGAGGACATCGACGGCCGCGTGGTCATGCGGATCGGTCAGGCCTGAGCGGGGCCTCCCGGGCGGCGGCCCACAGGTCGGGCCACGCCCAAAGGATCCGGCCCAGGTTCCCCAGCCGCCGGGACAGCTCCCCCACGTGGGCGACCTCGGACAGGCGAACCACCCCCTCCTCGAGCCCCTCGTCCAGGGCCTGCCGGCTCCGATCCAGGAGGGCTCGGAAGGCGGGGACCGCCTCGTCGGCGGAGACGGGGTGCGACAGGATCTGGCGACGGCCGGACAGGGTCCTCTGGTGGACCGCCTGGAGCCATCGGCCCAGATCGTGCCGCGAGGCGGTGGCCAGGGCTTCCAGGTGGGCGCCCAGGAGCCGACACCGGGCGGCGGGATCCCCGGGCGGGAGGCTCGCGTGGAGCAGGGCGTCGGCCACCACATCACGAAAGCGGAGGCGGACGAGCGCACCGGGGGCCTCCTCCAGGTCCCAGCGGCGCTCGCCGGGCGGATCGTGGAGGACGGCCCAGGGCAGGTGCGCCACCACGCTGTCGACGCGGATCCGATGCAGGAGCAGGCCCCACAGGGCATCCTGCGCCCGGCCCCAGGGCGGGAAGGGCGGCACGAGCGCGCGCAGATCGGCCGCCCAGGCTGTGGTCATGAAGGCGCGCGCATCCTGGAGCACCGGGTGGGGGACCGCGCGATGCACCACCCGCGAGCGCCGGTGGGCCTCCCAGCTCGCCGGATCGCCCGCCAGCCGGGCCAGCGCCGGGCCCCGCACCGTCAGCCACGGCAGCGTTGCGCAGCGGCACCTCCTCGAGGGTGGGCTGGCCGTCCTTGTAGACCTCCA
>CAZPJM010000454.1:0-3240 GCA_964586865.1 uncultured Enterobacteriaceae bacterium
TCCGATCTGGCCTGGGGGCGGCCGGGCTGGCCGGGCTCGGGGTCGGCCTGCTCGCCGCCGGCATCGGACGTGGGGTGGTCCGCCCCGCCCACGACCGCCTGGAGCAGGCGCGCGCCGCGTCGGCCGAGGCCGCCATCCTGGTCCCCGAGGCCCCTCCCGGCCCCGAGGCGCGGCTGGCCGCCGCCGTGGAGCACCTGGGCGCGGCCACGCCCCGGGTCCTGGTGACCGTGGACGACCTGGACCGGGTCCCCACCGAACGGGCCGCCGCCATCCTCGAGGCCGTCCGCCGCCTCCTGCTGGATGCCCCGGTGGGCCGGGCTCCCCGGGCGGTGGTGGTGCTGGCCGCCCACGCCGACACCCTCCGGGCCGCCTGCCCACCGGCCCATCCCCTCGAGACCCTGGTCCAGGTACCGCTCTGGCTCGCGGCCCCCGACGCGCGCACCGTCGCTGACGCCCTCTCCACCTGGACCGGGCTCGAGCCCCCGCGGGTCGCCCACCGGCCGGTCCTGATCGCGGCCGAGCCCGAGACCGAGGCGCCCAAGCCCCTGCCCATCGCCATCGAGGCCGGCGATCCCGGTGGGCTGACGCCGGCCGATCTGCGCGCCCTCCTGGACCTGGCGCCCCTGGCAGGCGACACGCCGCGCAGCCTCAAGCGCCGGCTCAACCAGGCCATGCTGGCCCGGGCCACCGCCCATCACCCCCTCCCGGCCCCGGTCCTGGCCCTGTGGCTGTCCCTGGCGGACGGCTTCCCCGAGGCGGTGGTCCCCCTGCGCGCCGCCCTCGAGGCCCGACCCGAGACCCCGCTCCACGCGCTGCTCCGCCAGGTGGCCCAGTCCGATCCCCACCTCTTGCTGGCGGTGGCCCGCCTCGATCCGCAGGCCCTCCCCGCGCCCCGGGCGCTCCACGAGCACGCCGCCGCCTGCCTGCGGTGGACCTTCCCCGGGTCGCGCACCACCCTGCCCCACGCGGAGAAGCCGGCGGCCCTCGACCGCTCGGCCTGATCCCCGGCCGCCCGGGAGGGCCGGTCGAGGAGGCGTCAGATGTCCGAGGCCAGCATCTCGGACTCGTTGCCCACCACCACCAGGTACCAGCCCAGGCCCTCCATGCGGTTGTAGAACACGAGCTGCTGCTCGCCGTCGCGGAAGGTGCTGACGATGCCGGCCTTCTCGAAGCTCTTGACCGCGTCGACCACCTCGGCCACGTCGAACTCGCTCATGCGCTTGGGGCGGCTGCGGCCGCCGGCGGGCTTCTTGCCCTCGTCGTCCGTGCTGATGATCCGCTCCCCGTCCTCGTTGAGGATGACCATCTCGCGGACGCCGAGAATCTGGGGTGGCATCTCGAGCAGATTCTCGATGACGTAGTCGAAGGTCAGGGAGACCCCGGCCACCCCCAGCAGATCATCCTCGACATCGTAGATGGGCTGGGAGACGGTGAGGACGAAGCCTTGGCCGTGGAAGTCGGGGAAGGGCACGGACCAGCGGGGCCCGGGCTGGCGCTGGGCGGCCTTCTTGGTCTCCTCGTACCAGGGCTGCTCGCGGGGGTCGAAGCGCTCGATGTCGCCCTTGCCCGGGTAGAGCACGTAGGCCCCGGACTCGAGACCGATGAAGGCCCAGGTGAGCGGCGTGCCGTCCTGGGCGATCCGGCGCCGGTACCGCGCCGGGGTGAACCGGGCGGCCTGCTCGGACTCGGAGCGGAGCAGCACCGTGCGCAGGTTGCCGCCCATGCCGGCCAGCTGCTGGGCGTGCTCGAGGGCCTCCGGGTCGGGCTCCTCGGGCGCGCCGGGCACCACGAAGACCGGATGCTCCAGGTTGACCGGATAGCCGTACCGCTTCGAGTCCTCGGTGCCGGGCACCTTGGGGCGGGTCTTGCCGTCCTCCTCGATGGTGGCGCCGAAGTCCGAGACCGTGAAGAGCTCGGCATTGTCGGCGCCCGACAGGGTCAGCTTCTCGCTCGCGGTGGCGGCGGTGGTGCCCAGCAGGCCCTCGTACTTGATGAACTGACCATCGATGAAGGAGGCCTGGGCGAAGACCGAGGAACGCAGTCCGTTGAGCTTGGTCTGCCGGGCCTGCTCGAGGGTGCTGTAGATGGCGAAGCCGGCGCCGATGGTCACCACGCCCACGCCCGCGAAGAACAGGAGCGTGAGGACGAAGAAGGCGGTCAGGGCGGTGTTGCGACGGATCCACCGGCCCACCGCCTGGAAGATGGAGTCCGGCTTGGCGATCACCGCCTCGTCGCGCATGTAGCGACGGATGTCGTCGGCCAGCTCCATGATGTGCTGGTACCGCTTCGACTTGTCCTTCTGCATCGCCTTCTCGACGATGGCCTTGAGCTCCCGCGGGATCTTGTCGCCGTAGGCGTGCTTGAGCGGATCGCGCTCGGCGTCCTGCTGGCGCATGACGATCTTCATCGCCGACTTGCCGGTGACCGCCTGCTTGCACGAGATGAGCTCGAAGAGAATCAGGCCCATCGAGTACATGTCGGACTTGTGGTCGAGGGTCGTGTTGTCGCCGTTGGCCTGCTCGGGCGACATGTACTGGGGCGTGCCGATGATGATGTCGCCTTCCTCCTCGGGCTCGTAGAGGAGGTCGATGGGGTCCTCGGTGACGATGTCGCTGTTCTTGACGACCTTCGCGATGCCCCAGTCCATGATGTAGACCTCGCCGTAGGCCCCGATCATGATGTTCTCGGGCTTGAGGTCGCGGTGGACGACGCCGCGGCGGTGCGCGTAGTAGAGGGCGTCGCAGCAGCGCAGGAAGATGTCGAGGCGCTTCTCGAGGTTGAACTCCTCGGGGATCTTGCGCTTGCCGTGCTTCTCGTAGGCCTCCTTGATCTCGTCGATGTAGTCCTCGACGGTCTTGCCCTTGATGAGCTTCATCGTGTACGCGAGCATCCCCTCCTGGTTCTGCTCGAGCTGGTAGACGGGCACGATGTTGGGGTGATCGAGCTGGGCCGTGATCTGGGCCTCGGCGTAGAACTTCGATGCCAGGGCGGCGTTGGCGGCGATCTCCTCGCTCATCTCCTTGTAGGCGACCAGCCTGAGCAGGTCGTTGTCCTTGGCCTTCAGGACGCGGCCCATGGCGCCCTCGCCCACCTTGCCGACGAAGGCGTAGTCGCGACGCAGCAGGTCCGCCTGCTGCTCGGCCTGTTGGGTGTCCTCGCCGCGCAGGGCGAACATGGTGCGCTTCAGGCGGTCGCGGGCCGCGGTCTGCTTGCCGGCGGCCCCGCGCTGCCCGCCCGCCA
>CAZPJM010000455.1:0-3216 GCA_964586865.1 uncultured Enterobacteriaceae bacterium
GCGGGCCGGGAGGCGCCCGTGTCGACGGTGGCCTCGGAGGAGGCGACCACCGCGTCGCCGGCGGGGGGGGTGCGCTCGCCGGCGCAGCCCGCGGCCAGCAGGGCCAGCGTCAGGGCGAGGGGGAGCACGAGGGTGAGGGAGCGCATGGGTCCTCCTGGGTGGGAACGACCCGCAGTGGCGCGGGCCACCCAGGACTAGTGCACGTCCCGTGCCACCCATCGAGCGTCGACCGGGTGCGCCATGCACGGCTTCGACGGGCTCCGAGATCCATCAATCGTGGATCCGCGATTGCGATCGCTGGGCGAGCCGCGCCAGGGGCTGTGACGGTCCCGGGCCTCAGAGGGCGATGGACAGATCCATGAGCGCCGTGGCCTCGCGCACGCCCCGGAAGTCCTCGTCGATCCGGGGGACGCCCGCCCAGACGCCCAGCGGCAGGACCACCCCGCCCCGCACCCGGACGCCCTCGAGGAGGTCGGCGCGGACGAAGCCGGTGAAGTCCCACGGCGAGAGATCCCACCACGAGGCCGACATCTCACCCACCAGTCCGAAGCGGTCGGTCATGGCCACATCGGCGCCCAGCACCACCTCGAAGTGGAGGGTGGTGGGGGGGAGGGGGGCGTAGTCCTGGTGGCTGCGCACCCCGAAGGCCAGCCGGGCCATGGTGGTGATGGCGCCGAGGTCCTGGCGGCGCTGGACCACCAGGTCGGCCCCGAAGCCGGGCCAGATCTCGTCGGTCTCGTGCAGCCAGGTCCAGGTGCGCTCTCCCAGGTTGCCGTGGAGCTCGAGGCCGAGGCCGGTGTAGCTGTCGGCGTCGTCGCCGATCCGGCGCCACACGTCGAGCTGCAGGTTGCCCAGGCCGACGGTGCGGGGCTGCCGGGGCAGGTCGTGGAAGGCCACGGGCAGGGAGACCTGCACGCCCCATCGACCGCTCGCATAGCGGGCGTGGACGAGGGAGCGGGTGGTGTTGCCGTTGGCGAACAGGACGAGCGCCTGGCCGATGCCGGCGCCGGTGCCCGCCCCGTAGGGCGCGATGCGCAGCCCGGAGACCACCTGGCCGCCGGCGAGGGGGATCTCGGGGTCGACGGTGTCGGAGCGGTCCACCCCGGGGGGCGGGCCGTCCGTCCCGCCATCAGGGGGAGGCTCCCCTTCGGCCATGGGATCGGCCTCGGCGTCCATGCCCTCGGGCGGGGCCTCGGCGGGCGGCGGCTCGGGGCCGTCCTCGGGCGCCTCGTCGGGCGGCGCTCCCTCGCCCTCGGTGGTGTCCTCGTCGTCCTGGGTCCAGGGGTCGTCGTCCTGGGCCAGGGCCGGTGCGGCCACGAGGGCCAGGACCAGCACCCAGCCGGCGCGGGTCGCGGGGCCGGCGGTCCTCGTGCGCGGCCTCACCGGGACCTCCGCAGCTCGTCGATGACCTGTCGGATGGCGGCGTCCTGGAGCTCCACCAGCCAGGGGCCCTGCTCGCCCCAGGTCAGGCGGATCCGGTCGCCGGGCTCGAGCACCGGGGGCACCGTGGGGTCGGGGTCGGCCTCGCCCACCTCGAAGCAGAGCACATCGACCCCCGGGTCGCCCTCGGGTAGGTCCAGCCCGCCGGTCCACTCGGCGCGGTCGAGGAGGAAGCCGACCACATCCTCCACCACGTCTTCATCGGTGGTGATGGTCCAGGTGTCCCGGTCGTCGGGACCCACGGGGCGGGAGAGCACCACGCAGGGCCGATCCAGGCCATCCACACTGCCCCCGAGCACATCGATGGCCGCGCCGGTCGAGAACACGGCCGGCTCCTCGAGGATCGGCGGGAAGACCAGCTCGGGCCCGTGGGGGACGGGCTCGGGGATGTCCACGACCCACCCGTACCGCCGATCGTCGTCCAGGGGCTCGTCGGGGGTGAAGGTCAGGAAGGTCGAGGATCGCTCGGTCTGGCCAGGCACGAAGCCGCCCTGGTCCAGGTCGCTCACCCGGATGAGGTCGCCGAGGGGGTAGTCGGGCGGGATGTCCATGCCCTCGGCGACCACCACCAGGGGCTGGTCCACGGGCCAGCCGGTCTGGCCGTCCAGGGGGCTGATGGAGCGGGGGTCGTCGTCGGGCTCCGCGCCGTTGGAACAGGCCCCCAGCAGCATTGTCGCGACCACCACACGCCTCACGGACCCCTCCTGTCGACATGCGCGCCGCACGGTAGCACGCCCCCGGCCGATCCGCGCCGTCCCACGGCCCTCACCGGTTGCCGCCGCCAGGGGACTGCCGCGGTCCGCCGCCCTCGGCGCGCTGCGCGGTGTTCCGGCCCGCCACCACCGCGGTCCCGGCCACCTGCAGGGTCTGGGCGGTGCCCCCGATGCGGCCGACCTGGACCTTCACCGGGATGCCCGCGACCTGGCCGTCGGTGCCGCCGGGCAGCGTGGTGGTGATGGCCTTCTCGACCGCCTGGAGGATGAGGCCCTCGCCGAGGGCCGCCATGGGATCGACCACCCGGGCGCCGCGGGACCGGGCCACCTCCTCGGCCTCGACGGCCTGGAGGTCGAAGCCGTCGTCGGTGCGGGCGAAGCTGCCCTGGACGAGCAGGTCCCGCCACCACCCCCGGCCCTTCAGGCGCCACAGGCGCAGGTCCAGGGTGAAGGTGCCGTCCCCGACCGTGAGCCCCACCGGCTCGGGGACCACGTCCTGGGCGACGGGCCCCCGGGTGAAGGCCTCGCGCCGGGCCACGTGGAGGAGGGCCGCCTGGGACAGGGAGAGGGTCCAGGTCTCGCCGGCCCGGGGCTCGGCGGGATCGGCCAGCTCCAGGATGGGCGCCTCGGTGAGGAGATCGAGCCGCAGCGCGGTGCCCTCGTGGGGGCGGACCCGCAGGGCGCGGAGCGGGAGGTCCGGCCCCTCGTGCCGGGTGAGGACCAGGGGCTCCAGGGCGTCGAAGACGTGCTTGGTGGCCCAGTCCTGGATGGCCGCGTCAGCCATGGCCGCCACGGTCCGGAAGGTCCGGCCGCCCATCTCGAGCTCGGCCTCGCGGACGCCGCGCGGCATGGCGGTGACCACCCAGTCGCGACCCCCATCATCCCGTCGGGCCGCGAGCTCCACGTCGAAGACCATGTGCCCGGACAGGGGGCGCTCGCCCTTGCTGTTGCCGAGGCGCCAGCTCGCCACGCCCTCCAGCTCGGCCCGGACCCCGAGGCAGGCCCGGCAGGCCTTCGAGGGGGTGAGGCTCAGCCCCTTCAGGGCCAGGTCGGGGGTGAAGTG
>CAZPJM010000456.1:0-3211 GCA_964586865.1 uncultured Enterobacteriaceae bacterium
CCTCCGGTGCTCCAGGCGCGGACCCGAAGCGTCCCCGGGCCGAGCGGTCGCGTCAGCCCGGCGCTGACCCCCGCACGGTCGGCGACGACCCCCGCCTCCGGGGTCGGCCGATCGATGTGACCGGGATCGGCGGACCGGATCCGGCCCCCCCAGGCGCGGGCGACCAGCGTGAGGCCCCCAGGGCCGCGCCATCGGCCGGCTGTCTGGGCACTCCACCGCTGTCCGCCAGCCCCCTCCCGCGGGCCGGCGGTCTGGAGCAGGTCCACCGAGGCCAGTCCATCCCATGCGCCCCGGCGCGACCACAGCCCGCCTCGGGCCCGCACGGTCTGGAAGGCCCCGAGACCGACCTGGCCGCGGACACCGGTCCCCGGCTCGTCCCGCCACCGGCTGTCCAGGCGGATCACCCCGCCGAGGGCCCCGCTGCCGTACCGCACGCTGTCGCCCCCCGGGGTCACCGCGACCTGTTGGACCGCGCCGGGGGTGAGGAAGTCCGGGACCGGGTGACCGAACAGCCCCTGCATGACAGGTACGCCGTCGAGCACGGTCAGCACGCCGGTGGTCGGGCTGCCGCCGAGTCCGCGCAGGGTAATGCCGCCCATCGAGCCGGGCCCCACGCCCAGAAGTCCCGTACCTGTGGTGGTGGTGTGCAGGCCGGGGGTGTGGGCCGCCACCGCCTCGAGCAGGGTCGGGGCCGGAGCGCGGCGCAGGGTGTCCCCCTCGATGACGGTCCGGTTGGCGGTCGGGTCGGCGGCGGTGTCGTGACGCTCGGCCTCTACGACGATGCTCGGTGGATTGGCGGCAGGTCGGGGAGGGGCGGTCCCTTCGGCGTCCCCTTCGCGCTCCCCTGGCTCGTCGCGCTCGTCCTGCTCCGGGGTCGCCCTGGCGGGGCCGTGGCCGGGATGGGCGTGGGCCCTGCGAGCCCCCGGGCCCCAGGCCGCCGCCAGCAGCGCCGCGGCGGCGAGCGTGCGGAGCATCAGTGGCTCCTGGGCCCGTCGCGGTCGAAGTCCTGGATCAGCCCTTCGGGCCCGAGCACGACTTCGACGGGGCCGTCCCCGGGCGTCAGCGGGATCGACGCTTCCGTGCGGTACGGGAACCAGTCGAACAGCGCGTCATCGGGCGGGTCCAGGTCCTGCTTGAGAAAGGTGAGGGGGCCCTCGCCCCGGAGGCAGGTTCCGACCGGCGTGGTCTCACCGGGCTCGAGCACCTCGGGCCAGTCACAGCCGCGCAGCCCCAGGTCGCGCACGCGCCAGTCCGGGTGTGCATTGACCACGACGACGTCGACGTGCGCGCAGCCAGCGAGGCCTCCGAGCAGGACCAGCAGGCGAGGGCTCACTCGTCTCCAGCGCACAACGCGATCGTGTCCCGGTCGGCGAACGCTGGGAAGTCCAGCTCGGGCCAGCGCTCACGCACCGCATCCCAGGCTGCCTCGGACATGGGCTCGACGCCTTCGGGCGGGCAGGGGCCGCGGTGGTTGGCCAGGGCGATGGTCAGGTCGCGCTCCTGGCCGGGCAGCGTCTCTTCCTCGACGGCGGAGACCAGGGGGCTCAGGTTCGCTTCCGGGCAGGCGGGGTCACCGAAGGAGGCGACCATGTAGACCGGCCCGAGTCCGGCCTCGACCTCGGTGGGGTCCGAGGCCTCGCCCGGCGCCAGCGCGGCGTCGAACCGGGCGTCCAGGTAGGCCGCTTCGCAGATCGTCCAGGGCGGCTGACGCGGTGCATCGGGATCGTCAAAGGCGTTGACGAGGGTGACCAGGGCTGGATCGTCCGCGGGGGCGCAGCCGAGCAGGAAGGACAGGGCGAGGGCGTGGCGCAATGAAGACCTCCGGGGGGTAGGGTAGTCGGTCGCTCTCGTGGGTTCCAGCCCGGGCACACCCGCCCGGCTGCCAGGGACGCCAGGAGCGCATAAGGACGCGGGTGCCCCGGGAGGGTTCGTGCAGATCCGAGCCGTTGTCGTCGTTCCAGTCCTCGCCATGCTCGCCGGATGCTGGGGGTCCGGTCCCGATGGGGCCGGTGGCGACCGGGCGGTCCATGATGGTGTGGAACGCGTCCTGGCCGAGACGCGGCGGTTGCATGGCGGTCAAGGGCCCTGGGCGGTCGCCGGCTACCGCATGGGTGCCCACGCCATGGACGCCCTGGGCGTGCCTCGGGGCCACATGGGGCTGCGCGTGCACCACCACAGCCCCAGCGCGGTGCAGTACTCCTGCATCACCGACGGGCTGCAGGCGGCCACCGGGGCGAGCCTGGGCAAGCACTCGCTCGCCTGGAGCGAGGTGCCCGTCGAGGAGCTGCATGCCGAGGTCGGCACCGCGGGCGGGGACACCCTCGTCTACACCCTGACAGACGGGTTCGTGAAGCGGTACACCGACGTGCCCTTCGAGGAGCTCGATGTTCGCGGTGCCGAGGTGGCTCGTCTCGACGACACGGACATCTTCCGGGTCGAGCGCCGGAGGGCCGACGGCTCGGCCCTGGAGTGAGGGCGGGTGCCGCGCGGGCGAAGCGCGCTTCACACCGTCGAGGGGGCCGCGAGCGACTCCGGGGTCTCGGGGTCGCCGGTGGGTGGCACGCCGGGTGCGCGGATCCCGAGGGACTCCACCAGCTCGGGGCGGTCGGCGAGGCACTCACGCCATCCCGCGCAGACCACGACCTCGCGCACGATCTCCCAGCCATGGGCGTGCTCCGTCTCCCGGGTGGGCTCGAACCCGCGACGGCGCGCCCGCCGCTTCTCCTTGGGGGAGAGCGGGGGGGTGACGTCGTAGACCCGCGGGCGGGTCTCCACGACCAACCGTTCCTGCGGGACCCCCGCGGCGACGACGCGATGGCAGACTTCGCACTTGAACATCCAGACCTCTGCTGTGGGTGTGCACCCGCTGCACCGAGCGGCTGGCGGGTCTTCTGACCTCATCGCAACTCAATTGCGATAGCGAGCCGACTCGCTCGGAGGTCCCGGCACTCGGTGACAAGGCGGCCGCCTCGCCTGTGATGGCGCGGAGGGGGGAGCGACCCTCAGTGCGCATGAATGGGCTGGAGGATCTGCTGGAGCATCCCCCGGGCCCCCTGACGCCACAGCGACGCCAGCGACAGTGCGGCCACCGCGATGCTCGACGCCAGCCCGACCCATGACACGGTGTGTTCGTGGGTCGCGTCGGGGGGTGGTGTTGCAGGGACCGTGACGCCGATCAGGTCCACGCTCCAGCCGGCCAGGACCGCCGCGA
>CAZPJM010000457.1:0-3203 GCA_964586865.1 uncultured Enterobacteriaceae bacterium
GGCTGGCCGGCCCCGCCGCCTCGGAGCCCGCCCCCCGTGGCCAGCGGCCGTGGGACCGGGACCCGGTGCCCGAGCTGCCCGACCCCAAGGCCGATCCCCTGGTCCAGGTCGCGCCCTGGGCCGGCGGCGTGGCCGTGGCGGCCCTCGCCCTGCTCACGGTGGTCAACGTCGCGTTCTGAGCGGCCCGGTGGGCACGGGGCCCGGCCCATCGGATAGGGCCCGCCCATGCACCCCGGCGTCCAGATCGTCCCCGTCCGCACGCCCACCCTCCCCCCGGCCACCCACACCAACACCTGGGTGGTCGGCGAGGGGGCGCTCACGGTCATCGACCCCGCCTCGCCGTACGAGGACGAACAGGGGCGCTTTCTCGCGGTGTTGGGGGAGCGGCTGGCGGCCGGCGAGCACGTCGAGCGCATCGTCCTCACCCACCACCACCACGACCACGTCTCGGGCGCCGAGGCCCTCCGCCGGGCCCTCCCGTCCGGGGTGCCCATCTCCGCCCACCCGGCGACCACGGCCCTGGTGGAGGATCGGATCCGCGTCGACGACGCCCTCGAAGACGGCGCCGTGCTCCAGGCGGGGGGCCGGCGGCTCCGGGCCCTGCACACCCCCGGCCACGCGCCCGGGCACCTGGTCTTCCACGACCTGGACGATGGCTGGATGATCGCCGGCGACATGGTGGCCGGCATCGGCACCATCCTCCTCCACCCGGACGAGGGCGACCTGGCCGACTACCTGACCTCGCTCGCGCGCATGAAGGCCGCCGGTCCCACCGTGCTGCTGCCCTCCCACGGCCCCGACCTTCCCGAGCCCCGGGCCCTCCTCGAGATGTACGTGGCCCACCGGCACCTGCGGACCGATCAGATCCGCCGGGCCCTGGTCGACCACGGGCGGCAGACGCCGCGAGAGCTCGCCGACCACGTCTACCCCGAGCTCGAGCCGCGCTTCCGCGGCATGGCCGCCCTCCAGATCACCACCCACCTGCGGTGGATGCACGACCACGGGCTCGCTGTCCCGGCGGGCGAGACCCGGTGGGCCGCAGCCTGAGCGGGCGACCGCGGCGGGCGACCCCGTCGCCGGCGTCCCGGTAGCGGCATAAACGCCCCCATGCTCCACCTCGCCGTCACCGGACCGGGCCAGCCCGAGATCTTCCGCACCCTCCAGGGCGAGGGTCCGGCCACCGGTCGTCCGTCGATCTTCGTGCGCCTGTCGGGGTGCAACCTGCACTGTCGGTGGTGCGACACCCCGTATACCTGGAACTGGGAGGGCACCCGGTTCCCTCACCGGGACGGCCGGAAGTACGACCGGGCCCGGGAGCGGGTGTCCATGGCGGCCGAGGCGGTGGCCGACGCCATCCGCGCCCTGGGTGACGACCCCATCGTCCTCACCGGCGGCGAGCCCCTGGCCCAGCAGCGGGGGATCCGGTCCCTGCTCCAGGCGCTGCCGGACCGCCCGGTCGACGTGGAGACCAACGGCACCATCGCTCCCCACCCCGAGCTGGTCGCCCGGGCCGCCCACCTGGTGGTCTCCCCCAAGCTCGGCAACAGCGGCATGGCGGCACGCCTTCGGGTGAAGCCCGACGTCCTGGCGGCCTTCCGGGACACGGGGCGGGCCTGGTTCAAGTGGGTCATCACCGATCCGGCCGACCTGGACGAGGTGCAGGCGCTGGTGGACCGCCTCGGGCTGCCCGCCGACCGCGTGATCCTCATGCCCGAGGGCACCACCCCCGAGGCCCTGCGCGCCCGGGCGCCGGCGGTGGCCGCCGCGGCCCTGGCCCGGGGCTGGCGGTTCAGCGACCGGCTGCATGTCCACCTGTACGGCGGCGGGCGCGGGGTGTGAGCGGCCCGCCCCGCCCGGCCGACCGGGTCCTCCTCACCGGCGGGCGCGCCCCCGTCACCCTGGAGCTGGCCCGGCTGCTGGCGCGCGATGGCGCGACCGTCCACGTGGCCGAGAGCCTGCCCCTGCCCCTCACCCGCCTCTCCCGCCACGTCCGCCACCACCGCGTGCCTCCCCCCCGCCAGGATCCGGACGGCTTCCTCGGCGCCCTCGAGGCGCTGGTGGCGCGCCACGGCATCGAGCTCCTCCTCCCCACCTGCGAGGAGACCTTCTACGTCGCCCGGTCCCCCCGCCTCCCTGCCCCGCTCCCCCCTCCGGACCTGCTGCGCCAGGTCCACCACAAGGGGAGCTTCCCCGCCCTGGCCCGGCGGCTCGGGATCCCTGCCCCCGAGACCCGGACCGTCACCGACCGGGCCGACCTCCACGAGGCGGTCCTGGCCCTGGCGCCCGCCGTGGTCAAGCCCGCCTTCTCCCGCTTCGCCACCCACGTCCTCCGCGACCCCGACCCGGCCAGCCTGGCACCCCTCGTGCCCACCCCCGCCCGGCCCTGGGTGGTCCAGCGGGCTCTGCCCGGACCCGAGCGCTGCACCGCCTCGGTGGCGTGGCGCGGCCGCCTCGTCGCGCACGCCGACTACCGCCCCCACTTCACCGTGAACCGGGCCGCGGTGGCCTTCACCCACACGGCCGATCCCCTCCTCGAAGAGAGGGTCTCCCGCTTCGTCGCCGGGACCGGCTGGACCGGCCTCGTGGCCTTCGACTGGCGCGAGGGGCCCGACGGCCCCGCGGCCATCGAATGCAACCCCCGCGCCACCAGCGGCCTGCACCTGCTGGCCGGCGTGCCCGGCTTCCCGGCCCTCCTGCGGCAGCTCCACGGCGCGGGTCCCCCGCCCGGCCAGGCCCTCCTCCGCCCGGCACCCGGGACCGCCGCCCAGGTGGCCCTCGCCATGGTGATGTACGGAACCGCCGCCCGCCCTCCCGAGGGCCGCAGGCCGTGGCTCCGGACCCTCTCCCGCTCCCGGGACGTCTTGTGGGCCGCCGACGACCCCCTGCCCTTCGTCCTCGGGCTCCTCCCCTGGGCCCACCTGGCGTGGGCCGCCGCCCGACACCGCACCTCCATGCTCGAGGCCAGCACCCTGGACATCCGGTGGGATGGCGAGTGATCCATCGTGATGGCCCCGGCATCGCGGCCGGGTTCGCCTTCTCGTGGGCACGTGGATCGTGGCTCGTGCCCTCGTGGCTCGTGGACTCGTGGACGCGTGGACCGCGGGCACGTGGATCGTGGGATCGTGGATCGTGGGATCGTGGATCGTGGGATCGTGGATCGTGGATCGTGGGCACGTGCCCTCGTGGACTCGTGGACTCGTGGA
>CAZPJM010000458.1:0-3187 GCA_964586865.1 uncultured Enterobacteriaceae bacterium
CGTCATGAGGGATGCGGGCTAGTACTTGGAGGGCCCGGGGAGCCCCTCGACCCGGGTGCCGACGCCGATGCCGTGAGCCTCGAACCAGCCCTGGTTGACCTCGAGGGCGTAGAGGGCGGGCTCGCCCGACTTGGTGGCGCGGCGGCTCAAGGGCCGCATGTCGGCGGTGGCGAAGATGACGCCGTCGGTACCGATGAAGGCGATGGAGAGCGGGATTCGCGTGTTCTCCATCCAGAAGGAGCGGGGCTCGGCCCTGGGGTAGACGAAGAGCATGCCCTCGTCGGCGGGGAGCCGGTTGCGGTTCATCAGGCCCCGCCCGCGCTCCTCGCCATCGTCGGCCACCTCGACGAGCAGGCGGTGCCCGCCCACGGTCAGGGTGGTGGTGGGCAGCTTGTGCCGGTTGCAGGCCGCCCCGCCCAGGAGCACCACCCCCACGAGGAGGGCCGGGCAGAGGCGGGCACGGGCAGGGGGGCTCACCACAGTCGCTCCTGGGCCTCGACGGGCAGCTCGGCCTGGACCGCCTCGGCGCCGCGACGGGTCACCACCCGCCCCCGGGGCGTCCGCTGGAGGAAGCCCTGCTGGATGAGGAAGGGCTCGCAGGTGTCCTCGATGGTGTCGCGGCTCTCGCCGATGGCGGCGGCCAGGGTGTCGAGCCCCACCGGGCCGCCGCTGAACTTGACGGCGATGGTGTGGAGGATCCGCCGGTCCATCTTGTCGAGGCCCTGGCGATCCACCTCGAGCCGGTCCAGGGCCATGCGGGCCAGGTCCCGGTGGATGGTGCCGTCTCCCTCGACCTGGGCGAAGTCCCGGACCCGCCGCAGCAGCCGGTTGGCGATCCGGGGCGTGCCCCGGGCGCGCCGGGCCAGCTCGTCGACGCCCTCGGCGGTGATGGGCACCCCGAGTCGACCGGCGGAGCGCTCGATGATCCGGGCCAGCTCCTCGGGGGAGTAGAAGTCGAAGGTGGCGTGGATGCCGAAGCGGGCGCGCAGGGGAGCGGTGAGCATGCCCGAGCGGGTGGTGGCCCCCACCAGGGTGAAGCGCGTGACGGGCAGCTTCACGGACTGGGCCCCGGGCCCCTGCCCCAGCACCACGTCGATCTCGAAGTCCTCCATCGCCGGGTAGAGGACCTCCTCGACGGCCCGGTTCAGCCGGTGGATCTCGTCGATGAACAGGACCTCCCGGTCCTCGAGGTTGGTGAGGATCGCCGCCAGGTCGCCGCCCCGCTCGATGGCGGGGCCGCTCGCGGTCCGGCACGGCACCCCGAGCTCCTCGGAGAGGATGAAGGCGAGGGAGGTCTTGCCCAGGCCGGGCGGGCCGGCCAGGAGCACGTGATCCAGGGCCTCGCCCCGCTCCAGGGCGGCCCGGATGTAGACCCGCAGGTTGGCGACGATTCGGGGCTGACCCACGAACTCGTCGAGCCGTCGGGGGCGGAGGGCCGGATCGGCGCGCTCCTGCTCGGTGGGGTCCACGACGCGGTCCATGGGGGCCCCCTATCCCGAGAGGGAGGTGCGCAGGGCGTGCCGGAGCTGCTCCCCCACCGGCGCCCCCTCCAGGCCGGCCTCGGCGATGCGGGCGCGGGCCGCCTCGATCTCGGCCCGGGTCCACCCGAGGCGCTCCAGACCCAGCGCGAGTGGATCGGCCGCCGGGCGGGCCGGGGTGCGGGCCGGGGCGGTGGGGGCGAAGGCGCCGAGCGGGAGCTTGCCCTTGAGCTCCAGCGCCAGGCGCTGGGCGGTGCGCTTGCCCACGCCCGGGATCCGGCACAGGGTGGGGACGTCATCCGTCTCCACCGCCCGGTGCAGGGCGGCGGGCTCCAGCGTGTCGAGGGTCGCCAGGGCCAGCTTGGCCCCGACCTTGTTGACCGAGAGGAGGGTCAGGAAGACCTCGCGCTCGTCGAAGCTCTCGAAGGCGTACAGGGTGATGGCGTCCTCCCGGACCTGGGTGCTCACCACCGCGGTGACCTCGCCCTCGGCGGCGGCCCAGCCGTCCAGCACCCGGGCCGGCCCGAAGAGCTCGTAGCCGACGCCCTGCACGTCGAGCACCACCCGGTCCGCGCCCCGCCAGACCACTTCCCCGCGCAGCCGCCCGATCATCGCGCCCCCACCAGCGCCCGGCTCCGGGCGTGCTGGAGGTGGGTGATGGCGATGGCGACGGCGTCACCCACGTCGGAGGGGCCCTCGACCGGCGCGCCGAGCAGCATGGCCACCATCCGGGCCACGGCCTTCTTGTCGGCGCGACCGTGGGCGCCCACGGTGCGCTTCACGGTGCTGGGGTTGTAGGGGACGGGCTCGTGGCCGGCCTGCATGGCCGCGAGGAGGGCGACACCCCGGGCGTGGCCCAGCCGCAGGGCGCTCTCGGAAGACTTGTGCTTGAAGATGGACTCGATGGCCACCGCATCGGGACGGTGCTCGGCCAGGGCGCGGACCAGGCCGTCGTGGATGCGCGACAGGCGCTGGGCCAGCGGCTCCCGCGACGAGGTGCGGATGCAGCCGGCCGCCACCAGGTGCAGGCGGCCGCGGTGTCGCTCCACCACGCCGAAGCCGGTGACGGTGGAGCCGGGATCGATTCCGAGGACGCGCATGGGGGGGTCCGGGCGGACGGGCGGGGAGGGGTCGGCGCGGGAGGCCGGGCGGGACCCCATCATAGCCTCCGGTCAGTCCGCGGCCCGCCCGTCGCAGGTGTCGTCCATGGCCATGTCCAGGCCGGGCAGCCCGCACGCGTCCAGGTCGGCCTGATGGTCGCTGCCCACCACGGCGACGCCATCCCAGGAGGTCTTGCGGCCCTCCAGGTGGCCGTACAGGGCCGACTGGCCCCAGGAGGCCCCGGTGTAGTGCCAGTAGCCGGAGAGCTGGTCCTCGCCGACCTGATCGAGCCACAGGACCATGCTGGTCTTGCCCTCCGCGCCCCCCAGGCTGATGGGAAAGGCCCAGTACCCGTCGTCCCGGGTCACGGCGGTGCTCTCGCCGAAGAGCCGCTGGTCGTTGGTGTTGGAGCCGCGGCCCCAGCCATCCTTCGAGATGACCGCCTTGACCGAGCAGTCGGTGGTGTCCTCCTCGATGGGGTTGACGCGCACGGTGTAGTAGCCGTTGATGCCGGCCATGGGCTTGCCGATGGCCTCGGAGACCTGGGTGACCACGTACCAGAGATCGGAAGAGCACACGTCTGAACTCCAGTCACGTGAAACGATCTC
>CAZPJM010000459.1:0-3176 GCA_964586865.1 uncultured Enterobacteriaceae bacterium
TCGGCCTCTGCCTTGGCCTTCTTCTCGGCCGCTGCCTTGGCCTCCGCTTCCGCCTTGGCCTCCGCTTCGGCCTTGGCCTTGGCCTCCGCTTCGGCCTTGGCCTTGGCCTCCGCTTCGGCCTTGGCCTTCGCCTCGGCCTTCGCGGTCGCGGCCGCCTTCGCCTCGTCGGCGCTGCCCCCCACCGTCGTCACACGGGCGAACCTGTACTTGGGCCCGTCGGGCTTCAGGTTCCACCGCACGGTCAGCGGTCCCCCGTCCACCAGACCGCGCTCGCGGGCGAGCTCGGCGGCGGCATCGGCATCAGGGGCGTCGACCTTCACCCCGAGTTCGTCGGGGTCGGCGGAGACGTAGTGGCGCATGGGCTCTCCTTGGAACGGTTCGGTCCGATTGCATCACGTCTCCGGAGAGTCTGCAGCCGACGCGGTGTCTCCCCGGTTCCCGAGCCGATCGGAGCGGCCGGAACCCTCTCGGCGCATCGGCGCGTCCCCGCGGCTACCGAGCCGGGCTCCGCGGCTGCCCGACCCCCCCGAGAGGGGCTACGCACCCTCCGTGACGCCCCGCCGCCTGGAGATCGTCGGCAGCATCCACGAGGTGGACCCCACCTCCTGGGATGCCTGTGCGGGCGAGGACAACCCCTTCGTCGAGCACGCCTTCCTGCGCGTGCTCGAAGAGGCGGGCTGCCTGGGGGACCGCAATGGCTGGTACCCCCACTACGTGGTGGCCCGCGATGCCGCCGAAGGCCCGGTGCTCGGCGTCGCCCCCGCCTTCGCCAAGACCAACAGCCAGGGCGAGTACATCTTCGACCACGCCTGGGCCAACGGGGCTCTCCGCGCCGGCCTCGCCTACTACCCCAAGCTGACGGTGGCGGTGCCCTTCACCCCCGCCACCGGCCCGCGCCTGCTCGTCCACCCCGACGCTCCCCGGGCGGCGGTGGCCGATGCCCTCACCGGCGGGGTCGCCGAGCTGTGCCGTCGCCTGGACGCCTCGGGGATCCACTGGCTCTTCTGCCCCGAGGACGAGGCCCGGGAGCTGGCCGAGCGGGGGCACCTCCATCGGACGACCTATCAGTTCCACTGGACCAATCCGGGCTATGCCTCCTTCGACGACTTCCTGGCGCACCTGGTCCGAAAGCGCCGCAAGGAGGTCCGGAGGGAGCGGCGCAAGGCGAGCGAGCACGGCCTCACCATCGTCACCCGCGAAGGCTCGGATCTGACGTCCCGGGACTGGGACGGGCTCTGGTCCTTCTACCGGGCAACCCACGCCGATCGCCCCTGGCAGCAGCAGTACCTGACCCGGGAGTGGTTCGACCTGGCCCGCTCCGAGCTCGGACACCGCGCGCTGGCGGTCATCGCCTATGACGGCGAGACGCCGGTGGCGGGGAGCCTCTCCTTCTTCAAGGGCCGCCACCTCTACGGGCGGTACTGGGGGGCGCTGGCCGAGCTGGACGCCCTGCACTTCGAGTGCTGCTACTACGCGCCCATCGCCTGGGCCATCGAGCGTGGGATCACCCTGTTCGAGGCCGGGGCCCAGGGACCGCACAAGATGCGGCGAGGCTTCCTGCCGAGCCTGACCCACTCGGCCCATCGCCTGGTGCACCCGGGCCTGCACGACGCGGTCGCGCGGTTCGTGCGCGAGGAGGGACGGGCGGTGCGGCGCGAGGTGGCGGCCGTGCGGGCCGACGGACCCTTTCAGGACGGGGCGGACTGAGGCGCCCCGCTGCGCCCGCCGCTGGGCGGAGCACGGATCAGGGAGTCCCCGATCACCGCCCGGATGGGCAGGTTGCACGCCGTGCAAGCCGGCTGCAAGCGGATCCGTCCAGGCGGTACACGACCGGGCGATCTACCCTGCAGGACGTGGATCCGACCGAGCCGACCCCCCTGCCCACCGCCGCCCCCACCGGACGCCGCTTCGAGCTCGTCGAGCGGCTCGGCTCCGGTGCCTTCGGCGAGGTCTACCTGGCGAACCAGCGCTCCTCGGCCGGGTTCTCGCGCAAGGTGGCGCTGAAGGTCCTCCACGCGGATCGATTCGACGACGAGGACGCCACCAAGCGGATGCGGGACGAGGCCCGGGTGCTGGGTCGCCTCCATCACCCCAACATCGTCACGGTCCTGGATCTGGTGCGGCTGGAGTCCCAGTGGGCCGTGGTGATGGAGTACGTGGAGGGGGCCGACCTGGAGCGGATCCTCCAGGCCCTTCGCAAGGCGGGCCGCACCTTCCCCGCCAAGGCGGTCCTCGAACTGGTGGCGGCGGTCGCCGACGCCCTCGACGCCGCCTACAACGAGCGTGGGGACGATGGACGGCGGCTCCGGGTGGAGCACCGCGACGTCAAGCCCGCCAACATCCGGCTCTCGCCCAACGGGGATGTGAAGATCCTCGACTTCGGCATCGCCCGGGCCCGCGACCCTCGGCGCGAGGCCCGCACCGGCGCCTATGTCATCGGCACCCAGCGCTACATGGCCCCCGAGCGCATCGCCGGGCGGGGGGAGGGGCCGTCGGGGGACGTGTACAGCCTGGCGGCCACCGCCTTCGAGCTGCTCTGCGGCGAGCCGCTGGGGCGCTCCCCGGTCCTCTCCGCCCGCCACCAGGCCTGGGTCCGGGACCGGCTGGTGGCCTCGCTGCGGCCGGTGCTCCGCGCCGATGACCCCGTGCATCGGCGGCTGGGCGGGCTGCTGGCGGACTGCCTGGACGCCGAGCCCCTCAACCGGCCTCGTGCCGCCGACCTGGCCGAAGAGGCGGGGCGACTGTCGCGGCAGCTCCGGGGCGAGGGCCTGCGGGACTTCGGCCGCCGCTTCGTGCCCCAGGTCGACGCGCTGCTGGGTCGGCAGCGGGATGTGGTCGAGGGGGTGCTGACCGAGCGCACCACGGCCTCGGTTCCCGCCGCCGACACCCTGCGGCAGGAGCGGCCCCCAACCCCGCCTCCCCGTCGGCGGGGTGGCTGGCTCTTACCGGTCCTGGGCGCGGCCAGCGCGGTGGTCCTGGTGGGCACGGGCGCCCTGCTGCTGGGCGGGGGGGCCGTGCTGGGGACGATCGTCCTGCTCCAGCCCGACGGGTCCGACGCCGCCTCCGCCCCCGAGCCCACGCCGGTCGTGACCCCCGTCCGGGTGCCGGTGGCTCCGGAGCCAGATCGGAAGAGCGTCGTGTAGGGCAAGAGCGTAGATCTCGGTGGTCGCCGTATC
>CAZPJM010000460.1:0-3176 GCA_964586865.1 uncultured Enterobacteriaceae bacterium
TCCCCCTCGGCCGCGGCGCGCCGGTCGTCCAGCCACTGCCGGTAGCGGGCGTGGGAGAGGATGATGCTGGCCGTGCTGCGGACCACGTCACGGCGGTGGACCCCGCCGGGGGTGATGACGAGCCGCTCCCCCTCCTTGCGGGCGTCTCCGCGCTCCTCGGCCAGGCGGACGTAGCCGCCGATGGGCAGCTCGGAGACGCCGGCCCGGTCGAGCAGGGCCCGGAGCTGGCCCAGGGTCAGCTCGCCATGGTCCAGGAGGGCGCCGTAGACGGCGCGGTAGACGTCGGGATCGGCGTCGGCGGCCACCCCCGGGTCCAGGCGGGGCGGGGGACCGGGGGCCCGCGGGGCCAGGGGCAGGTCGAGCTGTTCCGGCCGAGGAGCCGGGCGTCGACGAGGTCCGAGGGCCGGAGCCACGAGGGAGCGTACCGATGAGGCCCGGCGGCGCACGGTGGCCGGCGCCAGGTCGGGTTCGGCGCGGGCGATGGCGACCACTACGTCCTCGACCGGGGGGAGCTCCCGCCCCCGCCCCGTCATGAGCTGGGCGACGAAGGGCTGGGCCCACACCGCGCGGGCGTAGGCCCGGCCCGGATCGTCGCTGAAGGCCACGCCCAGGCCGAGCGGGGTCAGGAGGCGATCCGGCCCCGCCTCCACCAGGCCGAGCCACTCGGCGGCGTTCAGGTAGTACTGGACGGTGCGAAGCTCCAGGCCCAGGACCTCCTGCAGGCCCCGGCTCGAGCGCACGCCCCGGGCGATCCAGCCCACCACCCGCCGGACCAGGCGCGGGTTGTTGGCGTTGGGGATGGCGGCTCGGCGCGGCTCGGCGGACATGGCGGTAGCATACGGGGTGCTGGGACCGCCGGAGCAGCCGACGGCCTTGACGGGCCTGTGGCCGCCTCTCTAGCGTGGCCGGGTCAGGGAGCCTGCATGAACCGTCTCGAGCGCCACCAGCTCCTGCTTCGCGGCAAGCGGAACGGATGCTTCGACGCCGATCAGCCCTACCTCGAGGCCGCGGTTCGGGCCCGGGCGGCCCGGCGGGTCCGCATCCACCTGCGGCGCCTGCGCCCGGTCCTGTTGCTGACGCCGCGGTGGAGCCGCCCCGATCGGTTCCTGGACGAGCTCTCCGTCGACCTCCAGGTGGGACGTCCCCGGGTCGCGGCCCGGGTGGTGCCGCTCGGCGTGGTCAAGGGGCGCCCTGGCCACGAGGTCTCCGCCTTCCTCCTGCGCAGCCTGGTGGAGGCCTGTCACTTGGACCTGGAGGGCCCCGCCAGCCAGCCCATGGACCGGGCCGGCTTTCGCGAGGTCCTGGGGCGGCTGCTGGCCCGCACCGCCGATGGCCCGCGCCGGGCGCTCCTCCTCCAGGGCGTGGAGCACCTGCCCGTCGACATGCTGATCGACCTCCACCAGGTCCTGATGGAGCACGGGCGGGCCTTCGGACCCCGCCGTCGCTTCACCCTCCTGTTCGCCGGCGCCGCCTCGCTGCCCCGCTCCGAGCTCACCGGCCTCGAGACCGTCGTCCTGCCCGACTTCGGCGTCGAGGAGGCCGTGGACGCCCTGCACGAGTACACCGACCGCGGGGTCCGTGACGAGGTCGAGCTCGCCGCGGCGCTGGTGGGTGGGGTGCCGGCGCTGCTGCACGCGGTGGGCCTCCACGCCAGCGCCGAGGGGCGCTACCCCACCACTCAGGAGGCGATCTGGCGGGCCCTGGGGCCCCTCTCCGAGGAGCTCCGGCACGCCGTCGACATCGTGGCGGCCGACGGCGAGCTCGCCGAGCGGCTCGAGGACGTGGCGCGCGACGGCACCGTCCCCATGCTCCAGCGCCACGACGCCCGGCTGGTCCAAGCCGGCCTCACCCGCCCGGTCCCGGGGATGCGCCGCCCCCACGTCACCGTCCGGGCCCCCGTCATCGCCCAGCTCGCCGGCATGCTCGTGGGCCAGCAGGGCGAGGTCGCCGACAGCCTCGACGGACCGGTCATGTAGCGCGGGCCTTCCCGGCCGCGGCTCAGTCGTCGGCCGAGACGTTGAACTCGAAGTCGATCTCGTCGCCGAGCTCCTTCTCGAGGTAGGCGCGCAGGCGCTTCTTGATGCGGGCCTCGACCTGCCGGATCCGCTCCTTGCTCACCCCGAACTGCTTGCCCAGCTCGGACAGGCTCTTGGGGGTCAGGGCCACCAGACGCTCATCCCAGATGGTGCGCTCGCGGGTGTCGGTCAGGCCCTCGGCGAAGACCGCCAGCTTGTCCTTGACCAGGGCGCCGAGCTCGTTCTTGCCGGCCTCGATCTCGGGGCTCTTGCCGTCCTTCTCGGGGACGACCTCGGCGAGGGTGCGGCCGTCCTCGTCGTCGCCGGCCGGGCCGTGCAGCGACAGGGCCGGGGCCCGCATGTGCAGATCCACGGCGTCGACCTCGGACTCGTCGACACCCAGGCGCTCGGCCAGCACCTTGTGGGTGGGGTCGATGCCCTCCTGGATCAACCGCTCCCGCTCCTTCTGGAGCTGGAAGAAGAGCTTGCGGCCGGCCCGGGTGCTGCCCAGCCGCACCAGCCGGAAGTTGTCCAGGAGGAAGCGGAGGATCATCGCCCGGATCCAGTACTGCGCATAGCTGGAGAAGCGGATCTCGCGGTAGGGGTCGTAGCGGGAGAGGGCCTCGACCAGGCCCACGTTGCCTTCCTGGATCAGGTCGAGGACGTTCGCCCACTGACGGTGGTACTGGAATGCGATCTTGATGACGAGGCGCAGGTTGGCGGTCACCAGGGCCTCGGCCGCGTCCTGATCGCCGTGCTCCCGGTAGCGGACGGCGTACTCCTTCTCTTCTTCGGGGGAGAGGAGCGGGTAGCGGCGGACCTGGGCCAGGTAGTACGACAAGAGGTCGGACTTGCTGGTGATGCCCTTGGGCGGCGGCTTGATGGCCGGCAGGGTCTTGGGGACCGGTCGGGTCTCCTGGGTGCCGTCCTCGCCGTCGGCCTCGGTGGTGTCCTCGTTGCGTTCGCGAACCATGGGCTCAACCCTCCTGGGCGGTGCGGACCAGCTCCGCGAGGTGCGATGCGATGCGGGGATCCCCCGCGAAGAAGGGAGCCCGCGGGGTGGCTTCGGACTCCGTCGCGTCCCGGCGGCCGGCCAGGGGCCGCCACGGGCGCGCACCGGTGTCGGTAATCACCCGGCCCGCTTCTTCAACGAGCAGTATC
>CAZPJM010000461.1:0-3147 GCA_964586865.1 uncultured Enterobacteriaceae bacterium
CGCCGGTCCGGCCCCGACGCTGCGGGTGGCCCCCGGCCTGCCCTCCCTCGAGCCTGCCGCCCCCACCCGGCGGGCCACCGGACGACGCCGCGCCACGGCCACCGGACCCCGCGGGCTCCTCGGACTGCGCCTGGTCCCCGACCGGGGAGGGGCCCGGGTCACCGCGGTCCATCCGTCCGGGCCCGCAGCCGCCACCATCCCCGTGGGGACGCTCGTGGTGGCCATCGACGGGATGCCCCTGGCCGGGCGTGACCAGGACGAGCTGGCGGCGGCCCTGGTCTCGAGCCCCGGCCAGCCCCGCGCCCTCCAGGTGGCCCGGGACGGGGGGCTCGCCACGTTCACGCTGGACGCCGTCGACGCCGACGCGCTGGCCGCCGCCCCGGTGGAGCTGCCGGTGCTGGTCCTGGACCGGGAAGGCGCCGAGACCGCCCTCGACCGCCTCGTCCAGGCCGGCCTCGCCCTCCGGCAGCATCCCGACCAGGAGGCGGTGTGGATCCTGGCCGCCCCGCCGACCCTCGCGCCGGGCCTCGAGGCCATCCTGGCCCACGGCCAGCGCGAGGGGCTCTGGGATGTGCTGGACCACGTGCCATGAGCCTGGCCGACCGCCTGGCCGCGGCCCTCGGGGCGCGGGCGGAGCTGCTCGAGACCCTCGGGGCGGACACGGACTGCGTGCGCCTGCTCCACGGCGCGGTCGAGGGGGCGCCGGGGGTGACCATCGACCGCTACGGGCCGGTGCTGCTCGTACAGACCTGGCGGGCCCCCCTCGCGCCCGGGACCCTCGAGGCGCTGCACCGCGTGGCGGCCGACGTCCTGCAGGCGGAGCTGCTCCCGGTCTGGAATCATCGGGCGCGCGGGGCCGGCCCCTACGCCGCCTGGCACGACCCGGACCTCCCCGAGACGCTGCTGGGGAGGGAGCACGGACTCCGCTTCGACGTCCACCCGCGCCACCGGGGCCAGGACCCGCTCCTCTTCCTGGATCTGCGGGTGGGCCGTCGCCGGATCCGCGCCGAGGCCGCGGGGCGCTCGGTGCTCAACCTCTTCGCCTACACCTGCGGGGTGGGGCTGGCCGCCCGGGCCGGCGGCGCCTCCGAGGCGGTGGACGTGGACTTCGCCGCCTCGGCCCTCGAGACAGGCCGGCGCAACGCGGCCCTCAACGGCCTCGAGGACCGCTTCCAGGCCATCCACTTCGATGCCCTGCCCGTGATGCGGCGCCTGGCCGGACAGCGGCTCGCCGATCGGCGCGGCGGCCGACGCCTTCCGCGCCCCCCCCCTCCCCGCGCGCCTTCGACGTGGTGGTGCTGGACCCCCCTCGGTGGGCCACCTCGCGGTGGGGGGCCGTCGACGTGGTGCGCGACTACCCGAGCCTCTTCAAGCCCTGCGTCCAGATCGCCGCGCCCGCCGGGGCGATCCTGGCGACCAACCACGTCCCCCAGGTGGATCGGGACGACTGGCTCGACGTGCTGCGCCGCTGCGCCGAGAAGGCCGGCCACCCCCTGGCCGACATCGAGGTGCTGGTCCCCGATGCCGACTTCCCCTCGCCCGACGGCCGCCCGCCGCTCAAGCTGGCGTGGTGCCGCCTGGCGGGCTGATCAGCGATCGTCGGGGGTCTCGGTGGGGCGATCGGCGGGGGTGACGGTGGGCCCCTCCGGGTCGTCCACGAGCTGGAGGTGCCCCTCCACGCCCTCGGGCTCGGGCAGCTCCACGTCGCCCAAGCGATCGGTGCGGGCCAGGTGCTGCATCCAGACCGTGCCGGAGAGGCCCAGTGCCGCGGCCGCCTCGGCCAGGAGGTGGCCCTCGCTCCGGTCCATGAAGCCGTCGGCCAGCGAGGCGTCGGTGAAGGTCTCGACGAGGGCGAGCCGGCCGGCCTGGTCGAGCTCCCGGGGCAGGCGCGCGCGGGCCTCGTCCAGGGCGCCGGCGAAGGCCGGGGTGGGGTGCCCCGCCCCATCGAGGAGCCCGGCGGCCGCGAGCGGGCCCGCCAGGTTCTGCCGTCGGCGGAAGGCCACTTCGTCGGGGTGCTCCTCGCCGTCGGCGGCGATGATGGACCGGACCACGTGAAAGGCGTAGACCGCGCGGAGCGTCTGCAGGTCGTGGGCCACACCCACCTCCATCCCCCCCTCTCACCGACCCGGCCGGTGGATGCAACGCGGCGTGCTCCGCGGGCGGCGCCGGGCGAGGGGATCGCATGACCAGGCTCCGCGACCCCCGCAACGGACCGGCCTTCGACACCTCCACCGAGGCGGTGCCGGAGCGCCGCTACGTGGTGGCGGCGACCCCGCGCACCGGGAGCACGCTGCTGTGCCGGGCCCTGTGGGACCTGGGGCTGGGCGCGCCGAAGGAGGTGCTCAACCCGCCGGCGGTGCGGGACTGGGAGGTCCGCCTGGGCCGCCCGGCCGCCCGGCTCGGCCACGCCGCCCTGCGGGGACCGCTCGTGGGGCTCGCGGGCCGGGGGCGGTGGGGGGATGATCGGCTCCGGGCCTACCTGGACCGGGTCGCCGCCCGCCGGACCGCCGGCGGCTGGTTCGGACTGAAGCTCCACGGCCACCACCTGGCGCGGTGGTTCCTCGCGGCCGGGCGCGACCCGGTGACCTGGCTGGCGCCCCAGGTGTGGATCCGGGTGCGGCGGCGGGATCGGGTGGCCCAGGCCGCGTCGTGGGCGCGGGCCCGCCAGACCGGCCAGTGGGCCGCCGGGCGCCGGCCTTGGGCGCCCCCGGTGTACCGGCGGCGGGCCATCGACCGGGGTCTGCGGTGGATCGCCGAGGGCGAGGCGGCGTGGGACGAGGTCCTGGGCGACCGGGAGGTGGTCGAGGTCGCCTACGAGGATCTGGTGGCGGACTGGGCCGGGACGGTGGGCCGGGTGGCGGTGGCCCTCGGGGGCTCGCCGACGGGGGTGCCGGAGCCGGCCTTGCGGAGGCAGGGGGAGGCGGCGGCGTGGGCGGCGCGGTGGCGCGGATCGATCGATCCAGACGGCCCACCCAGCCCCCCGGTCTGACGCCCGGGGGCATAACCCGCTCGCGCCCCGCCGGATCCCGACACGCCCGGGATTTCCGGTCCCGGCCCGTCCCCCACCCCACCCCACCCGCGCGACACCCCCGCTGCGGGGCCGCCGCCCCGTTACGGCCCCGGCGGAGGCTCCATGCGCGTCATCCT
>CAZPJM010000462.1:0-3093 GCA_964586865.1 uncultured Enterobacteriaceae bacterium
CCGGGGCCCCCCGCCGGGCTCGCCGGGGCCCCCGCCGCGGCCGTGGCCGCCCGCCTGCGCGGCCTGGGCTTCGCCGGCCAGCCCGTCCGGGTCCGGTGCCACCCGCCCCTCAAGCGCCGCCACGTCCGGGAGGGCCGCCCCGGGGCCCCCCGCCCCCGCCGGGACCCCCCCCCCGGCTTCCCCCGCCGGGGGGCCCGCCTGGACGAGGGGGGCCGCCGCTCCCTCACCCCCGAGGCCCTCGCCACCGCCATGGGCCGGCGAGCCGGAGCCATCCGCGTGCTCGACCTGACCTGCGGGGCCGGGGGCAACGCCCTGGGCTTCGCGCGCGCCGGGGCCACCGTCCACGCCGTCGAGCGCGACCCGGCTCGCCTCGCCCTCGCCCGCCACAACATCCACCTGTACGGTCTGCAGGACCGCATCACCCTGCAGCAGGGAGACGCCAGGGAGGTCCTGCAGGATCCTCCCGACGTCGAGCTGATCTTCATCGACCCGCCGTGGGAGGGGTGGGACAAGCGAGGCACCACCCTGGACGACCTCCCGCTGCTCGCCGCCCTCCTCCCCGCGCTCCGGTCCCACGGGCGGTGGTGGCTCAAGCTCCCCCCGAGCTTCGACCCGGCCTCGCTCGGGGTCCCCGTCACCGTCGAGCCCCTCTTCGGTCGAGCGCCTGGCGATCGTCACCGGGTGAAGCTCCTGTGGGCCCGCCACCCTCCCGACGACCCGGGCGCCCAGGCACCCTGAACCCAAACAGTTTCTTGCATACCTGCAAGTGGGTGCCTACAGGAAGGGTGAACCTGCCCCAGGAGGCCCCATGGCTGCCCGTGACGCCGATGCCCGCCCCGACCGCGACGACCTGCCCCCCTCCACCGCTCCGAACGCGCCCGTGTCCGGGGACCCCGATGCCCGCACCGACGCCGACGCCGCCGACTCGCCCACCGTGCCGGAGAACCCCAGCGTGGACGAGTCGGACGTGAAGGAGGATGGCGCGCGGATGGAGACCGGCTCCGGCTCGTGAGCGAACGCCGCGTTCCCCGGGTCGTCACGACGGCGTCCGGGGGAGGCGGGACGCGAGGACCGGCGCCCTCACTCCAACAGGAGCGCGCCGGCCTGACCGGACGGCTCGTAGATCCGCGGATCGGCCGTGCCCACCCCGGCGAGGGTGTTGGGCACGGTCCACGTCTGTCCGGCCACGTTCATGACGGTGATGCTCCACGCGCCGGCCGGCAGCGCGAGGGGATCGGTCACCACCTCTTCGCGGCCGCCGGGAAGGGTGTGGATCGCCGCCGGCACGAAGACCCCCTCGAGGGAGGTGCGCGCCGTCGGCACCGGCTGCGTGGTCGACAGGCCCACCTCGCCGAACCAGATGATGTCGGGGGACAGCGCGGCCTGGGCGGCCCACGACTCCCCCTCCTCGAGGGTGGGGACGACCCGGCCCTCCGCGTCCACCTCGCCCAGGTACTGCAGGAAGATCCGGGGCCAGGCATCGGGGAGTCCCGAGCCGGGGAAGTCGGGGTGCTCGTCGGGCTGACCGTCGGCGTCCCGGTCCCACACGGTGACCTGGAAGGCCACCTCGCACGGCCCGGGCGGATCCCCAGGGGGGGCCAGGTCCAGGAGGGGGACGGGATCGCCATTGTCGGCGGGCAGGGTGGCGGCGATCCCCGTCGAGGCCAGGCGGAAGGTCTCGGTGGCCCCCACGGAGAGGGCCTGCCGGGAGAGGGTCGGCACCCCGCCCTGGAACACGAAAGCCGGCCGCTCGAAGACCGACTCGCGCCCGACGACCACGGTGATGCCGTCGACCCGGTCGCCAGGGACCACCCGCACCGGCTGCAGGACCCCCTCGGCCAGATCCGCCAGGTGACCCCCGGTGCGGTCGCCGCAGGTGGCGCCCCCGGTGACGGTGGCGAAGGGTGGCAGCGGGTAGAAGTCGCCATCCGTGTCCACGAGGGCGGTGAGGAGCAGATCGCCCTCGGGCACGCCGGGGAGGGAGAGCTGGAAGGGCGCCTCGAAGAGGCCCATGCCATCCCCCTCGAAGGCATCGCGCGAGAGGGCCCCGAAGGTGAGCGGGGCGCCGGTGCCGACGGGCGGGGGCGGATCCTGGGCGTCGTAGACCAGCAGCACCGTGTCGGCGGGCCGGCCGCCGCCGGTGAGCACGACGGTGCCGGACACCACAGCCGGGGGGACGTCGGACCGATCCGTGTCCAGCGGCGCCTCGTAGGCGCAGCCGGTCAGGCCGAGCAGGAGGAGGGCGCGCCGCATCAGAAGGTGTACCCGATGCCGCCGAACACCCTGGCCCCCACGAGCTGACCCCGAGGGTGCTCGCGGAAGCGCAGGTCGTCGGCGAAGGCCGCGGCCAGGTTCCAGCCCGACACGGACAGCTCCAGGCCCTCCCCGGGGAGGGGACGGAAGGCGAGCCGGCCCGACAGGAGGAAGCGGGCCGGGATGCTGGCGTCGGTGATGGAGATGTCGCCGTCGTCGTCGAAGGCCCGAAGGCCCCAGGTCTGGGCGCTCACGAAGTGTCCGGTCATGGAGAGGTCGATTCGGAAGGGGGTTCGGTACTGGATGCCCCCGTTGGCCTGCACCAACGAGGTGGAGCCATCCACCTTCAAGGACTCCCCCGGGCTGTCCTGGAGGATCCGCTGCACGCTCACGTTGGCGAACAGGTCGAGGCCATCGGTGGGGTAGAGCTCGCCCTCGGCCTCGATGCCGACGCCGTGGTAGACGTCCGGCAGGTTGACCCAGCCGGTCTGGCCGGCCGCGAGGCCCCCCACCGACGGGTCGAAGGGCTCGAAGGTGCCGGTCAGGGGCGCCAGCCCGATCAGCCGGGTGACCCGGTTGTAGTAGAGGGTCACGCTGGCGCTGTGGTAGAGCGTGGACTGATCGAAGAAGCCGAGCTCGGCGGTGACGATGCGCTCGGGGACGAGCTCCCGGCTGCCGAAGTCCCGCACGAAGACCCCGTCCACATCGGTGGGGAGCTCGATGTCCATGTAGGACTCGACCAAGGTGGGGACCCGGAACGCGGTGCCACCCCCCACCCGGAGGCTGCGGTCGCCGAGGCGCAGGATGGCGGCGGCCCGGGGGGAGAGGGTGCGGGAGAGG
>CAZPJM010000463.1:0-3076 GCA_964586865.1 uncultured Enterobacteriaceae bacterium
GATCGTTTCACGTGACTGGAGTTCAGACGTGTGCTCTTCCGATCTCCGGCAGCGCGTCCTGGCGCCGGCGCTGGTCGGGGCGCTCGCGGGCGGCCTCTCGCTGGTGGGCCTCCGCGTGGCGTGGGGCCTGGACCTGGTGCCCAGCCCGGTCCTCTCCAAGGGCCTCGCCACCTCTCCGCGGCGGCTGGCCCGGGGTCTGCTCCACGCCACCCTCGGGGCGCTCCTCGCAGGGACGCCCGCCCTCCTCCTCGCCGCGATCCCCCGTGGCGGTCGGCCCCCGGACCGGCGCGCCGTGGCCGGGCTGTGGGTGCTGGCGGTGGGGCTGGGCCTGGCCGTGCTCTCGGGGGGCGACTGGATGCGCCACGCCCGCTTCGTGGCCCCCTACCTGCCCACCGCCCTGGCGCTGGTGGTGCCCGTCCTCGCCGAAGGGACCCGACGGGGCCCCCATCGACGGGTCCGCCGGGCCGGCCTGGTGCTGCTCGCGCTGACGGGCGCCCTGGTGGTGGGGGATGCGCTGCTCCGACCCACCGTCCCCCTCGATCACGGGCGGCGGCGGGCTCGGCTGTACCGCCAGCTCCTGGGGCCGTGCCCCCGGCCCACGGTGGCCACCCCCGACGTGGGCGCCCTCCTCCACGCCGCCCCCGACCTGCGGGTCCTGGACCTGGCCGGCCTCACGCTGCCCGGCGGGGGCCGCGACGTGGACTGGGCCGCGCGGGTCGCCGCCGAGCGTCCCGGGGTGGTGGATCTCCACGGGGGCTGGGCCCGCCGCACCGGGCTGACCGACCCGGTGCTCACCGGGCTGGGCTACCGGCGCCTGGCCCGCCGGGGGGAGGACGCCGGCGCGCCGTCCCTGTGGGGCGACCCGCGCTGCGTGGATGCCAGCGCCCCGCTGCTCCCGGTGTGGGCGGAGCGGGGCTCGGGGGTGGCGTGGCCCGGGGAGGGGGGAGCGACGCCAGGCCCGTGACCGACTTCAGGGCCCGCCGGTCGGCTCGTCGGCGAACAGGGACACCCACCAGGCCGCGAAGGCCTCGGTGTGGACCACGGCCTGGAGGCGCTGGGCCACCAGCTCGGTGGTGGTCTCGGTCCAGACCCCGCGCAGCTCCACCTCGTCGAGCCAGGCGCCCAGGGTGCCATCGCCGGCCTCGTCCAGGAGGCGGGCGACCCGGGCCTCGGCGGCGTCGACGAAGTCGTCGCGGGCGAGCTGGGCGCGGATCGCCTCGAGGGCCACGTCGACCCCGTCGAGGGGGCCCATGTTCTCGGCCTCGGCCACCAGGTCCCCGAGGGGGGTGTCGAGCACCTCCTCGAGGAGCGCGACCCGGAAGTCGGCGAAGGTCTCGGCGTAGTCGGGATCGGAGAGCTGTCCCACCACCTGCTCGAGGGCCCGGGAGGTGGCGTCGCCCAGGAACTCGCGGATCCGGCGCTCCAGGACCTGCTCGAACTCCTCGCTCACCGACTGGACGATCCCCTTGGCCGCGTCGGCGACCCCGGCGGCCGAGAGCAGGCCCTTGCCCAGGCTGCGGCCCCGGCGCGCGGCGCGCTGGCCCAGCCCCCCGAACGAGGTGTCCACGGCGCGCATGCGGTTGCCGAAGCGCCGGATGGTGTCCTCGAGGACGTCGGCGACCAGCTCGCGCACGGCGGGCTGGCGCACGATGCGGCGGGTGAGGCCCTCGGAGGGGGTCCAGGGGCGGCCCACGAGCTGGCGCAGGGGAGGCACGACCTCATCGGGGACGAAGTCGACGAGGGGGCGATCCTCCTCGGCCCACCGGTCGCGTCCCTGGTCCAGGCGCCGCCGCACCGCGTCGCGGAGGGTGTCGCCCCGGGTGGCGGCCTCGAGGAGGGTCGCGAGCTGGGAGGCGATCCAGCGGGGGCGGGCGATGGCGCGGATGGGGGTGGCGGTCGTCTGATCCACCACCAGCGCGGCCAGGCCGGTGAGCGCGGCGCCGTCCTCGGCGCGCAGGCGGGCCAGGGCGCGGGTCGCCGCCGGATCCGGGGGCGGGGTCACGTCGCTCATCGGGCGATGGCCGCGCCCGAGACCCAGTGCACGCCCACCAGGCCCGAGTCGGCGTTGTTGTGGGGCAGGGTCGCGTCGCTGGTGACGACACGGCCCACGTTGATGTAGATGAAGTCGCCGAACGTCCAGCCGATCCAGGCCGAGCTGGGGACGGTGAAGGAGCCCGTGTCGTCGACGACGCAGGTGACGGTCTCACGCCGGGTGCTGCCGGCGAAGCGGTTCAGCCGCAGCACCACGTAGTCGCCCGTCCCGGCGCCCGACCAGCCGATCCGGAGGTTGGTGCGGCTGACCTCGGGCAGGGTCTCGGCGTCGATGCGCGGGGTCGAGACGGCGAAGGACCGCGGGGTGCGCACCGCGCCGGCCAGGTCCAGGGAGGGCCACTCCACCGAGCCCGAGGCCTCGAGGTTCCAGGTGGCGCCCTCGACCCAGGACGATGCCACGTTGCCGCTGGTCTCGTAGAGGTAGGCCGGGGTCTCGCCGGTGCCCTGGAAGAGGTTGAGGGCCCCCGAGGTGCCCCGGCGGAGGGTCATGCGGCCCACGTCGGGCTCGAACACGAAGATCTCGCCGTCGTAGCTGTAGCCGCTCTCGCACCGGCCGAAGCCCGGGGCGTAGAACTCCCACCACTCCACCGTGTCGGGCTCGATGAAGAAGAGCGAGCCGAAGGCCTCGGGGTCGGGGGTGCCCACGCTGTCGTCCGCGAGTCGCCAGTAGCGTCCCACGGTCTGGACGTACTGGAAGCTGCCGAGCAGGCCGACCTGGCCGCTCCCGTCGGGCCAGTAGAGGAAGCCACCGTCCAGCTCGCCGCTGTGGGTGTCGGTGACGACCCGGACGTCGACGTAGCCGGCCGCCCCGCCGGGCACGCGCACCCGCACCCGGCTGCTGGAGGTGTCGAGGACGGTGCCGGGCTCATCGTCGAAGAAGACGCGGGCGCTGCCATCGAAGGGACCGCCCAGGATCTCGACCACCGAGCCGCCCGCGTCCGAGCCATGGGGCGGATCCACACCGTTCAGGTCGAGGGGGAGCAGATCCGCATCGGTGTCGCTGTCGGTGTCGGAATCCGTGTCG
>CAZPJM010000464.1:0-3034 GCA_964586865.1 uncultured Enterobacteriaceae bacterium
TGGCGTCGATGTAGGGCTGGTAGACCTCCAGCCAGCGGGAGATGAGCGTCCCGCCTTCGCGCGCCGGCGAGCCGGCCTCGTAGATCCAGGGCTCGACCTCACCGTCCCCGTCCATGTCACCCACCGAGGCCGTGGCCCAGGCCAGCTCTCGCAGGGTCTCCACAGCCGTGAACGCCTCTGGAACCAGGCACTCGCGACTGGGACTGAGATCCGGTTGCGTGAAGTCCGAGACCCATACCCGAGCGTCGGCGAGCGCCTCGGCGGTGGTGAGCGGGTCGACGTGGGGACGGCACAGATCCGGACCCGTGAACCAGGAGCTCGAGAGGTCCTCCGATGCTCCGGGTGGCGGTGCGCCGAGGTCAGGGCGATACAGAAGCTCGCAGTGAAGAAGAAGCGCATCGAAAGGCAATTTGATGACGATGCGCGCCGAGCCGGATCGAAAGCCCACCCCCCCTTCCGAACCCGCCGGGGAGAAGCGGCTGGGATCCCAGGTGGGAATCCCAGCTCCGCCGAACAGGTCATCAGGCTGGGACTGGAACGGAGGCTGGTCGACCCAAGGGTCGAACACCCCGTCACACCCGACGTCGTAACCCCGTCCGGTGGCCACCTGGTACAGCGCCTCCAGATAGGCACGGCCTTCGCTAATAGGGGCGTCTTGAAGCAGATCGTAATCGAGCGAGGCCCACCACGCGTGGAGACGACCCCGGTCCGTGATCATGGGCACCAGCACCCGACCTGCCGTGACGGGCATTCGGGTGTCGGAGGGATAACCACAGTTCTCGGGCGCTGCCATGCACCCTCCCCACGGCAATGCCCCGAAATGTCCAGTTTGCACCAGGGCATAGGCGGTGCTTGCCGCCGGCTCGGGGACGTTCTGGAAGGCCGCTTCGGCGACCGACACCGTGACGTAGGGGCTGGGCTGATAAACATGTTCGCCAAGCAGAACCACATCGAGCTTCGCCACCCCCAGCTCCACGTCCACGGCGGCGCCCACGGTCTGTCGGGCCGGCACGGACACGACCCGTCCCCCCCATCGGGAGTCGGGATCCACCGGGTCGGTGCCCAGGTCCAGCTCGATCCAGTCGCTCAGCCCGTCGCCATCACTGTCGGCCAGGAGCCCATCGGTCGCGCCCTCCAGCTCCTCGGCGTCGGACAAGCCATCCCCGTCACTGTCCGGGTCCCGGGCGTCGTAGATTCCGTCGCCGTCCGTGTCCCGGGGAGGCCGGGCCAGGCCGGTGTCCACGCCCGATTCGTCGGCGTCGGAGAGCCCGTCGTTGTCACTGTCGTCGTCCAGGCGGTCGGGAACACCGTCCTCGTCCGTGTCGCACGGCGGAAAGGCGCAGGCGCCCTCGTCCAGGTCGCGAAGGCCATCGTTGTCGGAATCCCGGTCCAGCCGATCAGGGATGCGATCCCCGTCGCTGTCCACGTCGTCCGCGCCCATCTCGGCCCGATCCGGGATGCCGTCACTGTCATCGTCCAGGTCGCTGCTGTCGAACAGGCCGTCTCGGTCCCGATCCGCCAGCTCGAAGGCATCATCGAAGCCCTCGATGGCGTCCGGCAGACCATTGCCGTCACTGTCCAGGTCCAGGAAGTCGGGGGTGCCGTCGGCATCCATGTCGAAGGGAGGGCTGTCCAGGATGTCGTCCCCAGCCTCGACCTCGTCGCGCAGGCCATCGCCATCACTGTCCAGGTCGGCGTAGGCGGGCTTGCCATCGCCGTCCGGGTCGGCATCGCCCTCGTGCACATCGAGGATGCCGTCACCGTCGGTGTCGATCGGTTCGGGAGGCTCGGGGAGCGGAGGGGAGCCGCAGGCGAGCAGGGCCGAGAGGAGGAGGAGGCTGGGAAGACGTGTCATGGGGGGCCTACCAGCAGCCGGGGTCGACGGTGATGAGGGTGCAGTTGACTTCCGAGGACCCGGGAGGGCCCGGGAAGAAGCGACGGTCAGAGCACTCGTCGGCACCGCTGTTCCCGTCGATTTCAGCGAAGTAGCCCTGAGGCCACGGGGGCATCGCTGGCGGCGTGAACGGCGGGAATCGGTCGGGCTCGGCCCAGATCGTGTCGTTGCCCGACCCTCCACTGAGCACCTCGATCGTAGGCGATGAAACTCCGCCACTGCAGATGAAGTCATCGCCACCATTACCGTCGATGGTATCACTCCCCGGCTCGGTCCAGTGGGTGGTCCCGTCCCCGTAGATGTCGTCGTTCCCGCTGCCGCCGTTGATGTCGTCATCCTCCCCGCCGCCGAGGATGAAGTCGTCGCCATCCCCACCACGTAGGGTGTCGTTGCCCTCGGCCCCGTTGAGGAAGTCGTCTCCGGCTCGGCCGTCGATGGTGTCATTGCCGAAGCCGCCCTCGAGTTCTTCTGAGTAGTCGGAACCCGCATAGTCGCTGCCGAAGATGCTGTCGCCACCTTCGCCGCCGAGAACGCTGACAGCCATGGAGGCAGCAGTCACGGGCTCCAGGAGGTAGAAGGTGCGGGTTCCGAAGTCGAAGTAGAACAGGTCGATGCGGTCGTTACCATCTCCGCCCACGACATCCACGGTCGTATCGGTGAGGTTGTTGGGCGCCAGCTGGCAGCAGAAATCGCTGCCGGTAGAGTCCTGCCCCGAGACCTCGACTGTGGCGCCATCCGCGACCACATAGATGTCCGCAGCCACACCGTTGCCGTTCTCGGCGAGTTCGCAGCGAACGGTATCATCTACGGCGTTGGTCGTATCCAGCACGCAGATATCGTCGGGCCCGCCGCCAGAGCACGGGTCGGTGTAGCCGTTCAAGCAGGCGGCCTGAGCGGGTGCGCTCATCAGGCCGAGAGAGAGAGAGAGAGAGAGCGGTACGACATGGCGTCCCCCTGAGGTGATGGTGGTGTCTCCTTCCGCGAACCATCGTCACCGCACGAGGGGGCACTGTCAAGCCTAAGTTTCAGAATCCCTGGCGGCAGAGTTGACGATCCCGATGTAGACTCGGTACGCTCCAGCCGCACCTCGCGCGTGAGGGCCGGTCCGCTCGAAGTAGAGGCCGGGCCGAGGGTCGGCGG
>CAZPJM010000465.1:0-3033 GCA_964586865.1 uncultured Enterobacteriaceae bacterium
ACCAAAAAACCCGCGTGGAACGCGAGGTTCCACGCGGGTTCGTCAGATGGTCGGGCTGGTTGGATGATTTTCGAACCTGGGCGATCGATCCAGGCGAGACCGACGCGGGCCTACTCCGAGGCATCCTCGTCGGGTGACGCTGGCGTCCATGACCAGCTCTTCGGAGACCAGACGCCGTGCGCACCGTCGAGCACCGGGTCGAGGAAGGCCGCGACGTCGGCGTGCAGATGGTCCAGGTCGAGCCACGGGAGCCGGTCGCGCTTCGCAAGGCGCGCGTAGGGCCCCGTCCAACCCTTCGGAGGACCTGGCACGCAGCCCGGCAGCGCGTGCGACCGTCGATGGCCGAAGGTGGACTCGAGTGCGGCGCGCAGGTCATCGCTCCGGAGCTCTCCCACCTGTGCCAGCAACGCCAGGTCCGGGAGGTCCTTCACCCGCGAGTTCGGGCGCGAGCGTGGCAGGGTGTACGCGTGCAGCGTCTCGGCGACGTGGGAGGCGACCGGGTACACGGGCAGCGTCGCCGGCTCGACGCCCACGAAGCCCAGCAGTTGGCTCCCGCGGACGATCTCGACACTCCCGTGCATGGGCGCGGCGAACGCGGCGTCTACGCCGAAGGGACCGGCCCAGGGCTTGCCGGCCAGCCGCGGCTCGACACGGAACCTGCGCCCCTCGTACAACATCCCCTCGGCGTCCAGCACCGGGTTCCTGGGATCGGGCTGAACCTCGAAGGCCAGATGGTCACCGAGGTCGAGGCGGCCGGCGCCGCGGAGCCGACGAAGGGTGTCTTCAGGAGACCCGACAAGCCGCAGATCGAGATCGCGGGTCGCGCGGGCTCTGGCCAGGCGAAGCTCGAGCACGACACCGCCCTTGACGACGATCCCATCGCCGTACTCCTGCACCAGCCGTGCAGCGAATCGCTCCATCGCCAGGCGGAGGCGGATCCGGTTCACGTCGCGGGCCTGCTCACGCGCATGACGACGCAGCCGAGCCTCCAGGGCTTCCTTGAACGCCAGTGGCGACGCGTACCGGGTCATGATGTGCGACCCTCCTCATCGAGCTCCTCGCGCTCGAAGAGCCCTCGACGGAGTCCCTCCTCGACCGCCTGCGCGATGAGCTCGGGGGACACCCCCGCGGCCATGCAGTCCCGGACCGTGCGCGCCGGCGTGGTCAGGGGGACGGGTCCGTGCCACGTCCAGTCCGAGCTGGGCAGGTCAGCGTAGTGGAGGTCGAGGCCCTCCGGCACCCGGAGTCGTCGCGCTCGCCACGCGGCCGGTACGGTCATCTCCATCCGGTGCGGCAGGGCATCGGAGAGTTCGTGCCTGGCGAGGGCCGACTCGTGGCTGAAGACCCCTTCCCTGTCGCTCCACAGCCAGAGCACGACAAGCCCCTCCTCGTCGGAGGATGGAAAGTGCACCAGCCGGTAGACCCCGCGGCGGATGCGCTCGATGCGGCCCGCGGCCAGGTGCTTGTGCAGGAGCGGTGAGGAGAAGCCGGCCTCGTGCGCCTGAGACGTGGTGAAGTGACCCGCCTGGGCGGCGGCGAGGGCGTAGAGTCCATCCCAGTCGGGGCGGCTGCTCATGCACGAAACTTAACCTGGAGTGAGGTTTGGTGCGTAGACTGGCTGGACTCGAACGCTGACCAAAGAGCAACCTCCGAAATCACGAAGCGCACGACCTGGGGACTGGAGCTTCGAACTTGCCGCCAGTCCAGAACCGACGAAACCCCTGGCCTTCCGAAGAAGACCAGGGGTCCGTTCTAGATGGTCGGCTTGGACGGATGCCTATAGAACTGCGTGCCTCCAGCTGGACGGGGCGGGCCCCTTCCAGAAGGGCGGCATGTGCATGAAATCGTAGCCACGTCTTACGTGTGTGGATACGATTGCCTCCGATGGCCTCCAACCTGACCAGCCTGCCGACTTCGTTCGCCTACGCCACCGCGCGCGACGCGGGCCTCTCCGACCGCACGCTGGCTTCCCTCGTCGCCGACGGGACCCTCGAGCGCCTGGGGCGCGGCGTCTACCGCAAGACCGATGCCCCGCTCGCTGACCACGACCTCATCGAGGTCGCCCTGCGCGCGCCCGACGCGACGCTGTGCCTGCTCTCGGCTCTGGCCCACCACGATCTGTCCGACGCCATCCCCGCCATGATCGACGTCGCCCTGCCTCGGTCGCGCCGCGCGCCCAAGGTCGACGCACCGGTCACCTGGCACCGCTTCCACGACGACACGTTCGCGCTCGGTCGCGAGCCGATGGACGTGGATGAGGGCGTGCGGATCGGCGTCTACTCTCCCGAACGCTCCATCATCGATGCCTTTCGCCTTCGCCATCAGGTCGGCGAGGACGTCGCGATCGAGGCCCTCAAGCGATGGCTACGAGAGCCTCGGGTCGTTCCGGCTGAGCTGCTGCGCCTGGCGCAATCGTTCCCGAAGGCCGAGCCCTCGCTGCTCCGCGCCCTCCAGGTGCTCCTGTGAAGGACCGCCCGACCCACGCGACGACCGCGGGCAAGCGCTACCTCGCCCTCCGCAAGCACGCGAAGGCGCTGGGCCGTCCCACCGCAGAGCTCCTCCAGCTGTTCGCGTTGGAGGGTTTCCTGGCACGACTGGAGCGGTCGGAGCATCGGCGTCGGCTCGTGCTGAAGGGTGGGGTGCTCCTCGCGGCGTTCGACCTGCGGCGCCCCACCCGCGACATCGACTTCCTGGCGCTGGACGTGGACAACGAACCCGACGCCGTCGGAAGGCTGATCGTCGAGGTCGCGGCGGTCCACATCGACGATGGCCTCGACTTCCTCCTCGAGACGATCGTCACCTCCATCATCCGCGACGACGACATCTACCCAGGCGTGCGGACGCGCCTCCACGTGCGGCTCGCCACGGCCAGGCTCCGCCTCCAGGTCGACGTCAACGTCGGGGACCCGGTGGTCCCGAGCGCACGCCTCACGGAGATCCCACCGATCCTGCCCGGGACAGGCCCGACCGTGCTCGCTTACCCGCGCTCCATGGTGATGGCGGAGAAGCTGGTGACCGCCCTGCAGCGTGGCG
>CAZPJM010000466.1:0-2991 GCA_964586865.1 uncultured Enterobacteriaceae bacterium
CTCGAGACCCTGGTCGGCCAGGGACTCGAGGGTGGCCCGTAGAAGCTGGTTGCCCACGAAGCCGTCGCACACCGCCACGTCCACCTGGCCCCCGAGGGCGGCGTCGGGCTCGATCGGGCGGGCCTCGAGACCCTGGTCGGCCAGGGACTCGAGGGTGGCCCGTAGAAGCTGGTTGCCCTTGCCGACCTCGGCGCCGTTGGAGAGCACCCCCACGCGCGGCGTGGGCACGCCCCGGAGGATCGCCCAGGCCCGGCCCAGGCGCACGAAGCTCACCAGGTGGGCGGGGCGGCTGTCGACGCTGGCCCCCACGTCGAGCAGGATGAGCTCGCCGCCGTCGCGGCGCGGCAGGGTCACGGCCAGCCCCGCGCGCTCGACCCCGGGGAGGCGGCGGAGAACGCGCACGGACTCGATGACCACGGCCCCCGAGTGGCCGAAGGAGACGCACCCGCCAGCCCGACCCTCGCCCACGGCGCGGACGGCAACGGCCACCGAGGAGTCGGGCTTGCCGCGCACCTCGGCGAGGACGGGGCGACCCTCGGCCACCACCTGGGACGCGGGGAAGACGGGTACCCGCCCCTCGACCAACGGGTCCAGGGCCTCCGGGTCCCCCGCCAGGCAGACCGGGAGCCCGGAGCGCGCGGCGCGGAGGACACCGTCGACGATGGCGTCCGGCGCGTGGTCACCCCCCATCGCATCGACGACGATGGGTGCGGACTGGCTCATGCCGCCTCCAGGGTCCGGCGCCGCGGATCCGGGGTATGCGCCCGGACCGAGGCTCTCGGGCCCCGCCGGGACTACTCCGCGAAGTCGGCGAAGTCGGCGTCGTCGCCCACGTTCACCACCTGGCGGCCCCGGTAGGTGCCGCAGGCCTCGCAGAGGCGGTGGCGCAGCTTGAGCTCGCCGCAGGCCTCGCAGACCTCGACGGCGGCGGAGAAGGTGAGCCCGTCATGGGCGCGACGCATGTCGCGACGACGGCGCGAGGTGCGCTTCTTGGGGACAGCCATGGGAGACCTCCGAGACGATGCAGGACGAGATGCGGGAGAGGGCGACGGGCGGAGAGCCCGGCGCGCCGGGGAAGGGTTCAGACCAGATCGCGCAGGGCGGCGAAGGGGTTGTCGTCGGGCTCCTGGGGGGAGGACCCCTCGAGGAGCTCGGCGACGCGGGCGTCGCAAGCGGCGGTGTCCTCGCAGGTGATGCGCTGCGGGAGCTCGAGGGCCAGCGCCTCGCTCAGGACGTCGGACAGGTCGAGCACGCCGTCCCGGTACCACCCCACGTCCAGGTCGTCCGGGTCGAGCCGGAGCTCGGCCACGTCGGGCGCGTCCTCGACGGGGACGTAGGACAGGGAGACCCGGGACTCGAGCCGCAGATCCACCGGCTCGCCACACCGCTCGCACAGACGGGTGCCGCGGGCGCGGGCGGTCCCCTGGACCTGCAGGGCGCGGGTGCCCCCCATGCGCGTCACGTGCAGCTCGGCGCCGACCGAGCGGGCCGGCACCTCGAGCACGGAGGCGGCCACATCGACCGCCCAGGGCTCCGAGCCCTCGATGGTGACGTGGACACCGTCGTCGGGGATGGTGTCGATGGGGATGCGCACGATGCCTCCGCCCGCGCGTGGGGCGAACCGGAGGCCAATAGCCGGCCACCATGGCGGGAGCAAGGAAGTCGATCCCGCACCGACGGGACCGACCGGCTATCCTCGCCGCCATGTCACGGCTTCTGCCAGTGCTGAGCGCGGCGCTCCTCGCCGCGTGCACCCCGTCCGGCCCCGCCCCGGACACGGCCACCTGGGTGCGCCAGCTCCAGCCCCTCCTGTCCGAGAACGGCCTCCTGGCAGCGCGCATGCTCGAGGCCGCGGCCCAGGTCCACGACGGTCAGGCCAGCCCCACCACCGCGGCCCTCACCTGGGAGACGGAGCTGGCCCCCCTGGCGGTGCACCTGCACCATCAGGCCGATCTGGTGCAGCCCCCCGCCCGGTGGGTCACGGCCCACGAGGGCCTGGTGGACGTGTGGCGGATCCGCGCCGACGCCTACACCCGCCTGGCCGAGGCCCTCGACGCTGGGGACGACGAGGGGTGGCGGCGCGGCCGGGCCCTGGCCGACAAGGCCAAGCTGGCCGAGGAGCAGTGGTTCAACACCACGAACGCCCGCCTGGAGAGCGAGGGCGTCACCCTCGACCAGTTCCCCTGAGGGCGGCACGCCGCTTGCCGGACCCGGGCCGCCTGCTCCGTAAGCCTGGGAGGACAACGACTCTGCGCGCCCTCCCCGCCCACCTGCGCCCGGTTTCTTGACGCGATCGGGCGAGCGGTTAACAAGCAGGGGCGTTGGCCCGTGGTCGAATTGGCAAGACGTCGGATTCTGGTTCCGAAGGTTCCTGGTTCGAGCCCAGGCGGGCCAGCCACACGCTCCCATCGTCTAGCGGTTAGGACATCGCCCTCTCACGGCGAAGGCAGGGGTTCGAGTCCCCTTGGGAGTATCCCTTTCCCATCCCCGACACGCTCCCATCGTCTAGCGGTCAGGACATCGCCCTCTCACGGCGAAGGCAGGGGTTCGAGTCCCCTTGGGAGTACCATCCACGGCGGCACCCCGGCCGCCCCGTTCGCGCCTCCTCGCCACCCCGGTCCGCTCGCGGGCCGGGGTGAGTCGGGTCGCCCCCCTTCGGCCTCTCCGGCACGACCCGCCGGACGGGCTGGATCGGGCCGCCCGCTCGGGGTAGAACCCTCAGGCTCTTCGAGGACGCCACCCGCCTTTGCGGGTGGCGTTTATCGTGGGGCCTACCCGCCCAGGTCGCCCACGGTGCCCGCCGCCCGCACGAAGTCGGCCAGGCCCAGGATGGCGCCGCACGCCAGCACGCCGAGCCCGTCGACCATGGCCGCCACACAGCAGCCCCCCGCCGCCCCCACCACCCCGCGCAGCCACGCGGTCAGCCCCGTCCAGCCGCCGGCCGCCCCCAGGGCCAGGGCCCCCAGGATGGCGGCCCCCCACGCGAAGCCC
>CAZPJM010000467.1:0-2975 GCA_964586865.1 uncultured Enterobacteriaceae bacterium
CCAGATCTGGGTGCCCTCCCGGGGATCCCGGCAGGAGAAGACCAGCTTGTCGCCGGTGGGGGCGAAGGTGGGGGCGGTGCAGCTCGAGGTGGGCTCGCTGATCGCCCGTCCCTCGGTGAGGGGGGCGCGCTCCTCGAGCGTCCGGAGGGTGTCGAAGGCGCGGATCCGCCGCTCCAGGGACCAGTCCCGGTGCATGGCTCGGAGGGAGCGGCCGAAGACCTTGCGGGCGGGCAGCAGGTACGGAAGACCGCTGCCGTAGCGGTGCGCCCAGCGGGTCCAGACCTTCTCGCCGTGGCGCTCGGCCACCCAGCCGACGAAGTCCTGGCCGAAGAGGTAGCGGATCTGCCCCGCCGGGGGCAGGGCCTGGTAGCCGTCCATGCGACCGAGGGCGGGCCAGTCGTCCTCGAGGGCGGCGGTGCGCAGGATCATCTCCACATAGGGCGTGCGACCACGGCCGCCGTTGGTCTGTCGGGTCTCCTCCCAGGTGGCCAGCCCCTCGATGAGCCACACCGGCGACAGGCCGTTGGTCGACGCGATCCGGCCCACGGCGTACCGCGCCGCCCGGACGATGCCGTGGTTGGTGTCGATGTGCAGGGTGTGGGTGAACTCGTGGGTCTGGATGGCGGTGGTCCAGTCCTCGTGGTCCGCGAGGGTGCTCTCCTCGGTGGGGGCGGTGATGAACAGGGTGATGGCGTTGTAGGGCACGCTGCCGGCGAAGCCATTGGCCACGTCGGTCCGATCGATGAGCACCACGTGGGTCCGGGCCCGCGGCGCCCAGGCCATCGTCTCCACCCGCTCCTCGTAGATGGCCTCGACCTCGACGGTGAAGGCGTCGGCCACGGCCTCCAGGCCCTGGTGGAAGTGGACGTGGAAGTGCTCGGTGGTCAGGGTCCGCCAGGTCAGGTCCGGGTCGTAGGTGGCGGCCTGGCTGGGGAGGATCGCCAGGCTCCCGAGCAGGGCCAGGGCGGGGGCGCGGGGTCTCATCGCCGGGGCTCCACGGGCAGCATCCGCAGGACCGCAGCCTTGTCGGGGCCGTGGCGGAGCACCGGCTCGGGGGTGCACCGGGCACAGCCGCGGTCGCAGTCACAGGCATACAGGATGGCGCGGGCCCACCGCAGGATCTCCACCAGCGTGGCGTCGTCCAGCGCCCGGGCGACGCCCAGGCCCCCCACGTGCCGGTCCAGGATGGCCAGCCCGGCTCCGAGCGCCGGGACGGCACCCTCGCCCAGCACCACCACCGCCACGTCCTCGCGCTCGACCCGCAGGTGGGCTGGCAGGAGATCCTCCACCAGCGCCGCCAGGTGGCCCAGCCCGGGCCCCGGCATGGCCCCCACCGGCGCCACGAGGCGCACCTCGGTGTCGTAGACGCTGCGCACCGGGTCGAAGGTCTCCCGCTGGTCCTGGCCGGGGACCCAGGCGCCGTGGACCGCCTCGGTGACCAGCGCCTCGACCGTCCAGGTGCGGATCTCCAGGCCCCCCTGCCGCCGGCGGACCTGCTCCACCACGGTCCGCCGCACCTCGAGGGAGGCCCGGAGGAGGGCGCGGGTGGGGGCCTCGGCCGGATCGGCGGGCTCGATACGGAGCTGGTCGCGCTTGGGGTCGAGGGCGTGCAGGGGGACCCGCCAGCGGCGACCGTGGCGCTGGAAGACGCGCTTGGGGTGGTAGCGGGTGGCGGCGATCCGACGGTCCACCGCGCCCAGCACGGAGCCGTCCCGGGCGTCCACCAGGTCGACGGTCTCGGTGGTGAGGGCCTCGCGGGTGGGTTCGGGTGCATCGGTGCCCGCCGGTCCGCGCAGGACCGGGGCCCGCTCCAGGCGGCCGTCCACGATGCGCGCCACATGGGTGCCGGTGCGCTCGGCCTCGCCCAGCAGGAAGTCCACCACGTCATCGCCGAAGGCCCGGCGGAGGGCGCGCTCGTCGGCGTGGCCGTCCTCGAGGGCCGCACGCAGGTGGGCCAGGCGCAGGAAGCGGTTGGCGGTCCCCACCACCGGGCGGGGGAGGGGGAGCTCGTGGCGCTCGTCGAGGGCCAGGAGGCGCCCCGGGGCGCGGAGGAAGGTGCCCAGGGGATCGGCGGTGACGTGCCACAGGGCGTGGTGCACCGGCCGGGCCGGATCATGGAGGCGGTGGTGGGCGGCCCGCCAGGCCTCGGGGAGCTCGACCCCCGAGAGGAGGGCGACCGAGCAGGGGCCGTCCGGATCCGGGGTGCGGTCCAGGGCGATCCCGTCGCCGCCGTGGGCCAGCGGGTCCAGGTGCCCTCCAGGATCGGCCACCTGCACGGTCCCATCGGGGTGGGCCACCGCCCGGGCGGCCCGGGCGCTCCACGGATCGGCCAGGGTGGAGCCCTCGGTGCGCGCGGGCCAGATGACCACCGGGCCGGGAGCGCGGGGGCGGAGGGCGCACCGGCGGACGCGTCGCTCCGGGAGGAGCCCCTCGAGGAAGGCCAGGGTCGCCGGGGTGTCGGTGCCGGTGGCCAGGACCGCCGGCTGGGAGAGCCCGCCGGTGGACAGGTGCCAGCGGCGCAGGGTGAAGGCCGTGTGGGTGAGGGCTCGCGGGGTGCCATGGTCGGGCCGGTGGAGGATCATCCAGGTGAGGGAGCCGGCCCAGGCGCGACCGTCGCGGCTCACCAGGGGCACCAGGTCCCGGCCCAGGGCGTCGGGCGCCACGAAGACCACCGCCGGCAGCCGATCCCGGGGCAGGGCCTCGGCCAGGGCGGCGGCGCCGGCCACCGCGTGTCCGGGCTCCCAGGTGTGCACCCGCTCCAGCGCCGCCCGGAGCCGCGCCAGGGCGGCCTCGGGGTCGGGCACCACCGCCAGGATCCGCTCGCCCCACCGGGCGCAGCGGTCGACCAGGAAGGCATCCACGATCCGGCGCTCGGCGTGGGGGGGCAGATCCCCCAGCAGCCAGGCCTCCCGGCCCTCGGCCTCGAGGAGGGTGTCCAGGGCCCCGGGGGCGGGCGCCGCGCCGCCGGCCGCGTC
>CAZPJM010000468.1:0-2957 GCA_964586865.1 uncultured Enterobacteriaceae bacterium
GGGACGCCGGACCCCGCGCCCGCGCCGGGAGGGACGCCGGACCCCGCGCCCGATCCGCCCCGGGGCGCCGCCGGCGGTGGTCTCGTGAGCAATGCCCGCTTCGCCGCCTGGCTGGAGGATCACCCCGAGTGGCACCCCGACGCGGCCCGCAGCGCCGGACGCGCCGACGCCAACTACCTGCGCGGCTGGGACGGCACCTCGCCCCCGGGGGGGCAGGGCAGCGCACCCGCCCAGTACGTCACCCCCCTCGCGGCCCGGGCCTACTGCCAGGGTCGGGGCGGGCTCGCCCCCGTGGACGCGCCCCCGACCTCATGGGACGAGGCCGCCACCGGACTGGCCTTCGAGTGGCGCCTGCAGGGCGACCGGGTGGTCAGCCTGGAGTCGACGGGCAATGTGAGCACCGCTGTCGGGGCCACCCAGGCCTTCTTCGGCTTCGGCTTCCGCTGCGCCCGGTGAACGATGGAGCCCGCCCCCGTCCTCCTCTTCTGCACCCCCGCCTACCGCGGCCTCCACCGGCTGATCCTCTCGGACCGGGTCACGCCGGGGGACCTGGAGCGGCGCCGCTTCGAGGACGGGGAGCGCTACCTCCGGGTGCGCTCGGACGTCCAGGGTCGGCATGTGGCCGTGCTGGGCGGCACCATCGACGACACGGCCACCCTCGAGCTCTTCGACCTGGCCGGCCTGCTGGTCCAGGAGGGGTGCCGCTCCCTCACCCTGCTCATCCCTTACTTCGGCTACTCCACCATGGAGCGCCAGGCCCGGTCGGGCGAGGCGGTGACCGCCAAGCTCCGGGCGCGCCTCCTCTCGGCGCTGCCGGCTCCGGGCGACGGGCTGCGGGTGGTGCTGCTCGACCTGCACGCCCCGGGGCTGCCCTGGTACTTCGAGGGGCACATCCACCCGGTCCACCTGGTCCCCTACGACCTGCTGGCCCAGGCGGCCCGCGAGCTGGGCCGCGGCGAGCCCTTCGTGGTGGGCGCGGTCGACGCCGGCGGCGCCAAGCGGGTCCAGGGACTGGCCAACCGCCTGGGCGTCGAGGCCGGCTTCGTGTTCAAGAAGCGCCTCGGCGCCGATCGGGTGAGCTTCACCGCCCTGCACGCCGACGTGGAGGGGCGCCCGGTGGTGCTCTGCGACGACATGGTCCGCACCGGCGGCTCGCTCATCCAGGCCGCCCGGGCCTACCGCCGGGCCGGCGCCAGCCGGGTGGCGGCGGTGGCGACGCACGGGGTGCTCCCCGAGGGGGCCCTCGATCGCCTGCGCGACAGCGGGCTCCTCGATGCGCTGGTCGTCACCGACAGCCACCCCCGCGCGGTGGCCCAGGCCGACGGCTTCCTGCGCGTCGTCACCGTGGCTGGCGTCTTCGAGCGCTGGCTGGACCACCACCTGCCCACCACGGAGGGTCCATGAAGACCGCCCGCGACATCCTCGAGCCCGCCGTCACCGTCTCGGCCGACCTCCCCGTGCGCGAGCTGGCGGCCCGCCTCCTCGACGCCGGCATCGACGGCGCCTGCGTGGTGGACGGCGACACGCTCCTGGGGGTGGTGACCACCATGGACCTGGTCTTCAAGGAGAAGCAGGTCCACCTGCCCACCATGCTCTACATCCTGGACGCGGTGATCCCCCTCGGCAGCGCCCGCGACGTGGACGCCGAGCTCCACAAGATGGCGGGCTCGACCGCCGGCGATCTCATGACCCGCAAGGTCATCTCGGTGGGGCCCGACGCGGGTCTCGACGAGGTGGCGACCCGGATGGTGGAGGATCACCTCACCCTGGTGCCGGTGGTGGACGCGGGGAGGCTGCTGGGCGTCGTGACCAAGCGCAGCCTCCTGCGCGGCTCGGGCCTGGCGCGGGCGCGGGACGCCACCGACGGCTGATCCCCTCCGGGGGGGCCTCACCGCAGCGGTCGGCCGGTCTCGGTGTCCACGAGGCGGAGGGTGACCAGCGGGCCGTCCCGGCCGGCGACCGCCAGCACGACACGCCCCTCGAGCCGGGCCAGGGTCAGCGCGGTGATGGCCTCCAGCTCGGGCAGGGGGATGGGGGTGATCCCCCGGGCATCCACCAGGGCGACCCCCCCGTCGGTGACGGCGGCCAGGGTCGTGCCGGCCGGGTCGCGGACCACGTCGGGACCGGGCAGGGCGCGGATGGCCAGGGCGAGGCGCCGGCCGTCGTCGCGCTGCTGGACCAGGGTGTCGCCGTCCACCCACACGGTGCGGGCCGGGGGCGCGGCGAGCCGGAGCACGTCCCGGAGGCGGCCCTGGACGAGTTGCTCGGCCACGGTGCGATCGGCGGTGTGGAGGAAGGCCCGCCCGGCGCGGACCACCACCACCTCGGGGGCGGCCACGGTCCCGTCCGCGGCCAGAGCCTCGACGGGGGCGGTGGTGGTGGCGGTCAGCCGGGTCCAGCGACCGGTCCCGCCGCGGAAGACCACGTCCGATGCGTTGGCCGCGGCCAGCAGCCCGGGGCCCCCGGCCAGGCGCTCCAGCTCGCCGCCCGGCAGACCCTCCCGCGGCAGGGGCATGGCCACGCCCTCCGCGTCCAGCCGCCACACCGCCCGACGGCCCTCGTCGTCCCCGGCCAGCAGGTGCACCGCGCCCAGGGCCCAGGTCGGGGCCTCCAGGCGGCGGGCGCCCAGGGCGGTCTCGGGCACCCCGTCGAGGCGCACCGGTCGGGCCCGGCCGTCGGCAGGGGGCCGGGTCTCGGCGGTCAGGCCCACCCACCACATCTGCCGCGCATCGCCCTCGCGGGTGGCGGCCACCAGCCGGCCGTCCGGGGTGAGGAGGAGCTGGACCACCGGGCCCGTGGCCGGCGGGAAGGCCCCGACCAGGGGCGCGGCCGTCCACCCGGGGGGGAGCACCTCCTCGGCCGGGATGGGCTCGAAGGGGCCGGATGCCGCGTCCAGGGCGGCCTCGTCGACGGAGCTGCCCCGGGGGGCGGCCGTGTCCTCCACGGGGCCTCCCGCC
>CAZPJM010000469.1:0-2944 GCA_964586865.1 uncultured Enterobacteriaceae bacterium
GGGCTGGACCGAGGGAGCGGCCGCGGCCCGTGCGGTGCCCGTGCTGGCGGTGGGCCTGGCGGGGGTGCTCTCGGTGGCCCTGGTCCGGGCCCACGATGAACCGCCGTTTCTGGCCTGGTGGCTGCCCGCCCCCCCGGCGCCGCGGTGGGGTGGGCGGGGGGCCGCCCTCGTGCTGTGGGTCCAGCCCGCCATCTGGCCTCCCACCCTGGTGGCGGCCTACCTGGCGGGTCCCGCCGAGGGGGCGGCGGTGCTGGTCGGAGCGGCGCTGGCCCTGGGGCTCCTGGTGCCCCTCGCCCTCGCCACCAGCACCCTGCGGCGCCTGGGCCCCCTGGTCTACGGCACCGGCGCGGTGGCCATCGTGGGCGTGGCCTGGGCGGCGGTCGGCCTCTGAGGTCAGCCCGCGGGGGCCCCGTCGCCCGGGGTGGCATCGCCGGTGCGCCGAGGCCAGCCCAGGTAGCCGGCGAGCAGGGTGGCGGCGCGGACGCCGTTGATGACGGCCAGGGCCGCCCACACCCCGGTCAGTCCCCACCCGAGGGGCAGGACCGGGGCGAGGACCGCCAGCCCGGCCACCCCCGCCCCCACCATGCTGATGGCCAGGTAGCCGAAGCGCCGGGCGCCCATGTAGACCCCGTCCCACACGAAGATGGCGGCGTTGAGGGGCTGGATGAGGATCACCAGCCACCGGATGTCGCCCAGGGCCGACGCCACCTGGGGGGTCTCGGCCAGGTACGCGCGCAGCCCCGGCCACAGGACGAAGAGGCCGGCCGCCAGGAGCAGGCCCACCGCGGTCCCGAGCACCAGCAGCCGGTCCGCGATGGCCCGGGCGGTCCGGGGCTCCTCCTCCAGGTGCCGCCCCACCAGGGCCTGGCCCGCCACGGCGAGGGCATCCACCACCAGGGCGGCCATCCCCCAGAGCTGCCAGGCCACCTGGTGGGCGGCCACCGCCGCCGGTCCCACCCGGGTGGCGATGGCGGTGGCGACGGTCAGGGTCCCCACCAGGGCGAAGGTGCGGATGGACAGGAGGCTGCCCGCCGTCAGGAGCGGCGCCAGCTCCCGGGGCCGGGGCAGGCGCGGGGGGACGGCGAAGCGGGTCCGGTGCCAGCCCAGGATCCCGACGAGGAAGAGGGCGGCGCCGGTCCACTGGGCCACCGCGCTCGCCACGCCGGCCCCGGTCAGGCCCCAGCCCAGCCCGAAGATGAGCAGCGGGTCCAGGATCACGTTCACCAGGTTCAGCCCGAGGACGTAGAGCAGGGGCGTGGTCGTGTCCTGGAGCCCCCGGTACGCCCCGTTGCCAGCCGTGATGAGCAGCACCGCCGGCGTGGCCAGGGCCCGGGCCCGCAGGTAGGGGATCGCCTCGGCGAGCAGGGCGTCCTCGGCGCCCATCAGCCGGAGCAGGGGCTCGGCGCCGATCTCGAGCACCAGGAGCCCGGCCGCCCCCAGGCCCGCCGCCAGGAAGAGGGCCTGGCCCACGACGCGCCCCACCGCCCCTCGGTCACCGCGCCCGACGGCCTCGGCCACCAGCGGCGTGGTCCCGTAGGCCAGGAAGTTGAAGACGAAGAAGGCCAGGCCGAACAGGCCGGTGCACGCCCCGAGGGCTCCCAGCGGCACCTGGCCGAGGCGGGCCACGAAGGCGGTGTCCACCAGGCTCACCAGGGGATCGACGGCGAGCGCGCCCAGGGCCGGCAGGGCGAGGCGGGCGATGGCCGGGTCGTGGGGGGAGCGGAGCATGGATCTCCGGGGAGGCGGGCGGGTAGGCCGTCCCGGTCCCGGCGGCGAGGCGGTGTGGACCGGCGCCGGGGGGGGCGCTACGCACGAGCGGTCCGGCCCCCGGTGGGCGGAATCCGGAGGCCCCCTGACCGAGCCCCCCGCCATCGCCTTCGAGGGCGTCCGCCGCACCTTCGGGTCGGTGGTGGCGGTGGACCGGGTCGACCTGACCCTGCCGCCGGGCCGCTTCGTCGGGCTCATCGGCCACAACGGGGCCGGCAAGTCCACCCTCCTGCGCATGCTCACGGGCCTCCTCCGCCCCACCGAGGGCGTGGTCCGCCTGTGCGGCGTCGACGTCCACGCCGAGCCGGCCGCCGCCCGCCGCCACCTGGGCGCCGTTCCCGAGGAGCCGGCGCTCTACACCTGGCTCACCGCCCGCGAGTGGCTCGACTTCGTGGCCCGGGTCCGCGGCGGGGCCGATGCCATCGACGATCTCCTGGAGATCCTGGACCTCGCAGGCGACGCCGACCGCCTCATCCGGGAGTTCAGCCAGGGGATGCGGCGCAAGGCGGCCCTGGCGGCGGCCCTCCTGGGCGACCCCGCCGTGGTGGTGCTGGACGAGAGCCTCAACGGGCTGGATCCCCCCTCGGCGGCCCGGGTCAAGCGACTGCTGCGGGACCGGGTGGACCGGGGGGCGACGGTGCTGCTCTCGACCCACGTGGTCGAGACGGTCGAGGCGGTGGCGGACCGGGTGATCATGCTGGCCCACGGTCGGGTGGTGGCCGACGAGCGCGCCGCCGACCTCCCCCCGGGGGGCCTGGAGGCCCTCTTCCTCGAGCGCCTCGAGGCCACCCGGCGGGCCGGGCGCGAGGCATGAGCCGGGCGGGCCTCCTCGGGCTGGCCCTGCTCGCGGGGTGCCGCTGCGCGCCGCCGGCCGAGCGGGTGGTGCTCGAGGCCCGCATCGCCTGGCGGGCCGGCGATCCGGAGGCGGTGGAGGGCCAGGTGCTCGCGCCTCTCGAGCAGGCGCTCCGTGGCCTGCCCGGGCGCGAGCGGACCCTGGGGCTGGCCGCCGCCGACGAGGCCCGGGTGTGGCTCGTCCTCGCCCCGGGCACCGAGCCGCTGCGGGCCACCACCCTGGCGCGGGATGCGCTGGCGGCCGGGCTCACGGGCCTGCCCGACGGGGCCTCCGCCCCGAGATCGGAAGAGCGTCGTGTAGGGAAAGAGTGTAGATCTCGGTGGT
>CAZPJM010000470.1:0-2935 GCA_964586865.1 uncultured Enterobacteriaceae bacterium
ACGGCGACCACCGAGATCTACACTCTTTCCCTACACGACGCTTTTCCGATCTCGGTGGTGGACGGCGCGCTGCAGGCCGCCGTGGATGCCCGCGAGCCGGACGAGATCGCCCGCAGTGCCCGGGCCCTCGCGGAGCTCGGGGTGGGTGCGCGGGTGCTCGACGGGGCCGAGGCCAGCGCCGCGCTCGGCGGGGAGGGCTTCACGGCCGGACTCGACGTGGACGGCGATGGGGCGGTCGATCCGGCCGCCCTGGGCCGGGTCCTCCTCGACGAGGCCCGCGCGGCCGGCGCCCGGGTGGCGTTCGGCCAGCCGGTGGCGCGGGTGGTGGAGGACGCCGGCGACCTCCGGGCGGTCCTGGCCGAGGGCGGGGTCCACGCCGATGCGGTGATCCTGGCGGGCGGCTGGGCCCTCCGGGAGCTGGACCCCTGGTTCGCCGACAAGGTCCTCCCCGTCCGCGAGCACAGCCTGCGGCTCGGCGGGGTCGACGCCCGCATCCGCCCAGGGCGTGCCCAGCTCGGCTACGTGGCCTGGCGGCCCGACGCCGAGGGCGGCCTGGTGGTGTCGGGCTGCCGCTGGGCCACCCAGCACATGGAGGCCGGCGAGACCGACGAGGCCCCGACCGACACGGTGTTGGACAAGGTGCGTGGCTTCGTGGCCCGCCACCTCCCCGCGGCGGCGGACGCCCCCGAGACCCATCGCTGGGCGCGGATCACCACCCACACCTGCGATGGCCTGCCCATCCTGGGGCCCATGCCGGGGGACCCCACCCGCCTCGCGCTGACCGGGCTGCAGGGCCTGTCGCCGAGCCTCTCCCTGGCCGCCGCCCGCGGGGTGGTGGACGGCCTCCTCCACGGCCGCCCCGATCTACCCGACTGGTGCGGTCCGGGACGCTTCGTGGGGTGAGCGGGGCCTGGGCCGGTGGCGCGCCCGGCGGCCCTACAGGAAGGTGCAGCCGCTGCAGGGGTGGGTGTCCCGGCGGGTCAGCAGCGTCTCCCGGAGGCGGCGCCAGGAGGGGTCGTTGTAGACCTCCAGGACGTGCCGCTCGCGGATGTCGCCGATGGGGTGGCGGGCCTGGCCGTCCATGCAGCAGTGGGCCACCGTGCCGGTGGCGGTGATGGACAGCTCGAACCAGCGCAGGCAGGCCACGTTGGGCACCTCCTCCAAGCGCTCGTCCACCTGGCCCAGCCAGTCGCCGCGGCGCAGGACGACGGGCTGGAAGGCGGGCCAGCGCCGGACGACCCAGGACCGGAAGGCGTCGTCGTCCGGCGTGCCGTCGCCCACCCGGGAGACCTGCACGCGCACCGCGAGGGTCCCGGCGGAGACGTCGTCGTGCAGGGCGTCCAGCCGGGCCACCGTGCGGTCGAAGGGCAGCCCCATGACCTGTTCATAGACCTGGGGGCGATGGTCGTTGAACGAGACGTAGACGGCGTTCAGGGTGCGTCGCCCCGAGAGCCGGGCCCGGGTACGGTCGGTGAGCGCGCTCCCATTGGTGGTCAGGTCGATGTCGGCATTGGGCAGGCGGTCCTCGATCCGGTCCAGGATGTCGAAGATCCGCACGTCGAGCAGGGGCTCGTTGACCTTGAAGGGCGAGAGGCGGAACGGCAGGTCGCGGGGCACGTCCTCGAGGTCGGTGAGCACCTTGTCGATGACCGCATCCTCCATCCGTGTCCCGCTCCGCTCGAGCTCCGGGGAGGGGCAGAAGGTGCAGCGGGCATTGCAGCGCGCCAGGGTCTCCAGGTGGACGTGGCTCGGGTAGTCCAGGTAGCGGGTGCGCCGCTTCTTCAGGAAGGTCTGCTGGTAGAGCGTGTTGTCGGCCTCCTTCAGGCCCTGGCGCAGGGGCTCGGCCAGCGCGTGGCGCCCCACCTCGCCCAGCACCACCGAGAGGCGACGGGCCAGCTCGGCCTCCGAGGGCTCGAGCCGCAGGGCGCGCAGGGTGTCGTCCACCGCTCCACCGAGATCGCCCTGCTCCAGGCGCTTCACGGCGCGGGCGCGCAGGGAGGGGGCGGAAGGGACGGCGAGGGCCGGACCGGACATGCTTCCTCCAGGGGGGGAGCCCTCCCTTCGTCGCGAGCGCGGATCGCTTGAACGGGCCGCCCCCGGTCCGGCACCCTCTGCGCGGGAGGTCGCCATCGACCCGGAACGCCTGCAGGTGCTCATCGCCTTCGCCTACAGCGGGGCCCCCTTCTTCGGGGTGGCGCCCCAGCCCGGCCTCCCCACGGCGGGGGGCGCCCTCCTGGACCGGCTCGAGGGGGCGTGCGGGCGGCGTCCCCGGGCCCTGGCGATCACCGCCCGCACCGATGCGGGCGTCCACGCCGATGTGGCGCTGGCCACCTGTCACCTGCCGTCCACGGTGCCCTTCGAGGCCGTGGAGGGGGCCCGCCACCCGCGCCGGGACGGCCTCACCCAGGTGTGCCTGGCCCGGGTGCCGCCCACGGTCCATGCGCGGGGCCTCGCCGTGGCCAAGCGCTACGTCTACCGGGTCCGTGATGGGCGGACCGTGGCCCAGGCCCGGGCTGCCGAGGTCCGCCTGGGGCCCCACGGGCGGTCCTCCCACTGGCATACGGCCGAGGCCCGGGCCTGGCAGGTGGCGGGCCGGCTCGACGTGGCGGCCATGCGGGTCGCGGCCCGGCACCTGCGGGGGACGCGGGACTTCCGGGCCCTGCGCGGGCGTCGCGGCCGCCGCACCTCACCGGTGAAGACGGTCCGGCGGCTGGTGGTGCGGCGCGGGCCCGCCGGGGTGCGGATCCGCGTCGAGGGCGACGCCTTCCTCCGGCATCAGGTGCGCCGCATGGCCGCCCTGCTGGTGGAGGTGGGGCTGGCGCGCCGGTCCCCGCACGACCTGGCGCGGGTGCTGGCGTGGGGAGACGTCCGGGAGGGCGCCTGGCCTGCCCCCGCTCGCGGGCTCACCCTGGCCGGCCTCCAGCCCGCCGGGGCG
>CAZPJM010000471.1:0-2932 GCA_964586865.1 uncultured Enterobacteriaceae bacterium
CCGACGATGTGTCCGCCCTGGCTGCCTTCGCCGCCGATCCGGATGGTCGCTACATCGAGGGCTTGCTGGAGCTGGGCGCGGCCGGGCAGCGGGTGGAGCGCCTGGGCCAGCAGCGCGGCTATCCCTTGCTGGGGCGTGGGCTCCGTGACGCCCTCCAGGCGAGCGGGATCGGCGACTACGTGCGGCGGATCGTCTGGGATGATCAGGAGCTCGTGGGGGTGGTCGCGGTGGGCGCGACCCCAGGGGACCGGCCGCTCCCCGAGGATGCCCCGGTGGCCTTCCAGGGCCTGGCCGACGAGGTGGCGGGGGCCCTCGCCCTGGCGGGTCGCCTGGACCGGCACCTGGAGGGCCCCGCCGATCTGGTGTGCGATGCGGAGGGCGCGGTGGTCTTCGCCTCCGGCTCGGGCCTGGCGTGGCTGGGGCTGCCCGGAGCGCGGGAGCGCCTGCGTCGTCAGGTCGTGGCGTTCGTGGCCCATCCCCGGAACCGGCCCGTGGGTCTCGGCCGGACCGTGCCCCTCATGCAGCGCCTCCACGGCGACCGCGGTCAGCCCGACCACGTGCTCGTCCACCTGACGCCCAGCCCGAATGCGCGCCGCACCGCCCTGCACGCCTTGACCCCGCGGCAGCGCGAGGTGGCCACCTACGCCGCCGCCGGTGCCACCGCCCCCGAGATCGCCCGGGCCATGGGGATCAGCCCCCACACGGTCCGCGTCCACCTGCGCGCCGTCTACGCCCAGCTCGGGATCGGCAGTCGGGCCGAGCTGGCCACCCTCCTCCACGCCCCAGGGAGTCCCGGATGACCCCGTCCCCCCACGTACGCACCTTTCCCGGCCCGGATGGCCCGCCCGTCGTCATGCTGCCCGGCTTTCCCATGCCGGCCCGGTGGCTCGTCCCCGTGTGCGAGCACCTGTCGGCCACCTGCACGGTCCACCTGGTCCACCTGCCCAACTGGGGGGCGCCCGGCGATCCCGGCACCGTCACCCTGGACGGGGCCCACGCCCTGCTCCGGGGCTGGCTCGACAGCCTGCCTGGCCCCGTCGCCCTGGTCGGGCACAGCGGGGGCTTCCTGCGGGGGGTCCGGCTCGCCCGGGAGCGGCCCGACCGCGTGACCGCCCTGCTCGGCGTCGCTGGCGTGGCCCACCTCCCCGACCCGGACCTGGTGTCGGGGCTGGCCGACGCCGTCGAGGCCGACGCCGATCTCGAGGGGCTGGCGGTGCAGGCCTTCCTCTCGCCCCGCCTCGCCGCCGAGCGCTCCGACCTGGCCGCCCAGCTCCGCACCTGGCGCGACGGCGTCGACCCCGGCCTCCTGGTCCGCGAGCTCCGCGCCTGGGCCGCCGCCCCCGACCTGCGCCCCGCCCTGGCCGGGCTGCCCATGCCCGTCCACCTGTGCCACGGCACCGACGACCCCGGCTACCCCGTCTCCTTCGCCCGGGACCTGGCCGCCTGTGCCGGCGTGGAGGTCACGCTGGTGGAGGGCGCCGGACACGTCATCGCCATGGAGCGCCCCGCCTGGCTCGCGGGGTGGATCGGGGGGCGGGCCTCGACGGAGGCTGGCGCCGCACCGAGCGGGGCGGTCTGAGGGGCCGCCGTGGGTCGGACGCCGCCGCCTGGCGTCGGACAACGCGCTACGTCGAGCGCCACCCCGGGAGGCTGTCGTGAAGCGCTTCGAGTACCTCGTCATCTACATGGAGAACGATCGCGTCCTGACCACGAACGGGCACTGGCAGGGGCTGGTGCCGCGGGGCGAGGACGGCGATGTGGACTCCTGCCCCTCGCTGTTCGAGTACCTCGAAGAGGCGGGCGCCCAGGGCTGGGAGCTGGTGGCGGTGGATCCCGAAGAGACGGGCACCGCCCAGCTCTACTTCAAGCGCTCCCACTGATCGGCATGGGGGCCGAGGATCCGGCGGGCTGGGCGCGGTCGCTGGGGGTCTCCCGCGAGGCGGTGGATCTGCTGGTGGACAGCCACGTCTTCGACCTGCACCTGGACCTCGAGGTGCCGGTCCGGGTCTACGGCTACGACCCGCTGAAGCGCCACCGGGCGCGCCGGCGCCCGAGCCTGTTCTGGGGCCACACCGACCTGCCCCGGCTGCGGGCGTCGGGGTTCACCGGCGTGGCGTGGGACGTGGCCACCAACCCGTTCCGGCCTCCCGCCAACCGGCAGCGGATCACCCTGCGCAACCTGCGTCGCATCCAGGACCGGGCCGCCGCCCACCGGGACCGGCTGGCGGTGGTCACCGACCGGGCGGGCTACGACGCGGCCCACGCGGCGGGTCGCCTGGCGGCCCTGCCGGCCCTGCAGGGGGGCAATGCCCTCATCCACGACCTCTCGGTCCTCGATGGCCCCGTGGGCGAACTGCTGCACCGGATCACCCTGGTCCACCTCACCACCTCGCGGATGGGGGGCACCAACAGCCCGGCGGGCCCGGATCGGGGCCTGGGCGCGCCCGGGCGGGAGCTGGTGGCCCGGTGCAATGCCCGGCGGATCTTCGTCGACCTGGCCCACGCGGGGAAGCGGACCTTCTGGGAGGCGCTCGAGGCCCACGCCGACGACGTGCCCCCGCTGGTCACCCACACCGGCGTCGAGGGGGTGCGCCGGCACTGGCGGAACGTGGACGATGACCAGATCCGCGCCATCGTGGAGCGGGGCGGCGTGGTCGGCATCATGTACCAGTCCCAGTTCCTGGCCCCGGTGCTCCTGTACGCCCGTCGATCGCACATCCTCGATCACCTGGAGCACGTGATCCGGGTGGGCGGCGAGGAGGCGGCCGCCATCGGCACCGACTACGACGGGGCCATCGTGCCGCCCGGCGACCTGCCCGACATCACCCACCACCCGCGGCTGGTCCAGGACATGCTCGACCGCGGCTGGTCCGAGGACCGGATCCGGAGGGTGCTCGGGGGCAACGCCCTGCGCGTGCTCGGCGAGGTGCGC
>CAZPJM010000472.1:0-2921 GCA_964586865.1 uncultured Enterobacteriaceae bacterium
TCCGCCGGGCCGCCACCCCGTACAGCCGGCCGTCGTCGGTGAGCGAGAGGGCGGTGACCTTGTGCCGGACCGCCGCGTCCTGGGCGTCCACCAGCACCCCGCGGGGCTCGCCCACCTCGAGGGAGAGGGGGTCGATCTCGACGAGGAGCTGGGCCCCGCCTTCGTGGTGGAGGATGCCCAGCGCCAGATCGGTCCTGGGATCCCAGGTCATGGCGACGCCCGAGCGCGGCACCACCACCCGATCCACCCAGGCCCCCGCGTCCGGATCCAGGGCCGCCAGGGTTCCCGTGTCGGCCGGGGCGTCGTTGAGCCCTTCGGCATTGTTGGCGATGCCCACCAGGGTGCCGGTCCGCGGACCGGCCGCGGCGGTGCCCAGGAGACCCAGCGCTGCGAGGAGCGTGACCATGCCGACCTCCGGGGACTCCCTACCCCTCGGGCCAGCCCGGCGAAAGATTTTCGAAGAGACGTGAAAGGATCGCGCGATACCCTCGGGGGCGGAGGTCCCATGCGTCTCGGCTGCCTGCTCCTCGTCCTCACCGGCTGCATCGCCTCTCCCGTGGAGGGTCGGGAGTCGCCCCTCACCGGCCCGTCCACGCCGGCGGTCGCGCCCGGTACCACGGATCCGCTTCCCGACCCCCCTCCCCCGGTGGACGGCGAGGCCCTCGCGGCCCGCTACGTGGACGCCCTCTGCGGCCTCCATGCCACCGAGGCCTGCGCGGAGAGCCGTGCCGCCACCTGCCGCGACGGCCTGGACCTGTCCGAGCCCACCGCCTGCCGGAGCTTGCTGCTGGGCACCGCCCTGGCCTGCGACGGCGCCACGGACGGCCTGGGGGACCACGCGGCCGACGTGGAGGCGTGCATCGCCCACCTCGAGGCGGCGAGCTGCGAGACCTCCCCCGCCTGCGACGAGGACGGCCTGCCCCTCGACAGCACCGGCCCCTGCGCCCCCGTGGCCCAGCGCCTGCGGGCGGCCTGCGAGCCGCTCGAGGATCCGGAGTAGGGGCGCCGGCGCGGCCCCGGAGCTGGCCGCCCCCGTCGACGGCGCGCGACTCGCCTTGTGGTGCCCTCGAGGATGGATAAGGGGCGGAGGCCGGGAGCGTGGCGGAATGGCAGACGCGGCGGACTCAAAATCCGCTGGCCGCGAGGCCGTGAGGGTTCGAGTCCCTCCGCTCCTATCGCCTCGGGCGGCGCCCGGGCCGGCTCCTGCGCGCGGCACCCGACCCCGGACCGACTCGGCATGACGGGGCCGGACGGGCCTCGCCGTGGGGCCCCCTCACCCGCCCCAGCGGCGCTCCAGCTTCCAGCGGCCGGCGCTGCGCCGGGCCAGACCGCGTTCCTGCATCATCTCGAGGGCCTTCAGCACATCGCGGCCCTGGATGTCCGGGACCCGATCCTCGAGCTGCTTGCGGATCCCCACCATGAGCACCTGCTCGCCCAGGCCGTTCTCGCCGTAGGACGAGAGCCGCTCGGTGCAGGTCTGGATGAGCAGGTCGAGGGTGGCCTCGTCGACCGTGGCGCGGGGCGCCTTGATCCGGCGCTGCCCGCCACCGCCGGAGCCGCCGCCCGCCCGGGGCGGCTTGTCCCCGGCCTTGCCGATGGCGCGCCGCCCGGAGATGGAGCCCGCCACCCGTGGTCGGGCCGCCCGGGTGGACCGCTCGACCTTGGCGCCGCGGCTCCCGAGGGCGAAGGGGACCGGCTCGGTGGTGGCCCAGTGCGCGGTGGCCTCTTCGGTGGCCTCGGCGGTCCGGGGGACCCTGCCCTCCCGGTGGGCCTCCTCGTGGACCCGGTCGCGGAGCCAGGCCGGCATGCGCTCGGCCGGCACGGTCCCCAGCTCGTCCAGCAAGGCCGACCAGGCCGGACCATCCGGGACATCGGCGATCTCGCGGCCCACCCGATCCAGGAAGCGCTCGAGCTCGCTCCGCAGGGCCTTGGGCGCCACCTCCGAATCCGCGAGAGCGACCAGATCGGCCAGCGTCTCGGGGGCGAGCTGGCTCATGGGCCGGCGCAGGGCATCGGTGATGGTCACCTCCAAGGTGACGGGATCCATGCCTCTGAGGTTGTCCAACTGGACGCGCCGGTGCACGTGGGGCCTCCCTGCCGTGGGCCGCGACGCCGACCGCTCCGCCGGCGTCGACCTCCGCGTAACGGAGGCCCCCGCCCCGCACCACACCCGCCCAGGAGGCCCGCACCATGCGAATCACGAAGGTCTACACCCGCACCGGCGACCAGGGGGAGACCCGCCTGGTGGGCGGTCAGAAGGTCCCCAAGGATCACGTCCGCATCGAAGCGTACGGCACCGTCGACGAGCTGAACGCCGTCCTCGGCCTGGTCCGCACCGCCAACCGGCGCTCCGGGGCCGAGCCCGGCGTGATCACCCGGATCGACGGCATGCTGGCCCACATCCAGAACGACCTGTTCAACGTGGGCAGCGACCTGGCCACCCGGCCCGCCGATCGCTGGCCGGGCATGTTCCGCGTCGGCGACGAGGACGTCACCCGCCTCGAGGGCTGGATCGACGCCCTGAACGACGACCTGGAGCCCCTGCAGGAGTTCATCCTCCCGGGAGGCGGCCCGGTGGGGGCCCAGCTCCACCAGGCCCGCACCGTGTGCCGCCGCGCCGAGCGTCGCGTCTACACCCTCATGCACGTCGAAGCGGACGTGGGCGACGGGTGCATGCGCTACCTCAACCGGCTGTCGGACCTGCTCTTCGTGCTGGGGCGCTGGGCGGCGAAGGCCCTGGGCGAGCCCGAGTACCACTGGCAGAAGCCGGCCCTGAAGGACGAGGGCTGAGCCGGACTCCCACAGGGAGCCCCAGAAGCAGGCTCCCGGAGGACGATCAGCGGAACCGGACCTGGACCCGGCCGCCGGCCGGCCGGCCCGCGTCGTCGATGATGATCCCGTAGGTCATGGTCCCGGCCCCC
>CAZPJM010000473.1:0-2921 GCA_964586865.1 uncultured Enterobacteriaceae bacterium
CCACCTCCTCGCCGTCGAGCAGGCCATCGCCATCGCTGTCCGCCGACCCGGGGTCGGTGCCGAGCTCGAGCTCCTCCAGGTCGGTCAGCCCGTCTTCGTCCCGGTCGTCGTCCTGCTGGATCCCGTCGCAGTCATTGTCGATCCCGTCCGGGATCTCCGGGGCCCCGGGGTAGACGTCGGGGTCGGTGTCATCGCAGTCCAGCCCGCCGTAGGCCACGTCGTCGAAGCCGTCCCCGTCGGCGTCGAAGTCGCTCTCGCCGTCGCAGTCCCGGTCCACGCCGTCGCCGGGGAGGTCCTCCGCCCCCGGCCGGATGTCCGGGTCGTCGTCGTCGCAGTCGGTCCCGCTCCAGGCCACCGCGTCGAAGCCGTCGAAGTCCGCGTCGAAGTCGGACCAGCCGTCGCAGTCCTGATCGATGGCGTCGTACCAGATCTCGACGGCGTCGGGTGCCACGCCGGCCACGGTGTCATCGCAGTCGGTGCCGGTGCAGGCGTCGATCCCGGCGTCGAAGCCGTCCCCGTCCACGTCGCAGAGGTCCTCGCCGGAGCAGTCCTGGTCGATGCCGTCGTAGGCCACCTCCGGCTCGCCGGGGTTGATGGCGTCGTCCGCGTCGTCGCAGTCGTCGCCCGGCTCCGCCGCCGTCCCCTCGCCCGGGTCGCTGCAGTCCTCGTCCTCCGAGTCCAGCAGCGTCGCGATGGTGTAGCCATCATCGTCGGCGTCGGTCAGGCACAGCTCCCGCCCGTTGCAGTCCTGGTCCTTCTCGTCCCCGACGATCTCGGTGGCGCCCGGGTTGGTCCGGTCATCGCCGTCGTCGCAGTCGAGGCGCGGGTCGGTCGCGAGGGCCTCGCCCGGGTCCCGACAGGAGAGGTCGGTGGAGAGCACGGTGGTGTCCAGGCGCCAGCCGTCGTCGTCGGCGTCGACGAAGCAGAGCTCGTCGGTGCTGCAGTCCTGGTCGACCTCGTCGCCGGCCACCTCGGTGGCGCCGGGGTTGATGGTGTCATCCCCGTCGTTGCAGTCGCCGGCGGGCTCCGCGGCCAGCGCCTCGCCGGTGTCGTCGCAGTCCGCATCCACCGAGGTGAACACCGAATCGGTGCGGTAGTCGTCGTTGTCCGTGTCGCGGTAGCAGCGCTCGGTCCCGTCGCAGTCCTGGTCGAGGTTGTCGGCGATCCCCTCGGTGGCGCCGGGGTTGATGGTGTCGTCCCCGTCGTTGCAGTCTCCGCCAGGATCCGCCGCCACCGCCTCGCCGGGGCCGTCGCAGGTCAGGTCCGCCGAGGTGAGGGTGGTGTCGAGGCGCCAGCCGTCGTCATCGGCGTCGACGAAGCAGAGCTCCTCGGTGTCGCAGTCCTGGTCGACCTCGTCGCCGGCCACCTCGGTGGCGCCGGGGTTGATGGTGTCGTCGCCGTCGTTGCAGTCGCCGGCGGGCTCCACGGCCAGGGCCTCCCCGGGCCCACGGCACGACAGGTCCGTCGAGGTCCGGGTGGAGGTGGTGTCGGGCCGGAAGCCGTCGTCGTCGGCGTCGACGAAGCAGATCTCCGAGGCGTCGCAGTCCTGGTCGACCTCGTCGCCGGCGATCTCGCTGACCCCGGGACGGATGGCGCTGTCCCCGTCGTCACAGTCGTCGGCGCAGGTGTTGTCGGGGTAGTCCGGGTCGCCGTAGGTGTCGGCGTCGGCGTCGGTGCAGGTGTCGTCCGAGTCGGCGATGCCGTCGGCGTCCCGGTCGCGCTCGATGGAGATGGCGAAGGCCGTGGTCCAGCCGTCCCCGTCGCCCCGGTACTGCAGCCGGGTGCTCCCTCCCCGGCCGTAGGTGTGGCGGTAGAGCTCGTCGGAGCGGCGGCTGTTGGTGGTGCTGCCGCCCGGCTCGGCGTTGTCGCGGTCCCCCGAGGTCCCGACCAGGTTGTCGCTGTTGTCGATGCCGAAGGAGCCGCCCGTGATGAGGCTGTTCCAGTCCTGGACCCCACAGTTGGCGTTGAGGCCGGGCCGGCCGTCGTCCCGGCCGCCCGCCTCGGTGGTCTGTCGGCTGCCGTCGATCCAGTACTGGCCGTTCTGCTCGTCGGTGCACTCCCAGATGAGGGTCTGGGCGACGGTCTGCTGGCCCATGACCCGGGAGGTGGGCAGGCCGGTGATGGTCCAGCTCCCATTGGTGGTCCGGTGGGTCCCGAACACCACGTGGCGCCGGGCGGAGGCGCCCGTGTCCTCGTAGACCACGGCCAGGGTGATCCCCGAGATGCCCGCCCCGCTGTGGAAGCTGTTCTCGGCGTCGCCGCGCTCCTGGTAGCTATAGGTCCCGCGTCCGGTGATGCTGAAGGTGCCCGGGTCGAGGTCGTAGACGCGGTAGAGCGCGTCGGTGTGGCGCAGGGTGGCGCTGGCGAGGGTCACGCCGTTGACCCGGGCGCGCCCTGCCGGGTCGCCGAGGAAGCCGCCGCTCTTGGCGGAGAGGACCGCGTAGACGTCGACGACGGTGGCGCCGGTGGGGATCTCGACCCGGAGCGACTTGCCCCCGTACCAGACGCTGCTGCCGTTGTAGGGCGTCGAGACGCCGCTGGTATCGACGCTCATCCCGCCCTGGACGGTCTCGTTGACCCAGATCTGCTGGGCGTGGGCGGGGGTCGACGCGAGCCCGGCGAGGAGGAGCAGCATGGGGCCTCCGGGAAGCCCCGAGGGTAGCGCACCGGGTGCGGCTCGGGGGTGACACCTGCGGGTCGGTGCGGCTCGGGCGGTGTCGGGCGCGTCGCGCGCACGGTGTGCGGGGTGTGCGGCGCACGTGCGGGGGCGGGTCTGTGGGCCGAATACGGGCGTTCGAGCGTGCTCGGGGGCTGGTCCGGGCCTTGCTCCGAGGGGGGGCGACCCCCGACCCGGAGCCCCCGATGCAGCCTCTCACCCTGCGCCCCACCGTCCTCCGTCCCACCCCCCGCAACCCCCGCCC
>CAZPJM010000474.1:0-2921 GCA_964586865.1 uncultured Enterobacteriaceae bacterium
CCGGATGTGGAGCCACTGGCCCGCGTAGTCGGTGACCAGCGTGTCGGCGCGGGGGTCCTGGAGCATGCGCCGGACCTCGGCCCGCAGCACCTCGGGGTCCTGGAGCTCATCGTCGGCGGCGAGCGCCAGCAGGCGATCGTCGGGCATGGAGCGCCACAGGAAGTACGAGAGCCGGCTGGCGAGCTCGTAGCCGTCCAGGGGGCGCGGCACGGGATCGCCGGGCGCCGGGTCCACCTCGAGGCGGAACAGGAAGCGCGGCGAGAGGAGGGCGGCCTTGATCCCCGCATGGACCGCCTCCTCCCAGTCGGCCCCCGCGTCGACGGCCGCGTCGAAGACCGTGAGGAGCAGCCGCTGGCCGTCGGCGTCGGGAGGCCGGCGCCAGGCCCGGGTGGCGAAGCCGACCAGCACCTCCTCGGCGCAGGAGCGATCCTGGCCCGTGGGCGTGCAGGTGTAGTACCGGGCCCTGGCGGCGGTGGGCTCGCCGGTCGCGCCGAGGGGGCCCTCGAGCCGGAACCAGTCCACGAGCAGGTTGCGGTCCTGTCCGGCGTCCGGGTCGTAGAAGTCGTTGAGGAAGGCCACGCCTACCTGGTGGGCGCCGGCCGTGAGCTCCACCCTCGCCGGGTAGGCGGCGAATGCCCGCTGGCCGGTCACGTCCACCGTGGCCACGGTGCGCCCGTCGACGAGGAGGGCGGCCCGGGCCACCTCGCCGCCGGCCTGGGTGGCGCCGAGGCGCGCCTCGATGAGGTACTCGCCGTCGTGCTCGATGCGCACCGTCGCGGTGAGGCTACCGTTGGACCACAGGTTGTAGTGATCGCCGGTCGGGGCCCCGGTGGTGGCGTCGAGGGCGCCGGACTCCCCCTCGAAGAAGTGCTCCACCGGCTCGGCCACCGGGCTCGGGAGCTCGGTCTCGATGAGCCGATCGGCGGCCTGCTCGTACATCTCCACGTGCAGGGGGGAGAGGGAGAGGGCGTCGGCCATGTTGTCCCAGCCGTGGGCCGTGTCGTCGTCCGGGAAGCCATCGGCGGGCCGGAGGTCGGTGAGCAGGAGGTCCCGGACGGTGTTGTTGTACTCGTCGCGATTCAGGCGTCGCGCCGTCACCCGTCCCGGGTCCGGCGTGCGCTCGGGGCGGGCGAGGGGGTCGTCGCCATCGGCCCCGGGACCGCCGCACCCGGTGGGCAGGACGAGGAGGGCGACGAGGAGCGGGGCGAGGCGCATGGCCACCTCCGGCGGGGAGAGGATGGAGGATACGGCGCCGAAGCCCTCCCCGAGGAGGGAGGGGCGGGATGGCCCGGTCCGTCCTCGCCGACGAGCCACGCCCCCGCGAGCGCCTGGCAGGACCGGAGCGGCCTGTCGAGGGTCTTGCGCGCCTGGGCCGGGGACGTCAGCCGTCGCGCAGGTCCCGGGCATCGAGGACGATCAGGCCCTCGCAGGGAGCGGGGCCCAGGTCGACCACCACCCGCCAGGTCGGGTGGGCCACGCCGAAGTCGGGCCACCACGAGGCCGCCTCGACCCGGAGCGGGTGGGCCGTCCGCAGCCGGGCGCAGCCGTCGTCCCGGTGCAGGTCGAGTCCGCCGGGCACGGTCTCCGGTCGGAGATCCGGGTGGAGCAGGAGCCGCACGAGGGCCCGCTGGCCACGGCCCCCCTCGACCCGGTCCTGCACCCGGAGGAGCCGGCCCTTCAGGTCGACGGTGCGCCGGTGGACGGGCCGGCCCGGGAGGTGGGCGTAGCCGTCGTGGGAGGCGGTGATCAGGACCCCGTCGGGCCGGGGATGGAGGGCGTGGCGGGTGACGCGCCATCGTCGCCCGGCCCGGAACGTACCGAAGAGCTCGGCCTGGTCCTGGTCGTCCAGGGTGAGGGTGTTGTGGGCCCGGGTGCTGCGCGAGAAGGCCCGGGTGGGGCCCTGGTACTCGAACACGCCCTGGTCCACGAGGAGCCGCCGCCCGCCCACGGACCAGGTGAGGGCGAGCACGTCGGCGTGGCCGTGGCCGGGCAGGGCATCGCAGGCCAGCGGCCCCGCGTCGACGCAGAGCAGGTCCTGGTCGGCCCGGTGCAGGACCAGGCCCGCATCGGCCAGGGTCACGAGGGCGGGCGGGGTCGGGGTGGCGCCACCCCGGTCCCGCCAGGTGGCGAGGAGCTCGGCGGCGGGGGGCGCCATGTGCAGCCCACCGTCCCCCAGGAGCAGCGGCCCGCCGTCGGGGGCGGTGGTGGCGGCGGCCGCCAGGGCCATGCGGTCCAGGGCCCGGGCCAGATCGTCCCGCAGGGGGCCCTCGGGGAGGACCTGGTGGACATCGAGCAGGTCGGCGAGGACCTGGAGGTGGTAGGCCGGGCTGCGCTCCACGTGCAGCCCGTCGTCGGGGATCTGTTCCTCGAGGACCCGGGGCAGCCACCGGGCCACCGTCTCGCGCCACCGGGCCGCGGCGGGCCCCTCGAAGCAGGCCGCCCCCCACGCCAGGGCCCGCAGGTCCCGCACCAGGTGGTTCCCGCCCAGGTCGGTCTCGAGGTTGCGATCCAGGAAGGCGAGCTGGTCGGCCAGGCTGTGGGTCAGGGCCCGGACCGCGTCGGCGGGGAGGCCGGGCCGTGCCGCGAGGGCCTGCATCCAGTGGACCACCCGACCGGCCAGGGCGTAGGCGTTCCAGGCATCGCCCCAGTAGTCGGGGCCATAGGGGGGGACCTGGTCGATCCAGTGCCGGAGGATCCGCACCAGATCGGCATCGGTCAGCTCGGGCAGGAAGCCGTGCTCATGGAGGCGCACCCGGCCCAGGGTGTGGGGCGGGGCCCACGCCGGGCACCAGTCGGGCGGGTCGAGGGGGACCCACCGGTCGAGGATCCGCACCCGCCCATCCTCCACCGGGTCGGGGTGGACCGGGCGGCCCGGCTCCGGCCAGGCGCCACCCCGTGGGCGGGCCGCCACCGGCGCGCGC
>CAZPJM010000475.1:0-2901 GCA_964586865.1 uncultured Enterobacteriaceae bacterium
GCGGGCGCTCCGCCGCGTCCCCGTGCCCCTGGCCGAGCGCGAGGAGGTGGTGGAGCACCTGTCCGCGCTGGGCTTCGGCGAGATGCTGTCGCGCTGGATGACGACCAACCTGGTGCGCGGCGAGGGCGGCTTCGTCTTCGCCTTCGACCTGGACGCCGTCGACGAGATGATCCAGGACTACTGGCGGCAGGACCTGTGGCCCGTCCTCCGGGACCCGCCGTGCCCCATCGACGTGGTCCGGGCCGGCCGCTCGGACCGCTGGTCGCCCCAGGTGGTGGCCCGCTACGCCGACGAGGCCCACGAGGACGTGACGCTCCACGTCCTGCCCGATGCCGGTCACTGGCTGCACGTGGACGACCCGGAGGGCCTGGTGCGGCTCATGACCGGAGGCGGGCGCGCGTGATCTCGGTCGTCGTCCCGGTCTTCAACGAAGAACAGAGCCTGCCCGAGCTCCACCGTCGGCTCGCCGCCGTGCTGGACGCCGAGGGCGAGCCCAGCGAGATCCTCTTCGTGGACGACGGCTCCACCGACGGCTCCCGGGACCTGCTGCACGCCCTGCACGCCCGGGACCCCCGGGTGGGCCTGGTGGCCCTGTCGCGCAACTTCGGCCACCAGCTCGCCATCACAGCCGGGGTGGATCACGCCCGCGGGGACGCCGTGATCGTCATGGACGCCGACCTGCAGGACCCCCCCGAGGTGATCCCCCGCCTGCTGGCCCGCTGGCGGGAGGGGCACGACGTGGTGGTGGCGGTGCGCCGCTCCCGCGCGGGCGACGGCCCCCTCAAGCGGGGCCTGGCGTGGGCCTTCTACCGGGTCCTCCGGCTGCTCACGCCGGTGGACATCCCGCCCGACGCGGGCGACTTCCGGCTGTTCTCCCGGCGCGCGGCCGACGCCCTGGTCCGGCTGCGGGAGCAGCACCGCTTCGTGCGGGGCATGGCCCGGTGGGTGGGCTTCCGGCAGGCCCTGGTGCCCTTCGACCGGGACCCGCGCTTCGCCGGCCGCACCAAGTACCCCACCTGGCGGATGGTGGAGCTTGCCGCCGACGCGATCTTCGCCTTCTCCACCCTGCCGCTGCGCCTGGCGACCCTGCTCGGGATCCTCACCGCGGTGGGGAGCCTGGGCTACGCCGGCTGGGCGGTGCTCCTTCGCCTGACCGCGGACCAGCCCGTGTCCGGCTGGGCCTCCCTCATCGTGGCGGTTCTGTTCATCGGCAGCGTACAGCTTGTCTGCCTGGGGATCATCGGCGAGTACATCGCGCGCATCCACGACGAGGTGCGGGACCGTCCCCTGTACCTGGTGGGGGAGCTGGTGCGCCCCGTCGCGCCGTCCGGCCCCGAGCTCGAGGTGGTGTCGGAGGCCATGGGCTCCCAGGACCGACCCGCCCGGTGAGGCGCGCCGTCACGCCTCCGCCACGGGGGTCAGGGAAACCCCCAACCCGAAAGGGGAGCGCAAGCGGGAGCCTGCACGCTGTCGTGTGACATGCTGGGCAGGTATGAGCACCCCCCCCCGGACCGCGCGCGCGGCGGGCCCTCCCCATGAGCTTCTGGGGGCCCGCCTCCTCGATACCTGGATCCCCACGGCCGTGGCCGAATCGGGCCCCGGGCGCGAGGTCCTGCGCGCGCGCCCGGACGACGGACCGGCCCACGTGCTGGTGCTGGTGGTGCGCCGCCCCGGCGACCACGACCCCGCCGTGCTGCGGGCCGAGCTGGAGCGGGCCCGCAGCCTGCGTCACCCCACCATCCAGCGGGTCCTGACCTACGGCGATCTGGGGTCGGACGCCTCCCGCATCCTGGTGGTCACGCCATCCACCGGCGCCACCACCCTGGCCACCCGCCTGATCACCCGCCCCCCGCCCCTGGTGGGCCTGGCCCGGATCCTGGCCGCCACCGCCCGGGCGCTGGACGCCATCCACGCCCAGGGGCGCACCTACGGGCCCCTCACCCCCGAGCACGTCCTGGTGACCCCGGGCCCCTCCGGCGAGGAGGTGGCCTCCCTGCTGCCGCTGTGGTGGACCTGGCGGCACGGCTTCGACGCCGCCCCCGCCGCGCCGTGGCGCCTGCCGGGGGCCCGCGAGGACGACCCGACGGCCGATGCCTTCAGCCTGGGGGCCCTGCTGTGGCACGGCCTCACCGGGGCGCCCCCCCTGGAGGGGACCGAGACGGCACCGCCCCGCTTCGCGCCGGTCTCGGCGGTGGTCCCGCGGGCCCTCCCCGAGACCCTGGACCGCCTGGCGGCCGAGCTCCTGTCCTCCGAGGAGGCCGCCCGTCCGCGGGACCTCCAGGTCGTGGCCGAGCGGCTCGAGGCCCTGGTGCACGAGCTCGAGGGCGGCGGTCCGCCCATCGCGCCCCCCATGCTCATGGCCACCCCGGTCCAGGTGGCCGGGCAGCTCCGCCAGAAGGGCGCCGCCTTGCCGGTCCCCCCCCCGGCCCCCACCCAGACGGTCATCGACGAGCGCCCCGGTCCCGGCCCCGAGCGGCCCGAGCCCGCCCGGTCCGACGAGGCCCGCACCCCTCCCACCGAGACCGACGGCCGCCGGGCCCCCTTCGCCGCCGGCCCGCTCCCCGAGAGCGCCCTCGACACGCCCTCCACCCTCGACGAGCCCCTCGACCACGACACGCTCGACGTGGACGACACCGATCCGGGCCGCCGCTCGCCTCCGTCGGGGTGGCCGGGGATCGCGCTGCTCGGCGGCATCGGCCTCGTCCTGCTGGGGCTCGCCGCCCTGTTCAGCCTGTACCTGCTCGGGGTGGTGGGGTAGCGGCCGCGCGGGTCACCCCCGGCCCGATCCGTTAGGCCCCCGGCCCACCCGCCAGCGGTCCGGCGGCGCCCGCGCGCCCGCCCCTGCCCCCAGGCCCGGGTGACCCCCCCCCCCCATCCCCCCCCCCCCCCCCCCCAGCGCGC
>CAZPJM010000476.1:0-2896 GCA_964586865.1 uncultured Enterobacteriaceae bacterium
GGCATACGATTTCGTTTCACGTGACTGGAGTTCAGACGTGTGCTCTCCCGATCTCCCGCCGCGCCCCCGGGCGGTGACCGCGACCGCTTCCACGACCCCGCCACCCGCCCCGAGCTGGCCCGCGCCATCGTCGGCCTGGTCGACACCCACGGCCCCCTCCCCCGCGAAGAGGCCTGGCGCGTCCTCGCCGAGGCCTGGGGCTTCGGCCGCCTCGGACGGCGGATCCGCGCCACCCTCGACGCCGCCCTCGACAGCCTCCCCGACCCGGAGCGCCCCACGGCGCGCGGCGAGGTGCTGTGGCCCGTCGGGCTCGACCCCGTCGCCTGGCGGGGCTTTCGCTACCAGGACGGGGCCGACCGGGATGTGGGCCAGGTCCCCGCCGAGGAGGCCGCCAACGCCGCCGCCTGGGTGCTCGAGCGGGGGATCTCCATGTCCCGCGAGGCCCTGCGCCGGGAGACCGCCCGCATCCTCGGCGCCGCCCAGCTCGGCCGCCGGGTCCGCCAGGCCATCGAGGCCGGCGTGGAGCACCTCATCGACCGCGGCGACGCCACCGCCGAGGAGGATGGGCGGGTGGTGTGGCGCGGCCGGAGCGGGTGAGCCGGCCCGAAGTCGGCGCGAAGACGGGTATCGCGGTCACGGTACCGATCCGCTGGGCCCTCCGACGGACACCGGGCCGGCCATGCCCCCCCAGGCGGCCAGCATCGGGGACAAGGTGGCGTGCGTGCTGCCTCTACTGATGATCGAACCGGGCTAGAACCCGTCCCAGTCCCCCGTCTGGACCCGCCACGCCTCCGGGAAGGCGTCTCCGTCCATGCGGCCTGCCCGCTTGCCTGCGCCCATCAGGACCTGGCGCTTGGGGAGCAGGGAGGGAGGGACCGGCAGCAACCCAGGGGTGCGGCCGATCCATCGCCCCGAGTCCAGCAGGACCAGGCCCCGCGCCCCGGCGCCCCGCGCCGCCGCCACCAGGCCCTCGAGCACCCGCCGCTCGTGGGCCGCCGTCGCCCCCCACAGCTCGAGGATCACCGCCAGGGTGCGCCCCATCAGCGGCACCACCCGATGCACCCCCAGCCCCACCGCCCTGCCGCCCTCCGAGAGGGTCCGGACCTCGGCGTCGAGGTGCCGGTAGCGCCACCGCAGGTAGGCGGGAGAGCGGTGCACCGACCAGCCCTTCGTGGGCAGCCGGACCCCCTCCAGCGCCGCGTCGGGCAGGGCGTCCAGGTCCTCGACGGCGAGGGTGGGGCGGCTCAGGCCCAGCGGCGGCACCGGGCGCGCCCAGGTGTCGACCACGCCGCGCTCCACCCAGCCGAGCTTCTCGAAGCCCCGGGTGGAGTTGGCGTTGGGGAAGCCGAAGAACCAGTCGCCGTCTTCCAGGTCGTCGACCAGCGCGCCGAGGCAGCGCATGAAGTGACCCTGGCCCCGCGCCTCGGGGGCGGTCGCCGTGTCGCACGACTGCCAGGCCCGGCGCCGCTCCCCACCCGGCCCCACCACCTCGAGGGGGAACATGGCGTTGGCCGCCACCGGATCGCCCGCCGCATCCCGGACCAGCGCGACCCGCGCCGGCCCCGCGGGGGGGTGGTACTTCCACGCGAAGAAGGCGGCGTCCAGGAAGTCGGGATCCCCGCCCGCCTCGCGGATCAACCCCGAGAACACCCGGTGCTGGAGGGCCGCGTAGGCCTCCAGGTCCAGCTCGTCGGCCCCCACCACGTCCACCTGCATGCCCACCTCCTCGCCAGGCTGGGACCCCCGCCGGAGGCCACCGACCACCCGTGCAGGTAATCGATCCCATCGCGTCGCACGGAACGTTCTTCCGGACGGGCCGGCTCCCGGGTCAGGGGTCGGCCGGGTCGCGCTCGAGGGCCTTCACGGCTGCGGCGACCTGGTCCACGTGGGACTGGTCCGACACGCCCAGCGCGAGGCTCATGCACTGCAGGTAGGGGTCGCCTTCCGGCACCGCCTCGTGGGCTGCCGCCAGGAGGAGGGCGTTCACCTCCTGCAGCCGCTCCCGCAGCGACAGATGGTACTCCACCTTGGCAGCGTCCTCCTGATCGGAGGGCCCACCCCTGATGTACAAGCGACCCGTGGTCCCATCCGAGAGTTCGACCCCGCCGTCTGGCTCGTCCGTCATGTTGGCTGCGAAGGCGCCGATTCCGGTCGCCACCACGTCGAAGCGTAGCCGGCGCCGCTCCCGCACCAGGGGCGCAAGGGGGAGGATCCGTGGTCCGAGCACCCGTCCCATGGCCCCAGTGGAGGAACACACTGGTACCGGGAAGACGGTCCCGGGGGCCTCGACCCTCAGCCCACCCCGGAACCAGCCATTGAGCACGAAGTCCTCGCGTCCGGCCACCGCCCGGACCACCGGTTGCACTTCATGGGGGTAGTACCCGACGAAGGCCTCCCGGGGCCCATCCGACCAGGTGGCCTCCCAGAACACGTGCCGGGCGGAGGACCACTGAAGGAGCCCGTACTCCTGACCGATGGCCTCCCGCCATCGCCGCAGGACCGAGGTGGGATCCTCCCCCAGCTCGGTCGTCCACCAGTAGACCGCACACAGCGGCGGGTCCTCGAAGAGGCGCCCACAGAAGATGAGGCGCTTCTTCGCCTCGACTCCGGCGAACGTGGTCTCCTGCTCGCAGTGGGGCCACTCCTCGCCGCTGCCTGGCCTGCACTCGAGCCCCCGGGCCACGTACTCCGAGTAGCGGCCAGCCTGGGCATCACGCGGCAGGAGCAGCATCATCAGAACCGTCAGGACGCACGACCAGAACTGCACGACGCCTCCGGGAAGAGCTCGACGGACGACTCTTTCCTACGGCGCGACCGGCGGGAGGCACAGAGACGGTCAGGGCCCCTGAACGGGCCTTCAGGGTGTCTTCGGAGGCCGGCACCCCCGGTCTAGCCC
>CAZPJM010000477.1:0-2893 GCA_964586865.1 uncultured Enterobacteriaceae bacterium
GGACGGCGAGGGGGGAGGGTCGCGTCGCTCGCGGGAGATGTGCGACACGGGGGGATGGCAGATTACCGTACAGGAACCGGGTAGACAAGGGGGCCATGGCCTCCACCCGGCGGCCCCGACCCAGGAGAGCCCTTGCCACACCCCCTTCGCCTTCTCGCCCTCGGCGTGGCCACCGCCTCGTTGGTCGCCGTGGTGGCCTGCACCAAGGTCCCCTACACGAACCGCAAGCAGCTCAACCTGGTGCCCAAGGCCATCATGCACGGCCTCGGGGCGTCGACCTACACCTCGATGCTCCAGGGCAAGCCGGTGCGCCGGAGCGGGCGGGACGCCGACATCCTCTCGCGGGTGGGTCGCCGGATCAGCTCCGCCGCCAAGCGCCCGTCGTACGATTGGTCCTACGCCCTCATCGACGAGCCCACCATCAATGCCTGGTGCCTGCCCGGGGGGCGGATCGGGTTCTACACGGGGATCCTTCCGGTCCTCCAGAACGAATCGGGGATGGCCTTCGTCATGGGCCACGAGGTCGGCCACGCGGTGGCGCGGCACGGCGCGGAGCGGCTGTCCCAGCGGCTGGCCATCATGGGCGGCCTGGTGGGCCTCGAGCTCTTCCTCGCCGAGAAGTCCAAGCTCTCCCGCGATCAGCGGAACCTCCTGCTCGGGGCCCTGGGGCTCGGCGCCGAGGTCGGCCTCTCCCTGCCCTTCTCCCGACACCACGAGAAGGAGGCCGACGTCCTCGGCCTCATGTACATGACCTCCGCCGGCTACCCGCCCGAGGAGTCCATCGCCGTGTGGGAGCGGATGGGGGCCATGTCCGGGCCCAAGCCGCCTCCCTTCCTCTCGACCCACCCCACCGAGGTGCGGCGCCAGGCCAACCTGCGCGAGTGGATGCCCCAGGCCCGCAAGCGCTACGGCCGCAACCGGGTGGGCGGGGATTCGCTGGAGCCCATCTGGTCGCAGGGCTCCCGGCGGGCCGAGAGCAAGCCCCGGCGGGAGGCCGACCCGGCTCCCCGGCGATCCTCGGGCGGCTCCCGCTCGTCGGGGGGCGCGCGGAACACGGGCGGCAACCGCTGACGCCCGGGGCCGAGGAGGCGCGGGCCTCCCTTGCCCCGTCCCCGCCGCGTCGATAGTCGCCCGGGTCGGAGGCGGTATGTCCATCCTGGAGAAGATGCGCGGGAGCACGGACTCCACCCCCATGCAGGTGGTGCTCGTGCTCATCGTGGTGGCCTTCATCGGCTGGTACGCCCTGCCCCAGGGCGAGAAGATCCAGGTCGCCCTCGAGGTGGACGGCGAGCGGGTGCTCCAGCAGGAGTTCGGCCAGCGCTACTACATCCAGAAGCAGCTCGCCGGCGGCCGCCTCGACGACGCCGCCGCTGCCGCCCTGGCCAACGAGGTCAAGCAGGACATCGCGCGGGAGCTGGTGGTCGAGCAGGAGGCCCGTCGGCAGGGCTACCACATCTCCGCCCGCGAGATGACCCGCCGGATCAAGGCGGATCCCCGCTACCTGGACACCAGCGGCTCCTTCGACCCGGACCTGTGGCGCGGCGCCATCAAGGACAGCGGCCGCAGCAAGGGCGACGTCGAGAACGACTACCGGGACGCCCTGCTCCGCGACAAGCTCCGCGAGGCCGTCACCCTGGGGGTCACCCTCCCGGACGCCCTGGTCGACGCGGAGTACGACGAGCGCTTCCGCACCCTCGACCTCGAGGTGGTGCGCCTCGACCCGCGGGCCACCGAGGGCGTCACCGAGGACCCTGAGGCCGTCGCCGCCTGGGCCGAGGCCAACCGCGCCGCCATCCAGGCCGACTACGACGGCGATCTGGCCACCCGCTACGAGCTGCCGGAGCGGCTCGAGCTGCGGGTCATCCGGCTCCAGGCCACCGACGGCGATCGGGAGGCTCTGACCGAGCGGCTCGAGGGCCTGCGCGCCGAGCTGTCGGCCGGCGCCCCCTTCGCCGCCCTGGCCCGGCGCTGGTCCGAGGATCCGTCGGCGGCGCTCGGGGGTGCGCTGGGCGAGCGGCGGGTGAACACCCTGACCACCACCGTGCGCGATGCCCTCGAAGACGTGCCCGAGGGCCAGCTCAGCACGGTCGTGGACGAGGGCGACGTCCTCTCCCTCTACCGGGTCGACACGCGCAAGCCCGCCCGCACCGTCCCCCTCGACGAGGTCTTCGATACCATCGCCGCGCGCCTCTACCGCGACATGTGGGCCCGGACCTGGGCCGACGAGGTCGCCGAGGGCTGGCGCACCGGCGCCCTCCCCCAGGAGCGCCTCGACGAGGTGGGCGCGCGGGTCGAGACCCTGCCCCCCGTCATGCCCTCCCAGTACCAGGAGGGCCCCGGCATGCCCCCCGCCGACCTCGTCGAGCAGGCCGCCAGCGCCGACGCGGGCACCGTCCTCCCCCCCATGGCCCGCGACACCGACCGCGGCCAGGTCTGGTTCGTGGCCCGGGTCGCCGCCCGCAACGCCGCCGATCCCGAGTTCAAGGAGGCCTTCCGGGTCCGTCGCCTGATGGAGCGGCGCGACGCGGTCTGGACCGCCTACGTCGATTCCCTCCTCGCCGAGGCCGACGTGAACCTGGGCGGCGGTCAGGCCACCCAGGGCGGTCTCTTCGACGAGGTGCTGGAGTTCCTGGACAGCGTCACCCAGGGCGGGTGACGGCGGGGTGGCAGGGGTTGACTTGCCGCGGTGGTTGGGGAGGGGACGAGCGAAGGGGGCAGGGGGGCTGGGGGTCCACGAGGGCACGGGTCCACGAGGGCAGGAGTCCACGAGCCACGAGGGCACGAGGGCACGTGGGCACGGGTCCACGAGGGCACGGGCCACGAGGGCACGGGCCACGAGGGCACGGGCCACGAGGGCACGAGCCACGAGGGCACGAGTCCACGAGTCCACGAG
>CAZPJM010000478.1:0-2854 GCA_964586865.1 uncultured Enterobacteriaceae bacterium
CCCTCGTGCCCTCGTGCCCCCGTGGCTCGTGCCCTCGTGCCCTCGTGCCCTCGTGCCCTCGTCCTCCCGCCAGGAACTGGCGATCGGAAACGCCGGACCCCCCATCTACTCGAGCACGAGGGTCTGCTCCTCGAGGGCGGGGTCGGCCAGGATGTCGGCCTCGTCGAACAGGATGGGGCGCATGCGGCCCTCGGCGTGGAGCACGGCCTGGTCGTTGTAGAAGGGGGAGTCGGGGTCGGCGGACTGGCTGTAGGTCATGATGGCCTGGCCCTCGGGGCCGTCGTCGGTGAAGGCGATGGCCGCGATCCAGCTGTCGCCGCCGTTGATGGGATAGCCGTCCGCGGTCAGCTCGGTGCGGGGGTTGAGCCAGCTCCCGCGGGGGGCGTGCTCGCGGGGGAGCAGGGTGGTGTTGGAGGTGCGCCAGTCCGCGATGAACATGGCGCCCTCGAGCTCCTTGCCGCCCGGCACGGCGAGCCGCTCGCCGCCCTTCTCCCGGAACTGGATGTCGCCCAGGCGGGCGTCGAGGGCGATCCCGGCCTCCTCGAGCTGGAGGACCGCCTCGGCGAGGGCCTGGAGGTGCAGGTCGGGGGCGCCCTCGGCCGGGGTGGCCAGGGTGGCGGGGGTGTCGAGGGGGCGCTCGGGGTCGAAGTCGTCGGCGAAGACGGCGCCCCGCTGGTCGAAGTCGCCGGCCCGCAGGAACGGGTTGATGCCGCCGATGGCGAAGGCCCCGCTCCCCACCCACTCCCGGAAGACGTGGGCGCCGTGGGAGTCGGCGCGGAGGCTGCCGTCCCAGGCCTCGAGCACATCGCAGGCCTCGGTGAGGTCCACGGTGCGGGTCTCGCCCTTCCAGCGGATCTCCACCGGCTCGGCGCCGGTGCACCGCTCCACGAGCTGGCCCTTGAGGACGTCGGCGTGCTGGGCCGGGTAGGAGAGGATGCCGCCCACCAGCTCGTCCAGCGAGAAGAGGCCGTCGTCCCCCAGGTCCAGGTCGGGATCCAGGCCGGCCGCGAAGCGGGCGGTGATCTTGGTGCGGCCCTGCCGCGGGGCCCGCTCCTCGCCGAAGATCATGGGGTAGCCCTCGAGCGGCTCGTCGCTGGTGAGCCAGTGGTTCTCGTTGGCGTTGATGGTCCAGGTGTCGGTGCGGATCTGGGGGTGCTCCTCGGTGGGCATGGCGCCGGGCATGGCGGTGTCGGACTCGACCCACTCGAAGACGGGGTCGGAGCCGTCGAAGACGTAGGCGCCCTCGGCCTGGAACTGGCGGGCCAGGAAGCTCTCGGAGACCCAGTCGCGGTAGGCCTGCTCGGCCTCGGGGCGGAGGTTGGGGGCCGCGCCGGTGTCGCCGAACCAGGCGTTGCCCTCGCGATCGGCGGCGACGGTGTGCACCCACGGGATGCCCTGGCGGGACTGGGCCTCGATGAGGGCATCCAGGCTGTCGGCGCGGTTCATGCTCCACCAGGCCGGGATCATCTCCAGGTTGGTCTCGTTGACGTCGCGGTAGGTGAAGGCGACCTGGCCCGTCCAGCCGATGAGGGGGGCGTCGAGCATCAGGCCGTAGTGCGAGCGGTAGATCCGGTGGGTGCGGGTCTCGATGGTGCTGCCGTCATCGGTGAGGACGTCGATGTCGACGTCTTCCCAGGTCATGTCGCGCCAGCCATCCCCGTAGCGGTACCGCGTCGGGTTCCCGGGCTGTAGCTCGAGCTGGTAGAGCAGGAAGCGCGGGGTGGTGGAGACGGTATGGGTCCAGGCCACGTGCTCGTTGAAGCCCATGTTCACGAGGGGCACGCCCATGAGCGCCACGCCGTACACGTCGAGCTCGCCCGGCACGGTCTGGTGCAGCTCGTACCAGCGCCGCTCGCCCTCGGCCTCGAAGTGGCTGTTGCTCACCACCATGCCGCGACCGGTCTCGGTGCGTCGGGCGCCGAGGGCCACCGCATTGGAGCCGCCGTCGGGGCGCAGGGCTCGGCCCAGGTCGGAGAGCGGGCGGGGCGGGGCGCGGCGGGCGCTGCCGTCCACCGGCGGGGCGGCGGTGGGGATGAAGTCGGCCATCTAGAAGCCGGAGCCGAGCTGGCCCAGGTGCAGGTAGTAGGCCAGCAGGTCGATGTGGGTCACGGGCCGGACCCACTCGGCGCCGCGGCACGGGGCGGGCAGGCCGTCAGGACCCACGTCCTCCAGGTAGCGGTTGTAGCCGGCGGCGTAGCCGACGAGGCCGTCCCGGAGCTCCGGGGGCAGCCGGAACCAGCCCTCCTCGGCGTCGGGGTAGACGCGGAGGGCCTTCCAGAGCACGTCGCTGTGCCAGTGGACGTTGTCGGGCCCGACGCCGAAGGTCTGGCTGCGCTCGCTGCGGATCTTGAGGATCTGATCGGCCAGGGTGCAGACGTGATCCTGGGCGAAGGCGTAGCCGGTGCCGAACATGAGGCTGGGGACGTCGTCGGCGACGATGTGGGGGATGCCGTGGGCGGTGCGCCGGACGGTGGCCTCGTAGGGGCCGACGGTCACGTCGTAGGGATCGGGGGGACCGCCGGGCGGGGTGTCGCCGGAGGTGCAGGAGGGAAGGGCCAGGAGGGGGAGGGCGAGGAGGGCGCGCACGGGGACTCCAGGGGTACGGCATCGTGAGCGGTGCCGGCCGGTATAGCCGATCCGGGTCCCGGTCGCTGGGATCGGGGGGAGGAGGGGCGGGCAGGATGGGGGGGCAGGTGGTTCTACTTGCCCCTTCTGGGGGAGAGGACGAGGGCACGGGTTCGCGAGGGCACGAGTCCACGAGTCCACGAGTCCACGAGGGCACGAGTCACGAGGGCACGAGTCCATGAGGGCACGACCCACGAGCCACGAGGGCACGAGGGCACGAGTCCACGAG
>CAZPJM010000479.1:0-2850 GCA_964586865.1 uncultured Enterobacteriaceae bacterium
GGGTGAGCGCGGCGCCGGCGGCGGCCACCTGCTCCGGCGCCAGGTGCCGCCCCTCGGACCAGGGGCCCTCGCCCAGGACCGCCGCGGCCAGCGGCTCGGCCAGGCAGGCATAGGCGCTGCCGCCCTCGTAGCCGGCGAACACCCGCCACAGCCGCCCCCACACCCCGCCGTGCACGCGACCCGGCCAGTCCAGGGTCTCGCCGGCCAGGACCACCGCCCCGGGGGGAAGGGGGCCCGGCTGCAGGGTGGGCGGGTTGGCCAGGTCGACCAGCACCGTCCCGGGCGCCAGCGCCTCGGGCTCCAAGGTCGGGCCGGTGGTCTCGGCCCCCACGATCACCCGGCACCGCTCCAGCAGCTCGCCCCGGGAGCCCGCCCGCGCCCCGGCCTGGACCGCGCGCCGGCTCCCGCGGCCCCGGTCCTCCACCCGGACCGGGTGGGTCCGGGCCAGCTCCACCGCCACGGCCTCTCCCACCGTGCCGCTAACCCCCAGGATCCCCACCGGCTCCCGGCCGGCCGCCTGACGCACCAGGGTGGCGCACGCCCAGGCGGTGGCCGCCTGGCCCGTCGTCACCGGCACCGGCACCGACTCGGCCAGCGCCCGCCCCCGGCCCGCCACCGTGGCCAGGGCGCTCCCCAGCCCCACCACCCGGGCGCCCAGGTCGAGGGCCCGCCCGGCGCCCCGCTGCTGGAGGTCGAGGGCCCGCCCCTGGTCGGCGATCAGCGTGCCGGGGAGGTCGGGCACCCCGATGATGTGCCCCGCGACGGGGCCCACCGCGGTCTCGAGCCGCAGGCGGGCCACCCGTCGGACCCGGTCCGAGGGCCGGTCGCGCAGCAGGTCCGGGTCCCGGTGGCGGACCCCCAGCAGGCGTCGCTGGGCGGGGACGAGGGGATGGACGAGGAAGGCGAAGGCGGGGGTCACGCCCCGTCGGCCTCGGCGCGGAGGCGCTGGACCAGGTGGTAGAAGGTGCCCACCCGGAAGACCTGGGGAAGGTCGTCGGTGCGCATGCCGGCCTGGATCTCGTCCGGGGGGACCTCGGGCATGGCGCCACGGAGGGCCTGGGCGCCGGCCTCGGTGAGTCGCCCGTCCACCTCGCCGGGGGCGCCCTCCAGGTCGCGGGCCCGGGCCTCGAGGCCGCCCCGGGGGATCTGGATGTCGAAGGCGCGCTCGAGGCGGAAGACCACGTCGAGCAGGTCGAGGGACTCGGCGCCGAGATCGTCCAGCACGCGGCTGTCGTAGGTCACCTCGGGCGGGTCCAGCTCCAGGGCCTCGCAGAAGCACTCCTGGACCGTGGCGAAGACCTGGGGGTCGAGATCGGCGGGCGCTCTGGACATGGGGACCTCCGGGCCGGCCGCCTAACGCGGAAGGGGGCCGGCGGGGACCCGCAGACGAGGCCCGGGGACGCGGGACCGACCGGGGCCTCGACACGTCGCGGTGGTCATCCGAGGCCCACCTGTGGTAACGCCGTGGCGCTTTCCGGGAGCAGCGATGGAGTACGGCATCTGGATCTTCCGCGACGACGAGTTCACCGCTCCGTTGTATGCGGATCCCCACCGAGAGGAGCTCGAGGACGAGGCCCTCTGGCAGGCGCTGTGCGAGCACGTCCTCGAGGCCTTCGAGGGCGACGGCCCCCGCTTCGAGACCGAGATCCAGGACGACTGGCGGGTGGGCTGGAAGCTCCACGCTCGGACCGGGGTGAGCTTCGCCGTGGCCGTGAAGGGCGACGTGACCGTGAGCGACCTCAAGCAGTTCCTCTCCGACCTGGCCCAGCGCTACATGGACGAGGTGGACGACGCCCGCTTCCCCGACATGGGCGGCGTGGAGGACATCGTGGTCGACGTCATCCCGCCCTGGGAGGACTGACCGCCCCGCGGCGCGCCCCGTGCGCCGGGCCGGCCGGTCGAATAGGACGGCGCCTCGCTCCATCCGGGGGAAGCATGTCCGCCCAGCCCGACGCCACCGCCCACACCCGGCCGCCGCGGGTCCACGTCCGGACCTTCGGCTGCCAGATGAACGAGTACGACTCCGGGAAGATCCGGGCCCGCCTGGCCCGGGACGGCTGGGTGTCCACCGACGATCCCGACGACGCGGACCTGGTGCTCCTCAACACCTGCTCCATCCGCGAGAAGGCCGTCGACAAGATGCACTCGGCGCTCGGCGAGTTCCGGCGCCAGAAGCGGGAGGGGCGGGAGCTGCTCCTGGGCGTGGCGGGCTGCGTGGCCCAGATGGAGGGCGAGGCCCTCCTGAAGCGCTACCGCGATCTGGACCTGGTGTTCGGCCCCGACGGCGTCCCCCACGTGCGCGAGCTCATCGCCGAGGCCCGCACCGGCCGCCGGGTCCTCGACACCGAGTTCCTCGACCTCGAGACCTACCCCTTCGTCACGGATCTCGACCCGGACGCCGCCTCCCGGGTGGGCGCCTTCGTGACCATCCAGAAGGGCTGCGACAACAAGTGCACCTACTGCATCGTGCCCGCGACCCGCGGGGCCGAGGCCAGCCGGCCCAGCGCCGAGATCGTCGACGAGGTCCGCCGCCTCGTCGGCGTGGGGGTCCAGGAGATCACCCTCATCGGCCAGAACGTGAACAGCTACGGCCTCAAGGTCCCCCACGAGAAGACGTTCGCCGAGCTGCTCTACGCCGTCGCCGAGGTCCCCGGGGTCGAGCGGATCCGCTACACCACGAGCCACCCCCGCGACATGGGCGAGGACGTGGTCCAGGCCTACCGCGACCTGCCCCAGCTCACGAGCCACCTGCACCTGCCGGTCCAGTCGGGCTCGAACAAGGTGCTGCGGCGCATGAAGCGCTTCATGCGCCGCAGCACCTTGTTCGAGCCCGACTGGACCGGCAGGTGC
>CAZPJM010000480.1:0-2838 GCA_964586865.1 uncultured Enterobacteriaceae bacterium
AGCCGAAGAAGCTCCGGACCGCGTTGGCGGCGGCGCGGGCGGCGGCGGCCACGCGCTCGGCCACGATGGCGGCGGCGCGCCCCAGGAGCTGGTCGCGGGCCCCGTCCACGAGGCCGGTGGCCGTCTCGACGGCATCGCCCATCGCGCCCTGCATCCCCTCGAGGGTCTCGGTGTAGCCCTCCTCGACCGCGCCGAGGGCGTCGTCCACGGCCTGGTCCACCTCGTCCGCGCCCCGCTGCACCGCGTCCATCACCAGCTCGGGCGTCTCCTCGCCCGCCTCCCGGATCCGGTCCTCGTCCACGTCGAGCTGCTCCAGGGTCTCCTCGGCGAGGCCCACCGGCACGGGTCCCAGGGTCTCGCTCTCGAGGGGGGCCTCGACCAGCTCGGTGCCGTCCTCCCGGATGTCGGCCCAGGTGTCGGCGACCTCGTCGCTGTGGTCGGACACCAGCTCGCCCAGGGTCTCGCCCAGGCCGATCAGCATCCCCGAGATGGCCCGGGCGGGACCCACCTCGCCCCGGGCCGCCCCCAAGGCCCCGTCCACCCCAGCCGTGAGGGAGGCGTGGGCCCCCTCGGCGGCGGCGCGCATGCCGTCGAAGGCGCCGAAGAAGCTCCGCACGGTGCCCAGGGGATCGCTGACGGCGTCGGAGAGGATGCCCGAGCCGCGCTCCACCAGCCCGCGGGCGTCGTCCAGCAGCCGCCCGCCCAGGCGTCCGGCCTCCTCCAGGTCGCCCCGGAAGACCGCCGTCACGGTGCCCACGCCGTCCAGGAGGGTCTCCCAGAGCCCGGTGATGGGCCCCGAGACGGCCTCCACCTCCTCGCGGGCGTCGTCCTCCATGGCATCGAGCCAGGTCTCGGCCACGTCCTCCAGGGGCGCGAAGACCCCGACCAGCTCCTCCTCGAGGGCGGCCTCCTCCCGGGCGACCTCCTCCTCGACGGCAGCGAAGCCCTCGGGATCCACATCCCGGGGGTGCAGACCGAGGGGGAGGGGTCCGGCGGCGGGCACGGCGGTGGCGACCTCGGGGAGCGCCCCGGCCATCCCGTGGGACCCGACCGGGCCCTCCGAGACGGCCGGCAGGGCGGCGGCGGCGACCGTGGGCATGGAATCGGGCGTCTCCACCGCGGGGGCGAGAGGCGCCTCGACGGCCTCGGTGGCCGCCTCGGCCCCCTCCTCGGTGGCCTCCTCGGCGGAGGCCTGGGCGTGGCGGAGCTGGTGGATGGCGAGGAGCCGGTCCATCTGCGGGCTGCCCTCGTCGGCCCAGGCCTCGATGAAGTGGACGGCCTGGGGCACCCACATCTGGGGGTCGTTCGAGATGACCCCGTTGTCGGCGAGCAGCTTGAAGATGTACTTGGGCGGGGCGAGCACGCCGACCCGCAGGCCCACGCTGGCGCCGAAGCCCGGACCCACCGCGCCGGCCGCGCCCAGCTTGCCGCGCAGGGCCCCGTTGAAGAAGCCCAGCATGGCCACACCCTCGACCCCGGCGCCGGCCCGGGCCGAGCCCCCCAGGTCCAGCTTGAGCAGGTCGAAGCCGCCCAGATCCAGGCCCACGTCCATCTGACCCTCGGCCTTGACGCCGGCGAAGGCCTCCCCCTGGGCCGCCACGTTCAGGTTGCCCTTGAGCGGGTCCAGGTTCGCGCCGAGCTCGCCCTCGGCCGTGCCCCCGGCCATCACCTCGCCGGCGGCGTTCCCGCCGAGCCCGCCGCCCAGCAGCCCCACCCGGCCCCCCAGGCTCACGTCCGCCCGGGCCCCGATGAAGCCCTCGCCGGCGACCCGGGCCTGGGCCGCCAGCACGCCCACCTGGGCGCCGGCCTCGACGCCGATCTGCCCCCCCGCCCGGGCCTGACCCTGGATGCCCCCACCGTACTGGGCCAGCTCGAAGCCTCCGATCTGCGCGGAAACGTCGCCGTGGGCGCCGGCCCCCACCCGGACCACGTCGGCGGAGACCCCGGCCTCGCCCGCCACACCGGCCCGGGTCCCCTCGACGTAGAACTGGCCCTCGGCGGCGCCCTGGGCCTCCAGGAGCCGGGCCTGGGCGTCGACGCCGATCTCGGCCTCGACCATCTGCTGGCGCTCCCCCGTCTCGGGGTCGAAGGCCCCGAGGGCCGGCCCCCAGGACCCGGCGGCGTTGGCGCTCCCGGCCGCCCCGGCGACGCCCGCCTTGGCCTCCGCCGCGCCGTGGCCCCCCAGGGTCTCGCCGTCGATCCACTCGTCGATCCCCCCCTTCTTCCACGTGGAGCCGGCGGTGGCCTGGGCCCCCCCCACCCACGCCGTGCCGTTCGCGGCGGTCTTGCCCTTGCCGCGCTGGCTCTCCCACGCGATGCCCTCGGCATCCTCGCCACCGCCGGCCATGGCGCCGTGGACCTCGCCCCCGACCTCGTTCTCCGGGTCCTTCGTGAAGCCCTTGTGGATCTCGAAGCCCTCGTCGATCCCGAACCCCACGTTGAACTCGGTGCCCTCGTTCCCGTCGGCCCGCTCCCACTGGGCATAGGCGTGGCCCTCGGCCCCCACCAGACCGCCGAGCGCCCCCTTCTTGGGCCGGCGCTGGGCCAGGCCCTTCTCCTTCTCGTCGGGCTTCAGGTCGATGGCGTCCACGTAGCCCTCGCCGGGGGCGTACTCGGGAGGCGCTTCCTCCTCGCCCTCGGCCTCCTCTTCCTCCTCGGCCTCCTCGGCCTCCTCGGGGCCTGCGGACGGCCCGGGCGCCTGGTCGGGACCCCCGGGCGCGGGGGCGGGCTCGGCGGGCTGGGGCTGGGTCCGGTGCTCGCCGAGGGCGGCGCCATCGACCTCCCCCACGAGGAGATCGGAAGAGCACACGTCTGAACTCCAGTCACGTGAAACGATCT
>CAZPJM010000481.1:0-2797 GCA_964586865.1 uncultured Enterobacteriaceae bacterium
CACCCGGGCCCTGGCCGAGGCCTGCGAGCGTCACCTGGGCCGCCGGGCGGCCTAGACCCCGCCCCCCCAGGGGCCGATCACCACCGGATGGGGGCCCGGGAGACCACCATGAGCGTCTCGCCCGCCCGCACCCGCCGAGCCGCGTCCGGGTTCACGTCGATGGCCCCGCCCTCGGGCTCGACGCTCATGAGGATCGCCCCGAAGCGCTGCTGGAGCTGATCGCGGAGCTGGCCGACGGTGGCGCCATCGAGGGCCGGAGGCACCCGGGTCGAGCGGAAGGCATTGCCGGTGCGCAGGTCGAGGATGTCGTCCAGCAGCCGCGCCAGGCCGGGGTTCTGGGAGGCGCTGCCCAGGATCATGCCGGCGTAGATCTCGCCGATGATCACCTCCTCGACGCCCCGGAGGCGGAGCATGGACTCGGACTGGGGCGAGTGGAGCTCGGCGACGGTGTAGACCGAGGGGTTGACCTGCTCGACGGTGAGGGCGGCCAGGACGGTCCGGGCGTCGCGATCCTGGTCGCTGCGCGGGGTCAGCACGTCCCGCAGCAGGATGCAGGTGGCGGCCTCGCGGATGGCCACGCCTTCGAGGACATCGAGCCGGGTCCAATCTCCCTGGACGTGGAAGAGGCGATCGGCCCGGACCCCCTCCCAGGGCCAGTCGGGCGGGCGCTCGGCGGTCTCGGTCACCACCACCACCGCCTGATCCAGGCCCGGGGCCGCCGCGAAGAGCTCCTGGATGAGCACCGGCGCCGAGCCGTTCCAGCCACACACCACCACGTGGTCCTCGAGCCCGTCCAGGTCCATCTCGCTTCCCTCCATCCGCCGGGCCAGCCGGGCGCCCATGCTCGCCGAGATGGTGCCCACGAACATGCCGAAGACGGTCAGGCCACCCACCATCAGCGCCAGGGTCGTCCACCGGCCCACCCGGGTGGCCGGCTCTCCGCCGATGGGCTCCCCCGCCACCAGCGAGAGGACCGCGAACCACAGGCTCTGCTCCAGGTCGGCGAAGGGCCCGCCCTCGACCAGGTGGAGCAGGAGGGCCGCCGAGAGCACCAGGGTGCCCGTGATGGTGCCCAGGGTGACCAGCTCGGTGAGTGCCACCTGGAAGACGCCCTGGAAGGGCAGCATGCGACGCGACAAGAGACGCCCGGCCCGCCACAGCCGGAGCAACCGCAGCAATCGCAGCATCCGCAGAGGGCGGATGACCGGCAGCAGGGCCAGGATGTCGAGCCAGTACCGCTGGAAGAAGCGCACCTTGCGCTTGGCGACCCAGAAGCGGAGGGAGAGCTCGATGGCGAAGACCGCGGTGAGGACGTGGTTGACCACATCGAGGATGGCCAGGGCCCGCGGGTGGGCGCCGAGGGCGATCTCGACCACCAGGAGCGCGACCGAGATGAAGATGAGCAGCAGCACCGCCACGTCGACGGCGGGGCGCTCCAGGAAGCGGCGCACCCGTCGTCGGAGCCGCGGACGGGGCCGACGGGGGGCGGGGACCAGCGGGGGCGAGGCGGTGGCCAGGGCTCCTCCGGGCAGCCCGGATAGCGCGGGGGGCCCCACCCCCGCACGGCCGGGCCGCAGAACCCCGGGGAGGGGCTTGCACGACGCCACCATACGCATACGTATGGTCCATGCACACCAGCCAGATCTTCCGGGGTGACCTGCTCGAGGGGCAGGTCTGCGTCATCACCGGCGGCGGCACCGGCATCGGCGCCGCCATCGCCATGGAGCTCGGCCGCCTGGGCGCCCAGGTGGTCATCGCCTCACGCAAGGCCTCCCACATCGAGCCCGCGGCCGAGGGCATGGGCCGGGCGCTCGGCCGGCCCGTCACGGGGCTCGTGTGCGACATCCGCGACCGCGACGCGGTGAAGGCGCTCTACGAGCAGGTCCTGGAGCATCACGGTCGCCTGGACATCCTGGTCAACAACGGGGGCGGCCAGTTCTTCGGCCCCGCCGAGACCATCCGGGGCAAGGGCTGGGACGCCGTCGTGGGCACCAACCTCACCGGGACCTGGAACATGATCCGCGGCGCCCACCACGCCTGGATGGGCAAGCACGGCGGTCACATCCTCAACATCACCATGCTGACCCGGCGCACCTTCCCCGGCATGGCCCACTCGGTCAGCGCCCGCGCCGGGGTCGAGGCCCTCACCCGCACCCTGGCGGTGGAGTGGGCCGGCAAGGGGATCCGGTTGAACTGCGTGGCGCCGGGGCTCGTGGCCTCGAGCGGCGTCTCCACCTACCCGAACGGCGAGGTCCTCTTCCGCGAGATGCAGAAGCACATCCCCCTCAAGCGCGCCGGCACGGTCGACGACGTGGCCTGGATGGTGGCCTTCCTGGCCAGCCCCGCCGGCGCCTACATCACCGGGCAGACCTTCGTGGTGGACGGCGGGAAGGAGCTGTGGGGCGACTGGTGGCCCATCGCCGACCCCCGAGACGGCCTGCCCCCGGTCTCCATCCCGGCCCTTCCCTGGGAGCGGCAGGAGGACCCGGAGACCGAGGGGGAGGACGAGAAAGGCTAGCCGGGACGAGGGCGTGGTCCTCCTGGGGGACTCGTGAAACCGTGGGCACGCGGATCGTGGGCACGTGGACCCGTGCCCTCGTGGACCCGTGCCCTCGTGGCTCGTGCCCTCGTGGCTCGTGCCCTCGTGGACTCGTGCCCTCGTGGACTCGTGCCCTCGTGGCTCGTGGACTCGTGGATCGTGGGCACGTGGATCGTGGGCACGTGGATCGTGGGCACGCGGATCGTGGGCACGCGGATCGTGGGCACGCGGATCGTGGGCACGCGGATCGTGGGCACG
>CAZPJM010000482.1:0-2794 GCA_964586865.1 uncultured Enterobacteriaceae bacterium
TCAGGGTGGGGCGTCGCCCGGCCCGGACCACGTCCAGGAGCGGATCGCCGGGGGAGGTCCGGGCCTCGTCCACCACCTGGGCGGCGGTGGCGAGCAATGCGTCCCGCCCGCCTGCGTGGGCGGCCTTCAGCGCCTCGAGCTGGGCCAGGGCCCGCTCCCGGCGGGCTGCCTCGGCGCGGGCCCGGGCCTCGGCGACCTCGGGGTCCGCCGGGTCGGTCTCGTGCTCGTCGACCCCGTCGGCGTCGTCCCGCCCGAGGGAGCGACCCCGTCGCCACGCCGCCGTGCTCTTCGCCTCCAGATCGGCGGCCCAGTCCGGGGCCTCCGCCTTCGTGTCGGGCAGTCCGCTGGCCGCCCGACGCTCCTCGGCCGAGGACGCCTGCCGCCCCACCCACGACTCCGCCGAGGACAGGGTCCGTGCCACCGCCGCCTCGGCGCTGCGACGTGCCGCCTCGAGGGCCGCTCGGGTCGCCGCCTCGGTGGCGGCCTTGTCGAGGGCGGCCCGCGCCCGGCCCACCAGGCTGTCGCGCTGCTCGCCGTCGTCCTTGGGATCGTCCTTCGACACCATGCCCTCCGTGCGGTCTGCGCGCGCCCTCAGGGTGCCCCGGGAGGCCGGGTCCCGTCGAGCCGGGGCGGCAGGTCGCGGATCATCCGTACGTGGGGCCCCACCCCGGCTATTTCGAAGGTCTCGCCGGCGCGGCGCCATCCGTGCTTCTCGTAGAAGGGGGCGGCACCGGTCCGGGCATTGCACCACATGGGCTCGGCCACCTCGGCCTCGACGGCGCGGAGCAGGGCCCGCCCCACCCCGCGCCCGCGCCACGCGGGGTCGGTGGCCATCCCCCGGAGCTGCCAGCCCGGCCCGTCACCATCGGGGAAGGGGCGGGCCAGGACCGTGACCACGCCGATGACCTCACCCTGGTGCCCGGCCACCCAGTGGCGGGTCCGGTCCTCGTCGTCGCCGTCGAAGTGGGCGGTCTCGCGGGGGCGGCCCGCCCGCAGGACCCGATGGCGCAGGTCGATGACCCGCGCGGCGGGGGCACGCTCCACGTCCACGGGGCCCACCGCCTTGCGGGCCGCCGTGGCCGGGGCGCCGAGGATGCCGCTGATGAGGGCCTGCACGATGCCCAGCACCGCGTTGACCAGCGAGGTGACCAGCCGCTCGAGGGGATTCATGGCCTGGAGCTAGCCCGCATCCGTCATGACAGCCCGCCGGCGCAGCAGAGCGCGTCATGAGAGATGCGGGCCCGCCCGCGCCCCGCCCACGGGCCTGCAGCGCTGCCCGGCGGGGGGCCTTCCCGCCCCTTCGCGCGACGGCTCTCCCCGGACCCGCTACACTCGTCACCTGCCCAGGAGGCTCCCATGGCGTCCCACCAGACGGCCGCGAAGACCACGTCCTCCACGACCGCGCACCGCGCCCGCACCGACCGTCCCGATCGGCTCGACCGCCTCGATCAGGTCGCCCGGGTGGTCCGCAAGCAGGCCCGGCAGCAGCCCGACCGCTACCTCCGCGAGTCCGAGGTGCCCGGCGGCGGCGAGTAGGCGTCCCTGCTCGTGGTGCCCCTCGACCGCCTGATGGGCGCCGAGACCGAGTACGCCCTCCGGGTGGGCGTACCCGCCGGTCATCCCTTCCACGGGGACCACGAGCGCGTCTTCCAGGCGCTGCTCGACGCGGTGGGCCGACGCGTCGCCACCTCGCCGGCCCGGGGCATGCGCGCCCACCTTCAGCATCGGGTCTTCACCGGCACGGGCGGGGCGCTCTACTACGAGGTCACGCCGGAGCACATCGGTCGCGGCCTGGTGGAGGGGGCCACCCCGGAGTGCCGGGGGCCGGGGACGCTCCTGCGCTACCAGCGCGCCCAGGACCGGATGCTGGGCGAGGCCATCGCCGAGGTGGCCCGCGGGCTGCCTCCCGGAGCGGCGCTCTCCCTCCGCAAGAACGCCCGCGACGCGCAAGGCCACGTCTACGGTCCCCAGGAGTCGTACGAGACCGAGGTGGCCTCCGGGCCCGCCCTGCTGGCGTGGCGCCTGCTCGTGCTGGGGCTGCTCCCGGGGGTCGTCCTGGGCAGCCTGGCGCTGTGGCTGCTCCTCTCGGCGCTGCTCCTGGTCACCCTGGCGGCGGTGCTGGCCCTGGCCGTGGCGCGGGGCCTGGCCGGAGCGGGGGACGACGACGTCCTCGAGGGGGCCATGGACCGGGCCCAGGCCTGGGTGGGACGCACCGGCGAGGCCGCCGTCCACATCCTCCTCGGTCCCTTCCTGGCCGTCCAGGCGCTCGGGGTCCGGCTGCTGCTGTGGCGTCGGGAGCGACCGGCGCTGCTGGCCCACCAGGCCAGCCGGGTGGTGTACACGGGGGCGGGCTGCCTCCTCCACGAGCCATCTGCCGCCGACGAGCCATCCGCCGACGAGCCATCCGCCGACGAGCCATCCGCCGACCGGGCGGCTGGCGCCGAGCGGTTCGTCCTCTCCGAGAAGGTGTGGGGGATCCGGCGGGTCATGCGGTGGGGTGTGGGCAGCCAGGACCGGGGCATGCTCGAGCTGGGGCACCTCATGAAGGCGCTGGGCGGGCCCACCTGGCTCGACTTCGGCGCGCCCGTCGACCTGCTGGGCCGTCGTCAGCGGCTCCAGCTCGGCCTGTCCGACGCCAACCGCTGCGATGTGGCCGAGTACCTCAAGCTCGGGACCACCGCCCTCGTGCTGGATCTGGCCCAGGCCGGTCGGCTGGACGACCTGCCGCGGCTGGCCGATCCGCTGGACGCGGCGCGGACCTTCGCCGGCGATCCGGATCTGCGGGCCCGGGCCC
>CAZPJM010000483.1:0-2734 GCA_964586865.1 uncultured Enterobacteriaceae bacterium
ACCTTCACCCTCGGCATCTGCAACGGCTGCCAGGCCCTGTCGCACCTCCGCGAGCTCGTCCCCGGAGGCGGCCACTTCCCGCGGTTCATCCGCAACCGGAGCGAGCAGTTCGAGGCCCGCGTCTCCACCCTGCGCATCGAGGACAGCCCCAGCCTCTTCCTGCGCGGCATGATCGGCAGCCGCATCCCCGTCGCCGTCGCCCACGGCGAGGGCCGGGTGCTGCCGCTGGACGGTGAGGACGGCGCCCCCTCCCCCGTCGGCCCGGTGGTCGCCCGGTACGTCGACAACCACGGCGCGGTGGCCACCCGCTACCCCGCCAACCCCAATGGCAGCCCCGACGGCATCGCCGGGGTGTGCTCCGAGGACGGCCGGGTGACCCTGCTCATGCCCCACCCCGAGCGGGTGTTCCGGACCGTCACCCACTCCTGGGCGCCGGCGGGCCTGCCGGAAGACGGGCCGTGGCTGCGCATGTTCCGCGAGGCGCGGGTGTGGTGCGGGTAGCGGGGCCGTGGGAGTGTCGGCCGGGAGCCCGATAGGCGTGGGCTGGGCGGACGTCGTCCTTCACCACGGAGACACCGCGGGCACGGAGGGTTGCACGGAGCGGGCTCGGCCGGGGCGCGAGGCAAGAACTCACCGCCTGCCCGCGCCTCGCGGATCCCGGCCGCTACTCACACCCGTCGATGACCTCGACACAGCCGACCACGGGCCCGGAGAACGGGAAGTCGGCGATGGGCACGGCGAAGGCCGCGCCGACCCACTCCTCCATGGAACAGGCGGTGTCGCAGCCCCCGCTGCTGTCCTCGATGGTGAGCTCCACGTAGGTGGTGCCGGCCTCGTCGGGCAGGCGCCAGGCGCGGATGTCCTGGACCTCCATCCCGCAGGTGCTCCTCCGGTAGGCTGCCGCCAGGACGCCGTGGCCGGCGAACTCCGAGTCATCGTCCAGGCTGCCGAAGTCGGCGCCCTCGGGGGCCCAGGTCATCTCGACCGTCGACCACTCGCGCTGGATGGGGGTCTCGACGAAGACCGTGTCGTACTCGGCGACATCCGGGAAGGCGAGCTGGCCTTCGTAGAAGACCGTGACCGGCACGGCGTCCAGGCCCGCGACGCTCGCAGGGGCTTCGTCGCAGGACAGTACCAGCGAATCGGGATCACCGGGGTCTGCCGGATCGTCGGGGACCCCGGTGTCGATCGCGGCGGTGCTCGGTGCGCAGGCCGCGAGAGCGGCGAGGAGGGACAGCAGGCGGGTCATGGGGAACTCCACCCCCGAAGGTACCGGGCCCCGCCGCCGATCGCTACGCGTTTCCCTGCCGGCCCGGCCGCGAGGGCGATCGCGTCCCGGGCCTCGGCCTCGCGCCGGGGCTCGGCGAAGGTGAGCTCGTCCCCTCCCAGGGCGTCTTCGGCGAGAGGACGTGCTCCGGGTCGGCCCGGTGGGCGGTACACCCACCCTCTCGGTCACAGGTCCTCCCCCACCCTCCGCAGCGCCACCGCCCGCATCCCCTCCGCCAGCGGAAAGCTGTGCTCCCCGGCGTGCACCACGTCCAGGCTGTCCAGCTCCAGCGTCTCCCACGCCGAGCGCATGCTCCGCGTCACGCGCGGCCGGTCGGTGCGCTTGACCTCGAAGCCGCGCCGTCGGCCGCCGCTGACGACGAGCAGATCCAGCTCTGCGCCGGCATGGGTCGCCCAGAAGAAGCAGCGCTCGGCCGGAACGTCGAGGGTCGAGACGATCTGCTGGATGGCGAAGCCCTCCCACGAGGCACCCAGCACGGGGTGGGACTCGACCTGCGCGCGCGCATCGAGGCCGAGCAGCGTGTGCAGGAGGCCAGCGTCCGCCAGGTAGACCTTGGGGCGCTTGACCTGACGCTTGCCCACGTTCTGGTGCCAGGGCTGCAGGATCTGCACCATGAAGGTGTGAGCCAGGGTGTCCAGGTAGCTACGCACGGTGGTGTCGGAGACGCCGAACGAGCGGGACAGGGCGGAGGCGTTCAGGACCTGGCCGTGGTGGTGGGCGAGCATGGTCCAGAAGCGGCGCATGGTCGTCGCGGCGACCCCGATGCCCAGCTGGGGGAGGTCGCGCTCGAGGAAGGTGCGGATGAAGTCCTGGCGCCAGCGCACGGAGGCGGCCTCGGAGGGGGCGAGGTAGCTGCGCGGAAAGCCACCGCGGATCCACAGCGCGTCCAGGTGCTCGGGGCCGACCTCCCCGAGGGAGAGACCGCCGAGCTGCACGAAGTGGATGCGGCCAGCGAGGGTCTCGGAGACGCCCTGGACGAGCTCGGGAGAGGCGCTGCCGAGCAGGAGGAAGCGCGCCGGTCGCTCCGGCCGGTCCGCGAGGACGCGCAGCAGGGGAAACAGCTCGGGCTGCCGCTGGACCTCATCGAGGATGACCAGGCCGCGAAGGTCGCGCAGGGCGAGGGAGGGCTCGGACAGCCGCGCCTGATCGGCCGGATCTTCGAGGTCGAAGCGATGGGTCGCCCCCTCCCACGACGCCTCCTCCAGGCGGGAGAGGGTGGTCTTGCCGACCTGGCGAGCGCCGAGGATGGCCACGACGGGGTTCTCGTCGAGGCCGCGTCGGATGTCCTCCTGCTGGTCACGAGACAGCATGCTTGAAATCTCGGTATCGGGGTTGGAGATTTGAAGGCTAGCGCGGAGACTTGAAATCTCCAAGTTGGGGTTGGAGATTTCAAGTCACCCGATCCGACCCTCCATGACGGCGACCCCTGACAGCGCTGATCATGAA
>CAZPJM010000484.1:0-2705 GCA_964586865.1 uncultured Enterobacteriaceae bacterium
GAGTTCAGACGTGTGCTCTTCCGATCTCAGTGGAAGCAGCAGGTCCTGACCTGGCTCCGCGTCGGGGTGGTTCTCGCGGAGCCAGGTCAGGACCTGCTGCTTCCACTGGTCGAAGGGGACCTCGAAGTCCACGTCGCAGTCCATGCGCGGCACCACCCGGGTCCCGCCGAGCGCCTCGAAGCGGGCGTCGAAGTCCTTGCCGCACTGGGCGAAGTTGGGGTAGCTCCGGTCGCCCAGGCCGCACACGGCGAAGCGCATGCCCGAGAGGTCGGGGGCCTCCGGGCCCTTGAGCAGCTCCATGAGCTCGAAGGCGTTGTAGGGCGGGTCGCCGTTGCCGAACGTGCTCGTCACCACGAACACCAGGTCCTCGTCGGCCAGGTCCTCGTGGTCGTAGTCGTCCATGTCGTCGAGCTCGACCTCGATACCGAGGGCCTCGATGGACTCTTCGAGCTCCTCGGCGCACCCCTCGGCGTTCCCGGTCTCGGTGCCGAACAGGATGCGGATGGGGCGACCCATGGGTCCTCCAGGGTGGGAAGGGGCGCGCGTAACGGGGGCCTGCCGGGGCCACCACGGGGGTGCGTCAGGGCGGGGCAGGGTGTCGGGCGCGCCTGTACGGCAGCCGACGGCCCGGGTCCAGCGGCGTCGGACGGGCCGGGGTGGCGGGGCCGCGATACCCCGCCCCCATGGCCGATCCAGACGAGGAAGACCCGACGGGCACCACCCCCGGGTGGCTCGACCCCGAGGCATGGGGGAAGTGGCTCTCCGGGCCCGACGACGCGGGCTGGTGGTCGTGGCTGGCCGACATCTCGACCGGGTGGCGGGGTCCGGAGCCCCGCCTGCCCCGCATCGAGGATCCGGATGCCTTCGCCCGGGAGCGCGCCCGGATCGGCCAGGAGGACGGGGTGTGGCCCACCGCGGTGGAGCGGCTCGTCCGTCACCAGCCCGGCCGGAGCCGGTGGAGCCTGGTCTTCCTCCACGGCTTCGGGGCATCGCGCGGCGGGGGCGAGGCGATCCTCGAACCCATCGCCGCCGAGCGTCGCCTGAACGCCTGGCTGCCCTTGCTGCCGGGCCACGGCCGCACCCCCGAGCACCAGGCCGAGGCCCCCGCCGAGGCCTACCTGGCCCACGCCGCCGAGGCGCTGGCCATGGGGCGGGCCCTGGGGGAGCGGGTCTGCCTGGTGGGGAGCAGCACCGGGGGCCTGCTGGCCACCTGGCTGGCCGCCCGCTGGCCGGACCATGTCCACGCGCTGGTCCTGGCCTCGCCCTTCTACGCCTTCGCCGATCCCACGGCGCGGGTGCTGCGCCTGCCCTTCGGCCTGGACGCGGTCGAGGCGGCCTACGGGCCGGTCCGGGACGCCTCCTTCCAGGATCCCCGCCGCGAGGAAGGCTATGACGAGCACTGGCTCACCGAGCAGCGCTACCGGGCCCTCGGCGCGCTGGAGCGGCTGCGGGGCTGGCTCGCCGCCGAGTCCACCTACCGCCGCGTGCGCTGCCCGGTGCTGCTCCTCTACACCCCGAGCGACGACGTGGTCGACCTGGACGCCATGCACCAGGCCTTCGGGCGCATGGGCCCCCACCGGCTCTCGCGCTTCATCCCCATCGAGGACGGCCACCACATCCTGCTCTCGGACTACGTGCGGACGGACAAGGCGGCCATCCGGAAGGCCCTGGACGCCTTCCTGGACGACGTGGGGGTGACGGGCGGGCCGGGCGACGCCTGAGCCGGTCAGCTCGGCAGCTCGAGCACGAAGATGGAGCCCTCGCCCTCGTCGGCCGGACGATGGCCCAGGCTGCCGTCGTGGGCCTCCATGACCTGGCGCGCCACCGCCAGGCCGAGCCCGCTCCCCCGGGTCTTGGTGGTGAAGAAGGGCTCGAAGATGCGGTCCCGGGCCTCGGGGGGCACCCCCGGCCCCGTGTCGTGGATCTCGATGCGGACCCGCCCCCCCTCGAGCCTCCCCACCACCTTCACGCAGCCCCGACCCTCGGTGGCCTGGGCGGCGTTGAGCAGCAGGTTGAGCAGCACCCCCCGGAGCTGGGCGCCGTCGGCGAGGAGGGTGGCGTCCTTGGGGGCAACGTCGACCCGCAGATCCAGGTCGGGGAAGCGGGGGTCGGCGCGCAGCGCCTCGACCGAGCGCGCGCACAGGTCCAGCAGCGAGAGGCGGGTGGGAACGGGCGCGCGGGGGCGGGCGAAGAGGAGGAGCTCGTCCAGCATCTGGCCCAGATCCTTCACCCGCTCCAGGAGGCGCTCGATGATGCCGCCCTCGGCGGAGGCCGAATCGAAGCGGCCCGACAGGACCTGGAGCGCCCCCGACACGCTGGCCAGCGGGTTCTTCACCTCGTGGGCCACGATGGCGGCCATCTGACCGAGCGCCTCGAGGGTCTCCTTGCGGGCCAGGGCCTCGCGGGAGGCGCGCAGCTCGTCGAGGGTCTCGTGGAGGGAGCGGGTGCGCTCGGCGCGATCGAGGGCCACCGCCGTCAGGTCCACCAACCCCTCGGCGAGCTGCAGATCCAGGGCCGTGGGGGTCTGGTCGCCCCAGACGAGCACCACCGCCCCGAACAGGCCGCCTCCGCTGATGAGGGGGAGGGTGGTGATGGCGTCCGGGCCCACCCCGGCGGCGTCCGTCACCGCCCGCTCCAGGTCCTCGCCCAGGTCTTCGACGCCGCCCAGCTCGGGGGTCAGGTTGCGGGCCAGGGCCACCTTGGAG
>CAZPJM010000485.1:0-2661 GCA_964586865.1 uncultured Enterobacteriaceae bacterium
GGCCGCGCCAGCCCCGCCCGGCGGCGCCGCCACCAGCGACGCGCCCATCGCCCTCCGCACCGACTTCCGCGCCCTGGCCGTGTTCGCGCCTCGGGTCCGCACCGACGCTCGCGGCCGCGCCTCGGTGCCGGTGGCGCTGCCCGACAGCCTCACCCGCTACCGGGTGATGGCCATCGCGGCCGACGCCGGCACCGCCTTCGGACGGGGCGAGCGCACCGTCACCGCGCGCAAGGCGCTCATGCTGCGCCCCTCCCCGCCCCGCTTCCTGAATGTGGGCGACAAGGCCGAGCTGCCCCTCGTGGTCCAGAACCCCACCGACCGGGACCGGACCGTCGAGCTGGCCCTGCGGATCGACAACGGCCGCGTCCTGGACGACGTGGGCGTGGATCTACCCACCGCGCCGGAGCGGGACCGGGCCGGGGTGCGCTTCGTGGTCCCCGCCGAGGACCGCCGGGAGGTCCGCCTGCCGGTGGGCGTGCTCGAGGCCGGCCGCTTCCGCTTCCAGGCGGTGGTGGCCAGCCGGGACGCCACCGACGCCGCCAGCGACGACCTGCCGGTATGGACGCCCGCCACCACCGAGGCCTTCGCCACCTACGGCACCTTGGAGGACGGCGGCATGGCCCAGCCCATCCAGGCCCCCGACGACGCCTGGGTGCAGTACGGCGGGCTCGAGGTCACCACCTCGTCCACCCAGCTCCATGCCCTCACCGACGCCCTCCTCTACCTGAACAGCTACCCCTTCGCCTGCACCGAGCAGATCGCCAGCCGGATCCTGGCCAACGTGGCCTTGCGGGACGTCCTGGACGCCTTCGAGGCCGAGGGCCTCCCCGAGCCCCAGGCCCTCGCCGCCTCGGTCGAGGGGGACCTGGAGCGCCTGGGACGCCGACAGCTCCGCAGCGGGGGCTTCCGGTACTGGGGAAGGGGCGATGACCTGCCCTTCGCCTCGCTCCACGCGGTGCACGCCATGGTCCGCGCCCGCGACAAGGGCTTCGAGGTGGACGAACGGGTGCTGAAGGAGGGCCTCGGCTACGCCCGCGGCATCGAGCGGCACCTCCCGAGATGGTACAGCGACCGGGCCCGCCGGATCCTGCGGGCCTATGCCGTGCACATCGAGCACCTGGCCGGGGGCGACGCCGCCGCGCAGGCCCGTCAGCTCCACGACGAGGGCGTGGAGGCCCTCCCCCTCGAGGCCCACGGCTGGATCCTGCCCGCCCTGCATGCCGCCGGCGACACCGGCCGGGTGGAGGAAAGCCGACGCCACCTGGGCAACCGGCTCACCGAGACGGCGGGGGCCGCCACCTTCGCCAGCGCCTACCAGGACGACCGGGACTACGTCCTCCTCCACGGCAGCCGCCGGACCGACGCCGTCGTCCTCGAGGCCCTCCTCCAGGTGGCCCCGAAGGACGAGCTGGTGGTCAAGGTGGTGCGCGGCCTGCTCGGCCACCGCACCCGGGGCCGCTGGTCCACCACCCAGGAGAACAGCTTCGTCCTGCTCGCCATGGACCGGTACTTCCGGATCTACGAGGGGGTCACCCCCGACTTCGTCGCCCGGCTCTGGCTCGACGACGGCTTCGCGGGCGAGGCCGCCTTCGAGGGTCGGACCACCCGGCGGCAGCACCTGGACGTGCCCATGGCCTGGCTGGCCGAGGGCGATCCACGCAAGACCCTCACCCTGTCCAAGGAGGGGCCGGGCCGACTCTACTACCGGGTGGGTCTGCGCTACGCGCCCCGCGACCTGCAGCTCCCCCCCGCCGACCATGGCTTCGCCGTCGAGCGCCGCTACGAGGCCATCGACGACCCCGACGACGTGAGCCGCGACGACGACGGGATCTGGCGGGTGAAGGCGGGGGCCCGGGTGCGGGTCCGGGTCGAGATGGTGGTCCCCTCCCGCCGGACCCTGGTGGCCCTCAGCGACCCCCTGCCTGCCGGCCTCGAGCCCATGAACCCCGCCCTGGCCGTCACCGGGACGGTTCCCGCAGACCCGGCCACCCGCGGGGAGGGGTACTGGTGGTGGTCACGGACCTGGTACGGCCACCAGAACCTCCGCGACGAGCGGGCCGAGGCCTTCGCCGACATCGTCTGGCCCGGGGTCCACGACTACAGCTACGTGGCCACCGCCACCACCCCGGGCCGCTTCGTGGTGCCCCCGCCGAAGGCCGAGGAGATGTACCACCCGGAGACCTTCGGACGCGGCGCCACCGACCGGATGATCATCGAGTAGGGCCCGACCTGGGCGGGGCCGTCACGGGGGTCCGGGGGCGCCCGAGGGCCCGCCGGATGGCACGCTCCAGCTCGTCATTGCTGAAGGGCTTGCGGACGAGCGGCGCGTCGGCCAGGCGCACCCCCCGTCCACCCAGCTCGTCGGGGGTGTAGCCGGAGATGAAGAGCCACGGCGCATCCACCCCGCGCGCCCGGGCCTGCTCCTTCAGGGCCAGCCCGTTCACGCCGGGCATGACCACGTCCGAGATGACCAGGTCCACATCGGGCTGCGCCTCGAGGTACGCCAGGGCGGCCTGGGCGTCGGCGGCGTCGACGACCCGGTAGCCCAGGCGCCCGAGCCACCGGGCGATGGCCCGACGGACGGCCGAGTCGTCGTCCACCAGCAGGACCCGGGGATGCTGCTCAGATCGGAAGAGCGTCGTGTAGGGAAAGAGTGTAGAT
>CAZPJM010000486.1:0-2657 GCA_964586865.1 uncultured Enterobacteriaceae bacterium
GGGACAGGCGCATCACGGGACCTCCGGGATCGGGCCGGAGGGTAGCGGCCGGCCGAAGCAGGCGACCAGGCCGAGGAAGAGCAGGGGCAGGGACAGGCGCATCACGGGACCTCCGGGATCGGGCCGGAGGGTAGCGGCCGGCCGGAGCAGCGTCGCCCGAGGGCGCGCCAGCGGGCCTGTCCGGGGAGGTGGCCGGGCCCCGGGGTGGCGCGTCGCGCTTTCGGGCGGAGGGGCGTCTAGAGCGCCTTCTCGATGGCCCCGGTGATGGCGGCGTCCTGGGGGGCGACCCGGGAGGGCCAGCGGGCGAGGACGGTGCCGTCGCGGCCCACCAGGAACTTCTCGAAGTTCCAGCCGATCTTCTTGCCCTCGCCGGCGGGGCTGTCGACGAGCCAGTCGTAGAGGGGGCTGCGCTCCTTGCCGTTCACCTTCTGCTTCTCGAGCATGGGGAAGCGGACCCCGTAGTTCTCCTGGCAGAAGGACGCGATCTCCTGGGCCGAGCCGGGCTCCTGGCCCCCGAACTGGTTGCAGGGCACCCCGACGACGGTGAAGCCGCGGGCGGCGTAGGTGTCGTGGAGCGCCTGGAGACCCTCGTACTGCGGGGTGAAGCCACACTTGCTGGCGACGTTCACGAACAGCACGACCTTGCCGTCCAGGACGGCCTTGTCGAGGGGAGCTCCGTCCAGGCGGACCAGGTCCATGTCGGGCATGCCGGTCTCCGTGGCGGCCTTGCCGGCGGGGGCGGCCGCGTCGGCGGTGGTGGAGGCGTGCACCGCGTCGGCCCCGGGCGCGGGGGCCGGGGTGGGCTCGGGGGAGCCGGTGACGCAGGCGGCGGTCAGCAGGAAGACGAGGTGTCGCATGAGGCCTGGCTACCCGGTCCTGGCCCAGCCGGGAGGCCGAGGCCGCCGACCGGTCAGGTGGCCTACCTTCCGGGGGCGGCCGGCCCTCCGGTCGGGTCGGGCGGCGGGTGGGGGGCCTTCCACAGATCGAAGAGGGCCCCGTGCTTCCAGGCCTGGGCCAGCCAGCCCATGTTGCCCAGGAAGCGGTAGGCCGCGGGCGAGATGGTGGGCTCGGCGAAGCGGGCGATCACCGGCTCGGGGATGGCCTGGCCCTCGTCCAGCAGCTCCACCGCCCGGTCCACCGCATCGAGGATGGGTCCGTTCTGCCCGGGATGGGCGGCAGGATCGGCACCGATGGCGCCCCCGGCCCCCCGCGCCAGGTGCCCCGCCCAGGGCATCCCGGCCGCCTGGGCCGCGCGGTGCAGGATCTCGACGGCCAGCGTGGTGTGGGCCACCTCGGGGAAGCCGCACTGGACCACGGGCAGCAGGGCCGGCGGATCCTCGAGGCCGGCGTCGGCGAGGGCGTGGAGGGCGTGGAGGACCAGGCTCGGCACCGCGTCCACGTAGACGGGGGTGGCCAGGATCAGCAGGTCGGCGGCGGCCACCGCCTCGAGGAAGCCGTCCACCGGGCCGCGCCGGGGGTGGACGCTGGCGGCGATGGGGCGGTGGTCCGTCTCCCAGCCGTGCTGGGCGAGCTGGTCCAGCAGGAGCCGGCCGATCCCCTCGCTCGTGCTGGTGCCGGCGGGCTTGGCGCTGCCCACCAGCAGCAGGGCGCGGCGGGGGCGGTCCCGGGGGGGCACCGGCACCGTGTGGCGGGCCTCGGGTGGGTCGACGACCGGGAAGGGCTGCTCCATCGGGGACTGGAGGTCGGTGAAGAGGCGTTCGGGCAGCGGATCGGCGGCGTCCTCCAGCCAGTGCACCGTCGAGGCCCGGTCGTGGAGGTTGAGGCCGTTGCGTGCCACCAGGGTCTCGAAGCGGGCCCGATCGGCCGGGAGGCTGTCCTCGTGGGGGATGGCGAGGGCGACCAGCCGGGGGCTGTGGCGGTAGCGGGCCCGGTGGTGCGTCTCGCCCTCCACCTGCTGGAAGAAGGGCGAGACGAGCCCGATGCTCTTGTCGAGCATGCCCTTGGCCACCGGATCCCAGGCCCCGAAGCGGGGGCGGGTCAGCCAGAGGACGGCGTGCGAGCCCACCATGTCCTCGAGGAGGGTGTTGCCCGCATCCCGGGCGCGGCACTGGCCCGGGTGGACCACCCAGCAGCGGAAGCAGCCCACGCAGGGCGAGAGGCGCTGGTGGTGCAGGCGGTGGACCGGGCCGTCCCAGCCGTGCTCGGCCAGGGCGGCGACCACCCGGTCGCGAAGGGTGGCATCGTCGATGGCGTCGAGCAGGGTGATCCGCACGGGGCCTCCAGGGGCGGGGCCCAGGCTCCTTTGCAAGCGCCGTTCCAATGCGGCGGGTGCGGCCTCCCGATCCCGCCCGGTGTGCGGGATAGCCCAGGCGACCCCTCAGGCCGGGGCCGGGCGGGTGCGCCGGTCGAGCCACCACTCGAAGGCGAAGGTGCCGAAGGGGAGGAGCGAGGCAAAGAAGCCCAGCACCCCCGCCAGCACGCCCCACCGGGCCACCACCACGCCGGTGCCCAGGGCGCCCAGGTAGAGGAAGACCAGCACGCCGTGGACCCAGCCGATCCAGCCCGCCCCGCCGTCGATCTCGATGCCGGCGCCGTACTTGAGCGGCATGTGCACGCCGAACAGCACCAGGAGCGACACCCCCTCGGCGCGGGCCAGCCAGGCGAACCAGCGCTGGACGGCGGCGCGGGCCGCGGCG
>CAZPJM010000487.1:0-2646 GCA_964586865.1 uncultured Enterobacteriaceae bacterium
TCGCGGGGATCCACGGCGAGCTGGGCGAGGGTGGCCTCGACGAAGCGGTCCCGGTCGTGGGGCCGGATGAGGTCGATCTTGTTGATGCAGACCAGGGTGGGGCGGCCCAGGGCGCGGATGGCGTCCAGGTCCCGGCGCTCGTCGATGGTGGCGCCACCGTCGGCGTTGAGCACGTAGACGGCGATGTCCACCTGGTCCAGCACCTCGCGGGCCCGGGCGTCCACGTGGGCGCGGACGTCGCCGAAGCCGGGGGCGTTGACGGCCAGGACCCGGCCCTCCCGGTCCACCGGCGCCACCCGGACCTCGTCGGTGGAGCCGGGGATCGGGTCGACCTGGCCGAAGTCGAGCCCGAAGAGGGCCCGGATGGCCGAGTCCTTGCCGGCGGAGGCCGAGCCGAGGAAGGCCACCACCAGCGTCTTCTCGAGGGCGGTGGCGATCTCGTCGGCGGCCAGCTCCCACCGGCTGGCCACCTGATGGTGGATCGGGGCGACCTTCAGGTCGGGGGTGTCCGGGAGCTGGGGATCGTCGGGCATGCGCCAGCCTACCGCGGCCCGCCGGGTGCTACCATCGCCGCCCACCGAGGAGCCGTCATGCCCAGCCCCGCCCAGGCCTTCCAGGTCGCCTTCGACCTCACCCTGCCCGGCGTCTACTTCGACAGCGCCACGGTCCTGGCCGCCGTGCGGCCCCAGGCCGAGGGCGAGCTGGCTGCGCGGGCCGAGGCCCAGGGTGCTGCCCTGAAGAGCCACGGCAAGCAGGCTCGCCAGCGTATCGCCGCCGTCCACGCCGCCCTGGCCGCCGCCGGTCTGGACGCGCCGGCCGCGCCCGAGACCCCGGAGGCCTACGCCGGCTGGGTCGAGACGTGCTCCAATGCCTTCTACGAGACCCTCGACGACACGGGGGTCCGCGCCTACCTGGCCGGCTGGTGGCTCGGCCAGTGGACCCTGGCGGCCAATGTCTCGGCGGTGGGCCTGTACCTGCTGGATGCCTCCCCCGACGACGCCTACCTGCGGGAGGTCCTGCAGAACTACGCGGCCAGCCTGGGCGAGGCCACCGAGGGGCTGGCCCAGGCCCGGGACGGGGCGCCCGAGCACCTCGACGGCGCCCTGGAGCAGGCCCATGCCGTCATCGCCGAGCCCCCCATCGAGGGGGAGCCCATGGAGCGGGCGGGGGCGCTGCAGGAGGCCCTGGAGCAGCTCGACCCGCTCATCGCCACCGTCAAGGCCACCCTGGAGTAGCCCTCAGCGGGCCTCGCCCTCGGCGTCCACCAGCGTCCAGTCGGTGAAGCCCGCACTGGCGAGGGGCCCCTCGATGGTGCTCCGGTCCCCCACCAGCACCACCAGGCGGCGCTCCGGGGCGAGGGCGTCGGCCGCGGACGACGCGGCCTCGACGTCCATCTGATCGAGGGCCTGCAGCCAGGCCACCAGATCGCCGGGCTGCCGTCGCGCGGCGAGCTGATCGGCGTACAGCCCGGCCAGCCCGGCCCGGGTCTCGGCCCGATCCACCACGTCGGTGATCTCCTGGGCGCGGCCGCGGGCCACCTCGGGCGGGGTGAGGCCGTCGGCGGCGGCGGAATCGAGGAGGCCCACCAGCTCGGCGAGGGCCTCGGCGGTGGCGTCGGCGCGCATGGAGCCCCCGGCGCGCAGGCGCCCCCCGCCGGGCAGGCGGCCCACCGACATCCGGGCGCCGTAGGTGAAGCCCAGCTCCTCGCGGAGGCGTCGGTTGAGCCGGCTCGTGAAGCTGCCGCCCATGACGGTGGCCATCACGTCGGTGGCGGCGCGGGCGGCGGGATCGGCGGTGGCCGCCTCGGCGCCGTGCAGGGCCAGCATCACCGTCTGGGAGGCGCCGGGGTTGTCCACCATCACCCGCTCGTCGGGGGCGGCGGGCGGGGCCACCTCGAGGGTGGGGCGCTCCCGGGCCGGCCACGAGCCCAGGGTGCGCTCCAGCACCGCCGTGGCCCGGTCGGGGGTCACCGCGCCCACCACCACCACCGCGGCGCCCCCGGCGTGGACCGACTCGGCGTGCCAGGTCCGCACCTGGTCGCGGTCGAGCTCCGCGATGGAGGCCTCGGTCCCGTCCACCGGTCGCCCGAACGGGTGCTCCGGCCCCCAGAAGCGCCGCGCCGCCACCCGACCGGCCACCGCCGTGGGGTCGTCCTTGCGGGCGGCCACGGCGGCGGCGGCGCGGCTCTTCAGGCGGGTCCAGTCCTCGTCGTCGAAGCGGGGTCGGAGGAGGGCGTCGGCGGCCAGCTCCAACGCCGGCTCCAGGCGGTCGGCGTGGACGTCCAGGCGCATGAGGGTGCTCACCTGGCCGGCCTCGAAGGAGAGATCGGCCGCCAGGGCGTCGAGGGCGGCGGCCTGCTCCAGGCTGCTCCGATCCCCGGCGCCCTCGGAGAGCATGGCGGCCCCGAGCGCGGCGCGTCCGGCCCGGTCGGGCGGATCCGAGGCGGCGCCGGTGGGCATGACCAGCCGCAGGCTCACCAGCGGGAGGCTGTCGTCGGAGACCACGTACAGGCGGACGCCATTGGAGAGCGTGGCCGCCACCGGCTCGGGAGGCGTGAAGACCTGGGGGGCGCTCGGCGTCGGGCGCACCGGGAAGCCATCCTCGGCGGTGGGGTACGGGGCCTCCGTGGGGGAGGGCTCGGTGGGG
>CAZPJM010000488.1:0-2639 GCA_964586865.1 uncultured Enterobacteriaceae bacterium
AGGAAAGGATGGAGCCGGATTAGGTGCCCGGCGGCCCCCCGTCGAGACCGCGCGAGGCCACCCCGGTCTCGTCTCCGGGCCCCCCGCCCGAGGCCCCTCCTCCCCTTCCCGTCCACGGCACCTGGCGCGGCTCCCTCTCGGGTCAGGTGCTCCAGCTCGCCCTCCGGGGCCCGGCGGACGCCCTCCGCGCCGAGGTGGGGGTGGGGCAGCACACCGAGCCGGGCCGCGGCACCTTCGTCCCGTCCACCGGCGCCGTCCGCCTCGCGGTGGAGGGTCGGGGCCCCGCCAGCGGCGCGTGGGAATGGGAGCTGCAGGGCGATCGCCTGCGTGGGACCTTCATTCCGTCGGGAAGCCAGGAGGTCCGGTCGACCAGCCTGGTGCGCGTGGAGTAGGACGTTCCTCCATCCGGGAACGCCCCATCGGGGAGCGCCCCTCCCGGCCGTCGCTTGTCGACGGAGCGTCAAGGGGGGCTAGACTGGCGGTCGCGAGGGAGACCATGGAGCTTCAAGTGGTTCGGGACGGCGTCATCCTGCACGCCATCCCCCTGTCCGAGACCCCGCTCTACATCGGCCGCGCCCCCGAGAACGATCTCGTGGTGGCCGAGCAGACCGTGTCCTCCAACCATGCCTCCGCCTGGCTCGAGGGCGGGCAGGTGTGGCTGAAGGACCTGGGGAGCCGGAACGGGACCTTCGTCAACGACGACCGCATCCAGGGGGCCACGCCGGTCCACCCGGGCGACGCCATCCGGCTGGGGCCCGACATGGAGCTGCGGGTCCACGGCGAGGGCAACGCCATGGGTCCCCCCCTGGCCCTCCTGGTCGAGGACACCACCTCCCAGGTCCGCTTCCCGGTGCGCAGCGACCGCTTCCACATCGGTGGCGGCAGCAGCGACGACCTGCCCATCGAGGGCGCCCCGGCCCAGGCCGCCACCCTCATCGTCTACCCCGACGGCGAGGCCTACCTGGGCGGCGAGGAGGGCGAGGAGAGCCCCCTCTCGCCGGGCGATACCTTCGAGGTGGGCGGGCGGACCCTCAAGCTGCTGGCGCTGGCCCCGTCCTACACCGCCACGGTCGAGGCCGAGCCTTCCCGCTACCCCTACTCCCTCAAGGTGACCCTCGACGGGGTCAGCGGGCCCGAGGCGCTCCTCACCGACGAGCGGCAGGGCACCACCCACCGGGTGGACGCCGAGAACCGCGCCATCCTGCTCTACGTCCTCGGCAAGCAGTGGCTCGACGACCACACCGCCGGCAAGGACCGCACCGAGCGGGGCTGGTGCTCCGACGCCGACGTCTCGGTGGGGATCTGGGGTCGCAAGGGCACCTCGGACGCCAACGCCCTGCACGTCCTCACCCACAGGCTCCGCAAGGAGCTGAAGAAGGCCGGCTTCGATCCCTGGTTCATCGAGAAGCGCCGCCGCGCGCTGCGCATCCGGGTCAAGGACGTGGTCATCGACTGACCACCGCCCCACGCGGGCCCACCGGCGTGCGCCCGGGGGCCCGACGGGGCTAGGCTCGCCGGCGATGCGTCCGGAAGGCCCCCCGCCCTCGCTGGGCACCGATCGGTACACGCTCCTCCAGCCCGTCGGCGTGGGGGGCGCGGCCGAGGTGTGGACCGCCCTCGACGCCCAGCTCGACGTGATGCGCGCCGTCAAGATCCTCTCCCCCACGGGCGCCTCCCGACCCGCCCTGCGCCGCCGCTTGCGCGCCGAGGCCCGGGTCCTGGCCCGGCTGGACCATCCCCACGTCCTGCGGGTGCTCGACCTGGGCACCACCCCGGACGACCGGGACTTTCTCGTCATGGACTACCTGCCTGGGGGGAGCCTGGCCGACCGGGTGCGGGCGCGGGGCCCCCGACCGGTCGACGAGGCCCTCACCGTCATCCTCGAGGTCCTCTCCGCCCTGGCGGTGGCCCACGGGCACGGGATCATCCACCGGGACGTGAAGCCCCCGAACATCCTGCTCGCCTCCGATGGGCGGGCGGTGCTGGCCGACTTCGGGATCGCCCTGGTCTCGGGCGAGGACCGCCGCACCCGGACCGGCGTGGCCATGGGCAGCTTCTCCTTCATGCCCCCCGAGCAGCGGCTCGATGCCAAGCGGGTCGGGCCCGAGGCCGATCTCTACGCGGTGGGCGCCACCCTCTTCTGGACGCTCACCGGCCAGAGCCCGATGGACCTCTTCGCCGAGGAGGTGGACGGGCCGCGGCTCTCGTGCCTGCCGAAGGAGCTGGCCGAGATCGTGGCGTGGGCGACCCGCCCCGAGCCCGCCGAGCGGCCGGGGTCGGCGGCGGCCCTGGCCCAGGCGCTGCGGGTCCTGGCGCCGGCCCCGGTGCGGGCGCGTCCGGACCTGGACCCGGCGGCCTTTCCCGAGCCCACCTCGCCCGAGGCGTTGGTGTCGGGTGGGGAGGCCGGGCCCACCTGGGTGCCCGAGCCGGATCGCCGCTGGTGGGTGCCGGTGGGCCTCGGGCTCGGGGGGCTCGTCCTGCTCGGGCTGGCGGGCGCCGGGTGGTGGGTGCTCGGCCCGTCCCCGGAGGTGGTGGGCCCGGTGGGCGAGGCGCCGCGATCCGGGTCGGATTCGCCGCTGGAGCCCCCGCCCGCGGTGGTGCCCGCGCCCCCGCGCCGGCCCGGCACCCCTCTGGCGGCC
>CAZPJM010000489.1:0-2629 GCA_964586865.1 uncultured Enterobacteriaceae bacterium
GTGCCCCCACCCGGTGCGCGGCGCCTGCCTCCCGGAGCCCGTCCCCATGCGTGGTGTCGTCTTCCTGCTCTCCGCCCTGCTCGGCGCATCCCCGGCCCTCGCCCAGGACGACTGCGACACGCCGTTCTCGGTGAACCAGTTCGTCTCCGAGATGAACAAGGCCGAGAAGGCGCTCGGCGACTTCGACCTGGACCTCTACCGGAACATCCTGGAGCTCTCCTACGCCCGGCTGCCGTGCACCCAGGATCGCCTGCACCCGAATCACGTCGCGCGCTACGGCCGGATGCGGGCGCTGGGCATGTTCTTCGACCAGGACGAGTTCGGCATCGAGCGCTGGGCCTGGCTCGCCAACCAGAAGTCCCAGGTCCCCTGGTTCGACGGCTTCGAGGACGAGACCCACCCGTTCCGCATGACCCTCTCCGACTATGGCGAGCCCGAGCTGTCCGGTCCCGACGGCGCCTTCCTCTACCCGCCGAAGGACGGGGGCATCCTCATCAACGGCTGGCTGGCCACCGAGCCCCGCGCCCCGGGCGGAGAGACCCCCAACTTCGTGCAGGTGGTGGACAAGGACGGCCTGGTCATCGACAACTTCTGGATGGAGGGCGGGAACTTCCCGAACAAGATCCTCCGTGGGGACGACGGCGGCGCCGAGACGCCCGAGTGGTGGACCGAGCCCGACCTCTCCCTCGACCCCCGCGCCGAGGTCCAGATCGACCCGAAGGAGCTGGAGCGCCGCCAGAAGCTCGCCGAGGAGCGCGCCGCCGAGAAGGCCGCCGAGGCCGAGCGCCTCAAGGCCCTCCAGGAGGCCGCCGCCAAGGCCGCCGAGAAGCAGGCCCGCAAGCAGGCCCGCATCGCACGGCGCGAGGAGCGCAAGGCGGAGCGTCAGCGTCGGAAGGCCGAGAAGCGCGGCGAGTTCACCATCACCGCCGGCGGGGCGCCGCCGCCCCCGCCCGAGACCTGGGTGACCATCGACGTCGAGAAGACCGAGGGCTTCAGCGGGCTGATGGCCCTCGAGACCGAAGACGTGGACATCGACTGCTCGGATCTCATCCGCCTCGAGCCGAAGGCGCTGCTCGGCCGCCTCACCGAGGAGGAGGTCGCCTGCCTCGAGCTCTCCCTGCGCCACTCCACCCGGCAGGTCGAGCGCGACAAGATCAGCCGCGTCCTGGTGGCCGACGCGTACCACAAGGGCAAGATGCATCGCTGGGAGGCCGCCATGCGGCGGCACCTCACCGATATCGACCGCTCCGATGCCGACCTCTGCTACATCTTCGCCCGGCACCTGGCCCGACAGGGCCCGGACCGCGCCACCGAGACCATCCGCTGGGCCGAGCTGGCCCTGATCAACAAGGGGGTCTGGAAGGGGCGGCTGCGCAAGGAGCGGGTGTGGGCCCTGATGCGGCTGCGGGCCATCGCCGCCCAGCAGCGCTGGTACCAGGCCGAGAAGCACTTCCTCGAGGATCCCACCGAGAGCCGGCAGTCCCTGGCGGTGCGGTGGCGCAACCGCACCAAGACCTACGCCCGCGAGTGGCTGGACTACAGCAACAACCCCGAGGTGAGCCTGGACCCCGGGCTGGCCTTCCAGATCTGCTTCAGCGCGGCCGGCACCCAGGACTTCTGCGACACGATCTGAGGGACCGGCGCCGGAAGGTTCGGCGTCCGAGGGTTCGGCCTCCGAGGGACCGACGGCGCCTCGCGGGGGTCCGGCTGACTCCCCTCCACGGAGCGGGGGGCCCTACGAGGGCGGGACGTCCACGCCCTCGCAGCCGTCCTGGATGCTCGAGATGGCGCAGAGCTGGTAGGGCGTCTCGGTGCTCATCCCCGTCTCGGCGGCGTAGCGGTACCACTGCAGCGCGTACTGGCGCGTGGTGTCCCGCCACTCCAGGACCTCCTCGCGGCTCTCCTCGGTCTGGTCCTGCTTCCAGCCCTCCTCGGCCTGACGCCACAGGGCCTGGGCGATGGCCGCCCGGAGCTTGTACAGGCGCGTCACCCGCTGGTGGTAGGTCTCGCCCGTCCAGGCCGCCCGCTGCCCCAGCGCCACGTTGGCCCACCGCAGCGCATCCCGGTACTCCGCCGGGCCCTTGTCGTAGAGGAAGAGGCTGTAGCGGTAGGAGAGGCCGGGGTTCTCCGGGTCGATGGACTCGAGGTGCCGGGCCACCAGCCAGGCCCAGTCCTCGGACTCGCGGCGGGCGTGGGCATTGGTGATGAGGACCAGCGACAGGCGGGCCTGATCGGCCTCGCGCTCGGCCTGGGACAGGGACTTCTGCACGCAGGAGACCTGGTCCTTGGTGAGCTTGCCCTTGTCGGCGATGGGGAACATGTCCCGCGGGTAGCAGGAGGGGTCGGTGCCCGGGCCGGGCTCGCTCATCACCGTGAGCACGCGCTCCTCGCGGAGGCTCTTCCAGTCGTCCCCGCTGAAGCGGCGCACGGTGGGCTCGCCCTCCTCCCACTGGGGAGCCTCTTCCGGGAGGTAGGTCATGGCCGAGGCGTCGTCGTCCTCGGGGGCCTCGCCCGAGCCGGCGTCGCCGCCAGGGCTGGCCATGGCGTCGGTGCCCGCGTCGCCCCCGGTCCCGCCGCCGCCGTCCGCGCTCGCGTCGCCGCCCGATCCGCCGGTCCGCCCGCCGGGGTC
>CAZPJM010000490.1:0-2621 GCA_964586865.1 uncultured Enterobacteriaceae bacterium
GGCGCCGGGGGGAGGGATGGCGCGGAGGGGCGGAGGCGGGGGACGCTCCGAGGCTCGTATACCACAGCGGGATCGGGCGGCCAACGCCGACCGTCCGCCATCGGGGCGCGGGCGGTCCGGGCCGGTCGCCCGGCAGGGGCCGGGCGCCGTCAGACATGAGGTTTCAACCGGGCTCTGGCCGTCCGAGCGGCGGTCGGGGGCGCGGGCGGCCCCCGTCGGCTGCCGGGGGGCGCGGCGGGCTCAGTCGGCGGCGCCGTGGCGCTCCTCGAGGAACTCGTCCGTGTCCTCGAAGACACCGACGATGCCGTTGGCGAGCTGGGCGATCTGGAAGTCGTCGGAGAGCTCGAGGATGAGCGAGAGCCGGTTCCAGCTCGAGGTCATGCGAAGGGTGCGGCCATCGGCGGTCTCGAGGAAGAGGTCGACGCTGAAGGAGAGCTCGAGGCAGTTCCCACCCTCGCCGTCCTGGCCGGAGCAGCCGACCTCGGGCGCCCAGGTGCGGCCCACGATGGCGCGCTGCCCATCGTCGGTGAGCACCCAGCGGTAGTCCTTCCGGAGCCGGTAGGGGATCCGCACCCCCACCCGCGCCTGGACGATGTCGTTGTCGGTCCGGATGATCTCGGGCCGGACGGGGGCCTCGGGGTGCAGGAAGTCGTCGGCCGTCCCCTCGACCAGGCTCCGGTCGTACAGCTCGTACTTGCGGGGGGCATTCCAGGTCTGGTCCTGCATGGGGAGGAGCTCGGCGTGCTCCTCGAGGCTGTAGGGGCTGTCGTGGGTCACGGCCACGCCCACCATGGCGCTGAGCGGGGTGCGGGTCGGGTACTCGATGGGCCCGATCTCTTCGGCGGTGAGGGCGCCGAGCACGAAGCCCTCGGTGCGGGCTTGCTCCCCGAGGCCGTCGCCCTGGATCCAGATGGCCAGGTTGGTCATGCCGTCGGCCATCAGGTCGGGGTCCTCCCAGTGGGTGAAGAGGAACCGGGAGAGGCCGTCGACATCGTCGGGGGCGGGGGCGCGCTCCCGGGCACAGGCCGAGAGGGCGAGGAGCGAGACGGACAGGGCGAGCACAGACCGATACACGGGACCTCCAGAGGGGGGACCAGAAGCGTCGCGACGGTTAACCCGTCGCCCCCGGATCCGGCCAGGATTCGGATCCTCTACAGCCCGCCTGGGCCGCCTGTGATGGAGTGGAGATGTCCTTCGACGTACGCGTGACCCCCGACGCCTGGACGCCGCGTGGCGAGGCGCGGGTCCGGAGCGTGCGCGATCGTCCCGACCTGCACGTGTTCGGCGGCATCCCCGGCGAGGAGGCGACGGTCTGGGTCCACCACCAGGGCCAGAACCAGGCGGTGGGGTTGTTCCGGGGCACCGACGATCCCCACCCGCATCGGGTGGTGCCGCCGTGCGACCGGTACAACCCGTGTGGGGGCTGCCCCCTCATGCACCTGGACGGTCCGGGCCAGTGGGATGCGCGCGAGGCCCTGGTCCGGGATGCCCTGGCCGCCCACGGCCTCGAGGGCGTGGTGATCGCCCGGCGTCACGACAGCCCCTCCGGCCTCGAGGACTTCCGCCACGTGGTCAAGGTGGGGGCCGGCTACTCGGATCAGGGCTCCATCCGGCTGGGGGCCTGGGGGCGCCGCAACCGCAGCATCGTGCCCATCCCCCGGTGCAATGTGGCCACGCCGACCCTGCGCCGCGGCATGTCCGCGCTGGCCCACCATGTCATCGACCACGAGATCCGGCCCTACGACCCCGAGCGGGAGCGGGGGATCCTGCGCAGCGCGGTCCTGCGCCAGTCCCGCACCACGGGCGAGGTGCTCATCACCCTCGTGGCGGCCCGACGGATCCGCCCCCTCCAGGACCTGGCCGAGGCGGTGGCCAACGACCTCACCGAGACGGCCGGGGTGTGGGTCCACGTCAACAAGGATCCGGGCAACGCCATCTTCCAGCGCGACGAGGACGGCGCGGTCGGCGTCAGCGCCTTGGTGGGCAAGGCCTGGATCGAGGAGACCCTCAACGGGATCTCCTATCGGATCGGCCCCGGCGACTTCTTCCAGACCCACCCCGCCATGGCCGAGGTGCTCTACCAGCGGACCCTCGAGCGGCTCGAGCTCCGCGAGGGCGCCACCTTCGTGGACCTCTACTGCGGGGTCGGCGGCCTGGCCCTGCAGGGCTCGCGGGCGACGGGGTGGGCCCTCGGCATCGAGGAGGTCGAGGGGGCGGTGGCCCGGGCGCGCGAGAGCGCACACCGCAACGGCCTGACCGCCGAGTTCCTGTGCGGCCGGGTCGGCGAGCTGCTGCCCGACGTCCGGCGGCGCCTGGGTGAGCGGCGGCCGGTGGTGACGGTGAACCCGGCCCGTCGCGGCCTCGAGGAGGGGGTCATCGACGGCATCGCCGCCCTGCGCCCGCGTCGGGTCGCCTATGTGAGCTGCAACCCGCGGGCCCTGGCCCGGGACCTGGCCCGGTTCCGCGAGCTGGGCTTCGAGGTGGGCGCCCTGGAGCTGTTCGACATGTTCCCCAACACCCCCCACGTCGAGGTGCTGGCGGTGCTCACCGGCCAGGACCCGGACGCCCCGAGATCGGAAGAGCACACGTCTGAACTCCAGTCACGTGAAATGATCTCGTAT
>CAZPJM010000491.1:0-2620 GCA_964586865.1 uncultured Enterobacteriaceae bacterium
CCCAGGCCCCCGCCCCCGTGGATCCGGGCCTGGTCACCCGCGACAGCCCCCACGACGTGGCCACCACCACCCTGCGTCTGCAGCACGCCATCGACGGCAAGGGCCTGCGGGTCTTCACCACCGTGGATCACGCCGCCAATGCCGAGGGCGTGGACCTCTCCCTGCCGCCCACCCGGGTGGTGCTGTTCGGCAACCCGAAGATCGGCACCCAGCTCATGGGCTGCGGGCGCACCATCGCCCTCGACCTGCCCCAGCGGATGCTGGTGTGGGACGAGGCCGGCCAGACGCGGCTGGCCTGGAACGAGCCGGCCTGGCTGGCCCAGCGCCACGGCCTCGAGGGCTGCGATGACGTGAACGACAAGGTCAGCGGGGTGCTTCGGGCCCTGGCCGACGAGGCCGCCGCCCCCGGCGAGGCGGGCGAGGACGGCGCCACCGACACGGACGGCTGACGGGCACCTCGTCACCAGCGCGGATGGGGCCTATCCTGCGTGCTCGGAGTCTTCGTGCGCCCCCTGCCCGCCCTGGCCCTGCTGCTGCTGGGCTGTCCCGATCCGCCCCCCCTCGGCGAGACGGACAGCGACACCGACCAGGTGTCCCCGGACGACACGGACCCGCCGCCCGCCAGCCTCCGGCGGACGGTGGTGGTCACCCTCGACGGCACCCCCACCGAGGGCGTGGTGGTGGTCCAGGGGGGCGTGAACCGGCTCCACCGCACCGATGCCGCGGGCGAGGTGGTGATGGACATCGACCTGGCCGCGCCCGGCGAGGCGGTGGTGGTGGCCTCCCACCCCGCGGCACGCCAGGCCTTCGTCGAGGTCCGGCCCGGCGCCCCCGAGCCGCTGGCCATCGCCCTCGAGACCTTCTCGCCCACCGACAACCCCGACTATGTCTTCCAGGATCCGGGCACCCCCGATCGGCGCGACACCACCCTGCAGTGCAGCCACTGCCACACCTCCATCGGGGAGGACTGGTTCGGCAGCGTGCACCGGAGCGCCGCCAGCAACGACAGGGTCCACGACCTCTACGCCGGCACCGTCGCAGCCCTGGCCGACGCCGGGTCCTGCGAGGCGGCCGGCGGCACCTGGGCCACCGGACTCGGCCCCGGCACCGGGGCCCCCGCCGAGCGCTGCTACCTGGGCCCCGGCGTGCTCCCCGAGCTGGACCCGGACTGTGCCCCCAACTGCGACGGGGCCACCGCGGTGACCGCCGGCTGCGCCGACTGTCATGCTCCGGGGATCGACGGCGCGCTGGGCGGGCGGGGGCTGCTCGAGGCCACCGGCCGGTCTCATGACTACGGCGTCCACTGCGATGTCTGCCACAAGGTCGCCGCGGTGGACCCGACCGATCCCACCCCGGGCGTGGGCGGCCGCCTGCGGATCCATCGGCCCTCCGAGCCCGCCGCCAACCCCATCGCCGGGCCGTGGGAGCCCATCCAGTTCGGGCCCCACCACGACAGCCCCAACCCGCGGATGGGCTCGGTCCAGCGCGATCACTACGAGAGCGGGCTGCTGTGCAGCGGCTGTCACGAGTACACCCAGGAGGCCCTCCTCCCGGGCGCCACCCTGGACCCGGCGCGCTGGCCCGAGGGTCGCCTGCCCGTCCAGAGCACCTTCTCCGAGTGGCAGGATCCGCCCTTCGACGGCCGAATCCCGTGCAATGCCTGCCACATGCCCCCCGCGCCGGACCGCCTCAACGGCGCCGATCTGCAAGACCTGCTCGGCATCGTCGAGCCCGGCGTCGCGGCGGGGTGGGCCCGCCCGCCCGGGGCGGTCCGCCAGCACACCTGGCTCGGCCCCCGCACCCCCGGGGCCGAGATGCTCCGGGTCGCCGCGAGCCTCGACGTGGAGGTCCTGGACGACGATCGCGTGCTCGAGGTGCGGGTGACCACCACCAATGTGGGGGCCGGTCACCGGCTGCCCACCGGCGAGCCCTCCCGGCAGGTGATCCTGCACGTGGCCGCCACCTGCGACGGCCTCCCCCAGCCCGCCGTCGGGGGCGCCGCCATCCCGCCGTGGGTCGGGGCCCTCGACGCCCAGGACGCCGACGGGGACTGGCTCCGGTGGCCCGAGGCCCGGGTGGGCGAGACCGTGCGCGTGCTCCGCCGCGACGGCTTCCGCGACGAGCCCCGCTGGGGACCCTTCGGGGATGGGACCTTCACGGGCGAAGCTGCGGGCCTCGACCGCTGGGAGGTGGTGGCGGTCCGGACCATCACCGCCGTGGACGGCGACGTGGTGAGCCTGGACGGCCCGCTGCCGAGCGGGGAGCGGGCCCTGCGCGGGCCGCCCCTCGATCCGCCCGTCGACGGCGAGCGTGCCCGAGCCGACGCCGGGGCCCCCGGCCATGCCTTCGCCCGGGTGCTGGCCGATCCGGAGGGCCGGACCACCGTGCCGCATCACCGTGCGGTGGACGTGGTGAGCGACAACCGCCTGGCGCCCCACGCCCCCGTCACCACCCGCCACCGCTTCGCCCCGACCTGTGCGCGCCCCGAGGTGACCGCCACCCTCACCTGGCGGGCCCACCCCTGGTGGCTCGCCCGCGCCAAGCGCTGGGAGAACCCCGCGCGGGTCATGGTCGAGGTGCGCCGATGAGCCGCCTCCTCCCCGTGTGGCTCGCGGTCGCC
>CAZPJM010000492.1:0-2616 GCA_964586865.1 uncultured Enterobacteriaceae bacterium
CTGGGGTCGCGCGGGGGGGCGGGGCCGGGGCGGCGACGGGGGCCGGCGGCGCGTCGTCGTCGGTGGCCAGCACGTTGCGGTCGCCCCGGTAGACGTCCACATCGTCCTCGTCGAACTCCAGATCGGCGGCCGGTCGATCCGCCGGGCTCAGCCAGGTGACCGTGCAGCCGGCCCCCCAGACCGGGGCATAGGCCAGGACCTCGCCGCGGTACCGGTTGGTCTGGCCCATGGCCGCAGCCAGCCACCACACCGCCTTGAGCTTGCTGTCGCCGAAGGCCTGGGCGGTGAAGGTGCGGGCGAGCTGGCTCACGTCCTCCAGGCGGCCGGCGGCCAGGAACTCCAGGATCTTCCGGTTCCACTCGTCGTCCTTGGGCGAGGAGATCCGGTCCTCGGCGAGGGGGACGGCCCGGGTGTGCCACCGGTTGGACAGGTTCGTGACCGCCACCGCCACCGCGCGGCGCCCGCCCTCGTTCACCGCGTCGCCGGCCGCCTTCCCGAGGATGAGGGTCTCGGCGCGATCGGCGTACATGTTGCACGAGGTGATGGTGGCCGGGACCCGCCGGTCCGGATCCAGGAGCTGCAGCGCCACGATGGAGCCGGTGTCGATGGGGAAGCCCCGGTAGGCCACCGTCCGGGCATGCAGGCCGCGCGCACGGGCCGCGTCGCGGTAGGCCTCGGCGAAGGGGGCATCCATGCGCAGGCGGTACGGGATGGAGCCCAGGGCGTGGAACTCCTCGTCCACGTGGGTCCAGACCGGCTCGGGATCGGCCTGGATCTGGTGACCGATGACGCTCGGCCAGCGCGTGCTGTAGAGCACGAGCAGATCGGCGTCCAGCTCCCGGATCCGTTCCGCGGCCCGGCGGTAGGCGTCCCGGAGGGCGGCGTAGCCGTCGTTGTGCTCGGCGGCGAGGAGGGGGTGGGGGAGGGTGGGGACGATGAGGCCGCCGACGAAGGTGCCGCTCATGCCGCACCCCCGCGGGCCGCGTCCGGATCCCAGGAGACGACGGCGTTGCCGGTGCCGATCACGGTGCCGTAGGCGTGGACCGTGGCCGGGTAGTCGGGGACCCCGAGGGCCCCGAGGAGCCACTGGAGGCTGCCTTCCTTGCACTCGCTCGTGGCCTGCTCGATGAAGTCGGGCATCTCGTCGAGGAGCTGCTGGCAGCGGCCCTGGCGCATGAGGTCGAGCACGTGCATGTCCCAGAGGTACTGGCCGTGGTGGTAGACGTGCTCCCGGCTCATGTCCTCGGCGATCTCGGGCTCGATGACGAAGTGCCGGTGGGAGAGGCTGTTGCTCGCGAGGAGCAGGGCCCGGCGGCCGGTGGCCTCGACGGCGGCCCGGGTGGCGCGCCCGAGCTCGAGCATCTCGGCCGTGCCCACGTCGTTGTTGAAGTAGTGGTGGGAGCGGCTGGAGGAGACCGCCAGGATGGGGAGGTCCCAGGTGGGCCGGGTCAGGTGGCAGGCCACGATGGTGCCGTAGTCCACACGAAAGTCGGGGTTCTCCATGAGCTGCATCTCGAGGCCGCGGCTTCGGCCCTCCTCGACCATCGCCCGGCCGAGCTCCACGTCCACGTCGACCTCGTAGTGGAAGCGGAACAGGTTGGGGAAGATGGGGTCCACCGAGGTGCTCTGGAAGTGGGGCACGCCCAGCACGTGGGTACCGGTCACCGTGCGCCAGTGGGGGGAGTGGACCACGATGACGTCGATGTCCTTGTCGGTGAGCTCCCGGCGGAGCCGCTCGTAGCCCCACCGCGGTTCCCCCCAGCCGCACGGGGCGCGGGGCTCGTTCGGGGGTGGATTCTCGGGGTAGACCAGGGGCGGGGGGGGCGGCGCGAGGGCGCCCGCCACGATGCGTCCCGGCTCGGGCATGAGGACCTCCAGGCGGCCGAGGGTAACGTGCGCCGCCTTGACCGCCGCTGGCGCGGGCCTACTGGACGGGGGCAGGAGGTCCCATGTCCCGCCTGGCCGAAGTGCCCCACGCCGCCACCGCCACCGCCTTCCTCGACGGCTTCCACCCCGACGTGGTCCGCCGCGTCGCCGACGCCGTCCGCACCCACGAGGTCGTCGTGGTCGGCATGGCCTGGAACCCCTTCGTCCCCAAGGCCCGCAAGGCCTTGGACGAGGCCGGGATCCCCCACCACGACCTCGACCTGGGCAACTACACCAACATGTGGCGCGAGCGCCTGGCGGTGAAGCTGTGGGCCGGCTGGCCCACCTTCCCCATGGTCTTCGTGAAGGGCACCTTGGTGGGCGGCAACAGCGACGTGCGCGCCGCCCTCGACGACGGCACCCTGAAGGCCCTCCGGGAGGCGCCCCGGGCCTGGCCGGTCGAGGCCTCGCCCGAGGCGGACGGCGAGACCCCCTTCGCCCCCACCGAGGCGGCCCCCCCGACGCCCGAGGGGGCGGGGGATGCCGCACCGGACGACGAAGCCACCCACGAGGGCGACGCCGAGCCCGACCCCGGCCCGGGCGGCGTGGCGCCGGTCTAGCCCGGCAGCCCGTGCCGCCCCTCAGGCCGCCTTCTTCCGGGCGCTCACGAAGTCGATGTGGATGCTGTTGCCGCTGACCCGGATGTCCACGTCCTCGCCGTAGTACTTCGCCACGCCCTCCACCAGGCCG
>CAZPJM010000493.1:0-2612 GCA_964586865.1 uncultured Enterobacteriaceae bacterium
CTCGCCGCCCACCCGTACCAGGTCTTCGGCGTGGAGGTAGGCGGCGCGTCCGGCGGGCTCGGCCCACCCCACGACGGTGCGGGTCGACGGGTCGGGGCGGGCGCCCATGATGGGTGCGTCGGCGGGTCGGGCCTCGACCTGGGCCGGGAGGCACAGGGTGTAGCGATCCCCGAGCAGGGGGGTCGGTGCCCGGAGACCCCAGGCCTCGTCCGGCCCGCACACCGGGGCAGGTGCCAGGTCTGGAGAGGTCTCGAGGGCGGCGGGGGCGGTGCGGGGCACCGCGTCGGCCGCGGATTCGGGCGGGGGAGCCGCCTTGCCGCAGCCGAGGAGGAGGCCCAGGGCGAGGGTCCATCTCACGGGTGGACGAGCTCGGAGGTCCAGACGGTGGTGGGGTCGGGGGCGGCCTGGGACTGGCCGGATTCGTGAAGCCACGCGGCCAGCCGGGCCAGGTAGGTGGCCGACAGGTCCAGGTCGTGGGTGAAGCAGGGCAGCGTGGCGTCGTAGATGGCGCCCATCAGCGGGTCCTTCGGGTCGGTGCCGGTCTGCTCGAACCAGACCGCGCGGCAGGCCTCCGGTTCCTGCTTGATGGCGTCGATCCCGCGACGCAGGCCCCGCAGCAGCCCCCGGAGCTCGGGCTGGCGGGTGGCGAGGACCGCCGGCCGGGCGATGAGGATGAGCTGGCAGAAGTCGGGGATGCCCCAGTCCTTCAAGGCGAAGAGGCGGGGCTCCAGCCCCCGGTGCCGGGCCTCCACCACCTCGAAGTTCCAGAAGGCGAGGGTGGCGGCATCCGCGGCGTCCTCGGCCAGGGCATCGGTGTGGTGGAAGCCCCGGTTCACCGGCACCAGGCCCTCGGCGGTGCCGCCGTCGGCCTCGATCATGGTGCTCACGATGGCCAGGCCGCCCGGTCCGGGTGCCCCCGGGTACTGGATTCGGCGGCCCGCCAGGTCCCGCGGCCGCTCGATGCCGGACCGCGCCAGGACCATCACGCCGCCATTGGTGTGGAGGAAGCGGGCGAAGCCCCGCACCTCGGAGCCGGCGGCCACGTCCTGCACCAGGTGGATGGGCTCGGTGATGGCCACGTCGACCGTGCCTTCCATGAGGGCGGACATGGCGTCCTCGTGCTCGGAGGGCTCGACCAGCTCGACCTCGAGGCCCTCCTCGGCGAACCAGCCGCGGTGCCGCGCCACCAGGAAAGGCACGTGATCGGGGTTGAGGAACCACTCGAGGGCCAGGCGGATACGGGTCATGGAGGCTCCAGGGAGGAGGGGCGGGTAACGCCTCCCGGGGCCCTGGCCAGGACAGAACGAGGCGATCCTGCCAGAAAGTGTCCGAATTCCCATGTCCCGCGAACGTCGCCGATCCTCGTCAGGCGCCGCGCTGGCAGGCCGGGCCGATGCGGCCAGGGCGGCCCTCCTCACCGGGGCCGGCGTCCGGCGTCAGAATCTGTCCGCCTCTGGTGGTCGCTCCTCCGAGCGGCGTTACCGCGCCGGCCATGCGAGACCTCCGCCTGCTGTCGTCCATCCTCTCCGCCGGCCTCCTCCTCTTGATCGTGGGGGCGTCCTCGCCTGCCGGGGCCTCTCCATCCGGGTCCGCGGACTGGGAGGCCACCCTGGACCGGGTGGCCCGTGCGGTCGTGGCCCTGCGGGTCCGTGGGGTGCGCGACTTCGACACCGAGCGCGCCCGGGGCAGCACGGGCACCGGCTTCATCGTCGATGCCGAGCGGGGGCTCATCCTCACCAACCGCCACATGGTCCACGAGGGGCCCGTCATCGCCGAGGCGGTCCTCCTCGACCACGAAGAGGTGGAGCTCGAGCCCATCTACCGCGATCCGGTGCACGACTTCGGCTTCTACCGCTTCGACCCCGACGATGTCCGCTACATGGACCTGGTCGAGCTCCCCCTCGCCCCCGAGCGGGCCCGGGTGGGCCTCGACATCCGGGTCGTCGGCAACGACTCGGGCGAGAAGATCAGCATCCTCGACGGCACCCTGGCCCGTCTGGACCGGGATGCCCCGTACTACGGCGGCAACACCTACAACGACTTCAACACCTTCTACTACCAGGCCGCCAGCAACACCTCGGGCGGGTCCTCGGGCAGCCCGGTGGTGGACGTGGACGGCTACGCCATCGCCCTCAACGCCGGCTCCCGCACCTCCACGGCGAGCGCCTTCTACCTGCCGCTGGACCGGGTGGTGCGCGCCCTGCCGTACATCCAGCGCGGCGAGGTGCCGCCCCGCGGCACGCTCCAGACGACCTTCCTCCACACCCCCTACGACGAGGTGCGCCGCCTGGGCCTCCGCCCCGAGACCGAGGCCGCCGCCCGCCAGGCCTTCCCGGACGCCATCGGCATGATGGTGGTGGACCGGGTGCTGCCCCGGGGCCCGGCCTGGGAGGCCCTCCGACCCGGCGACGTGCTCGTCACCCTGGACGGCGAGCCGGTGGCCGACTTCCTGGCCATCGAGTCCCTCCTCGACGAGCGGGTGGGGTTTGGCGTCGCCGCTGATGGCCCAAAGCACGCCGCCAGCGGGCGTACCAATTGCAAGAAAGGGATGGCCGGCCCCGCCGTATTTCTGCATCAGATCGCGATTGATTTTAGCCTGCTTGCTGGGCTCC
>CAZPJM010000494.1:0-2579 GCA_964586865.1 uncultured Enterobacteriaceae bacterium
TGAAAATGGTGGCTTTGGAGAGACAGTTTTCAGATGCTTTAGGAAAGAAAGTGGCCGGCTCATCCGCGGGGGGCGCGGCGGGCTCCGGGGCTTCGGCTGCGGGCTGGGACGCCGTCGTGGTGGCCCCGGCAGCGATCCGCTCCGAGAGGTAGCCCGCCAGCTTCTCGATGGTCTCGTAGTCGGCGAGGGAGAAGTCGTCGTCGCGGGCCAGGCCGTGTCGCTCGCGGATCTCGGAGAAGATCTCGGCCTGCTTGACGGTGTCGATGCCCAGATCGGCCTCGAGCTCGAAGTCGGGCTCGAGCTCGTCGGGGGCGTAGCCGGTCTTCTCGGCGATGAGGGCCGTGAGCTCGCCGATCATGGCGGCCGTATCGGGCACCGCGGCGGTGCCGGTGGGAGCGGGCGCGGGAGCGGGCTCCGGTGCGGCCTCGGGAGCGGGCGGGGCCTCGGCGCGCACGGGGGCCGGGACCTCGGTGGGGGCGGTCTCCGGCGCGGACCCGGTCCCTTCTGCCGCCACCCGGTCGGCCAGGTAGCCGGCGAGGGCCTCGATGGTGGGGGCGTCGGCCAGGGTGAAGGCGTCATCGCGCGCCAGACCGTGTCGCTCGCGGATCTCGGAGAAGATCTCGGCCTGCTTGACGGTGTCGATGCCCAGATCGGCCTCGAGCTCGAAGTCGGGCTCGAGCTCGTCGGGGGCGTAGCCGGTCTTCTCGGCGATGAGGGCGGTCAGCTCGGCCACCATGGCCTCGGCGTCGACGGCCGGTGCGGCGGGCCTCGGCGTCGACGGGGAGGGCGCCGAGGGGCTCTCGGCGGGGGGCGTCGTCGTGGCCGGGGAGGGCGCCGAGGGGCTCGCTGCGGCGGGGGGCCCGGGCTCCGCGCCGGCCGAGGGGATCCCGGACCGTGGATCGTCGGCGGCCTCGGGGAGGGTCAGACCCTCGAGGACCACCCGACCGTCGCGCACATCGGCCGGCGAGACCTCGGGGCGGAGGGGCTCGAGCCGGTCCTGCTCGCCCTCGCGCACCCGGAGGGTCCGCTGCTCGACCACCTCCTCCACCGGGTCCAAGCCCGTGATCCGCTTGAGCCAGGCCAGGCGACGGGCCTCGTCCGTGACGCGTTCGTCGTCCTGGGCCACCGCACGCCAGACGCTGAAGGCGAGCTGGCTGCCGAAGCCCGCGGCCAGCCGGAGGCCGTAGTCGACGCGAAGGCGTTCCCCGCGCCCCAGCCGGAGCCGACCCAGGGCCGGATCCGGGTCCCGGAAGTTGGCCACCGGCGGCATGATCCCGTACTGCAGGGCCTTGACGGCCACCGTATCCTCGATGCCGGCGCCCATGGGGTGGCCGGTGTAGCCCTTGGTGTTGGTGATGACGATGTCGTCGGCGGCGTCCCCGAAGGCGGCCCGGAGGGCGGCGATCTCGGCCTGGGCCGACCCCCCGCGGGCGGGGGTGTAGGTCTCGTGGGACATGAAGAGGGCGCTTCTGGCCATGGCCTGGGAGGACGTCCCGGCCGCCCGGGCGGCGCGCTCCACGCTGCTCTTCACGCAGTCGGCGATGTGGGTGGGGTGGAGGCGGGTGCCGTGGAAGGCGCTGTTGACGATGGTGGCGTCGAGCAGCTCGGCCACGGGCACCACCCCGCGCTCGGCGGCGGCCTCGGCGGTCTCCACCACCATGGCGTTGGCGCCCATGCCCAGCACCAGCCCGTGGCGACGGGCATCGAAGGGCAGGGCCGTCTCCTCGACCACGTCGTGGGTGCTGGCGGCCCCGGCGGCCATGAAGCCCCCTCCGATCCAGCGGAAGAGATGCTCGCCGGTGACGTTGTCGGCGCTCACCACGATGACCCGGCGGCACCGGCCGACCCGGATCCAGTCCTGGGCGATGGCCAGCGCCTGGGTCGCCGAGGCGCAGGCCGCGTTGACCTGGGTGTTCGGGCCGCGGGCCCCGATGAGCTGCGCGAGCTGGCTGTGGCCCATGGCCAGGACCTGGAAGAGGAAGCGGCGGTCGAAGCGCCCTTCGCCGTCGTCGCCGCCACGGGCGATCAGGTCCGCGAAGCTGTCGAGTCCGGGGAAGGCCGAGCCGAAGATGACGCCGGTCTCGTCCCGCAGGGCCTCGGGCAGGGCCCACCCCTGGGGCACCCGCTTGCCGCTGGCGGAGGTCTTGAAGGTGCGCTGCAGGGGGAGGCCGGCGTCCCGCAGGGCCTCGTAGGCGGCGGCCACCGAGAGCGAGGTGGTGATGTCGAAGGCGCGCTGGAGGTTCTCGGGGACGCCGTACTCTCCGAGGTCGAAGTGGGCGGCCTGCCCGGCGAGGCGGATGACCTGGTCCTCCTCGGTGACCGGGAGGAAGCTGCCCTGGCCGGTGGTGGGGTCCTTGACGAGCCGCACCAGGCCCAGGTCCATGAAGAGCTGCGTCCGCGGGCCGATGAGGGTGATCCGGTTCTCGCCGTGGAGGATCCGGGCCAGGTTCTCGGGATGGAAGACGGCCGCGCCGCCCGGGAGCCCGACGCTGGCCCCGGTGCAGACGACGGCGGGCCAGGCGCCTGGGCCGGGCTCGAGGGTGGCGGGGGCGGGCACCGCCGAGGCCGTGGGCGGCGGG
>CAZPJM010000495.1:0-2525 GCA_964586865.1 uncultured Enterobacteriaceae bacterium
CGGGGGAGCCGCCCGCCCACCCTCGAGGGGGCGCTCCACGGCGATGCCGAGCACGACCACTTCGACACCCGCGAGATCGCGGTCCGCGACGCCGACGGCCGGCTGGTGGCCTTCTCGACCTTCGACCTGGGGCGGCGGTCGCTCCAGAGCCTGATGGGGGTCTACGATCCCGACCACGCGCAGCACAGCCTGGGCTTCTGGACCCTCCTGCTCGAGATCCGACACGCCCTCGAGCTGGGCCTGGACTTCCACTACGCGGGCTACGTCCTGCCGGGCGACGGCTCCATGGACTACAAGCTCCGCGTCGGCGCCATCGAGTACCTGGACCCCGACGACAACGCCTGGCGCCCCTGGGCCGAGTTCGACCCGGCCTGCCTCCCCGACGTGCAGCTCGGGCGCGCCCTGCACGCCGCGCGCCTGGCCCTCACCCGGCGCACCGTCTCCTCGCGGGTGGTGGACTACCGCTACTACGAGGCCCCCGCCTGGAGCCCGGCCCTGCGCCGCGGCCTGGACCAGCCCCGGGTCTTGCTGGTGGCCCCCCACGACCGGGCCATCTCGGACCTGCTCATCACCTGGGACCTGGATCGGCGGACCTTCTCGGTGCTGCGCTGCCTGCGCGCCGAGGGGGTCACCACCGCCGATCAGGGGGATGTGCCCCGCAAGGTGGCCCTGTGGATCGTGGCCGAGAACCTCGGGGGCTCGGCCGATCCGGACCGCACCGCCGAGCTCGCCCTCGCCCACCTGGGCCCGTGAGCCGCCCGGAGGATCCCCCGATGGGCGACGTGGCCCTGCGGTGCGCCCTCGAGGCCGAGTCGGCGCGCCTGGGCTTCACCACCCTCCGCATCGCCGACGTGGAGGTGCCCGCCCCCGGGACCGCCGCCCTGGACCGCTGGCTCGAGGCCGGCCGCCACGGCGACATGGACTACCTGGTCCGGGGTCGGGACGATCGGGCCGATCCCCGCCGGCGCCTGCCCGGGGCCCGGAGCGCGGTGGTGCTGGCGGTGGATCACGCCCACCGGGTGCCTCCCGACCCGGGAGGGCGGACGGGACGAGTGGCCCGCTACGCCTGGGGCCGCGACTACCACAACCTCATCGGCAAGCGCCTGCGCAAGCTCCGCCGGTGGCTCCGCGAGCAGGGGGTGGAGACCTGGGGCGGGGTGGACACGGCCGCCATCCTGGAGCGGTCCTGGGCCCGCCGCGCCGGGCTCGGCTACCTGGGCAAGAACACCCTGTGCATCGTCCCCGGCCGGGGGTCCTGGTTCTTCCTGGCCGTCGTCTTCACCGACGTGCTCCTGCCGCCCGACCCGCCCCTGCCCCGAGAGTACTGTGGCCGGTGCACCCGGTGCCTCCAGGCCTGCCCTACCCGTGCCTTCCCCGAGGCCGGGACCCTGGATGCCACCCGCTGCATCGCGTACTGGACCATCGAGGCGTCGGGGCTGCCGCCCCGCGAGCTGCGCCCGGGCTTCAGGCGGTGGGTGTTCGGCTGCGATGTGTGCCAGGAGGTCTGCCCCCACAACCACGCCCCCCCGGACCCCATCCACGACGACCTGCGCCCCGTGAACGCCTGGCTCGACCTGGACGAGCTCCTGGCCACCCCCGACGAGGATCTGCTGGAGCGCTTTCGCGGCACCCCGCTCCGGCGCCCCCGAGGCCCGGGCCTGAAGCGGAACGCCCTCCTCGTGCTGGGCAACCTGGGGGATCCCGAGGGCGCCGACGCGGCCACCGGGGCCCTCGCCCACCCGAGTCCGGTGGTACGTGGGGCGGCCGTGTGGGCCCTGCATCGCCTCGCGCCGGGTCGGGTGCCCGACCGGGACCCGGACCCCCTGGTCCAGGCCGAGATCGACGCCCCACCCGGGCCGGCCGATGCGGGTTAGCCGGCGTCCATGCGCGCCGTCCTCCCGGTCCTGGTCCTCTCCGCCCTCGTGGGCTGCGCCCCCGCTTGCCCCGAGCCGTCCTCCGTCGACGGCACCTGGGAGGTCTTCGCCACCGTCCTCACCAGCGAGGGCGCCGACGACCCGGACTTTCCCAGCTACCACTCCCCCGCCAACGGGCCCTCCACCTGGACCCTCGCGTGGGGGCCCAGCGAGGTGGGGCCGGTGGATCTGCTCATCGATGGCGTCCCCGTCGAGGCCTCGGGCACCTGGTCGCGGGATCGCTGCGGGGCCTTCTCCCTGCGTGTGGCGGGGGATCTGGACGGCCCCACCGGCAGCCGCCACACCTTCGACGCCGACGCCGAGCTGGTGGTCTTCGGGGACCGCCTCGAGGGCACCTGGGACTGGTCCGAGCTGTGGGTCGCGCGGGACGGCCTGACCACCGGCAGCTTCACCGCCGACGGCCAGGTCGAGGGCGTGCGCTGACGGCGGCGGTTACCTCGCCCCCTCATCCCCGCCCGAGGGGCCCATGCTCTCCATCGCGCTCTCCATCCTGGTCGCCCTGCTCGTGGGCGGGGCGGTCTACCCCATCTTCTGGACCTGGTACGCCCCCATCCCGCCCGCCCTGCTGAGCGATTAGATGCGCTTCCTGTC
>CAZPJM010000496.1:0-2511 GCA_964586865.1 uncultured Enterobacteriaceae bacterium
GTCCTCGTCGTCCTCCCGACGGGCCTTCCCCTCGGGCGGCCGGGGCGCCTCGGCACCCTCGACCTTGGCCTGGACCAGCTCGCGGACCCGGTCGGTGAAGGTCTCGGGAAAGTCGGAGGGGTCGAAGCGGCCCTCGAGGGCCTCGACGAGCTGGCGGGCCATCTTGCGCTCGGCGTCGGTGGGGGCACGGCCCTCGGGGGCGGGGACCCGGGAGAGGGGGACCACGTCCTCGGGGTGGCGGAGGGTGAGCAGCATGAGGTGCTCGCCGCGGAGGCGGAGGGCGCCCTGGTAGCGGCGCTTGCGCATGGTCCAGCGGGCGATCCCCACCCGCTCCCGCGCCGCGAGGGCCTTCACCAGGGCCCGCAGCCCGGTCTCCTCGCCGTCCGGGCCGAGCCAGTAGGGCCGGTCGTACCAGCGGTCGTCCAGGGCCGTGTGGGGCACGAACCGGAGCACCTCGATCTCCCGGGACGGCTCGGGGTCCAGGCGCGACAGGTCTTCGTCGGAGAGCAGCACCCGACGGCCCTCCACCTCGGCGGCGCGCCAGGTGTCCTCGCGGGGCACGACCTCGCCCGTGTCGGCGTCGTAGAAGACCTGGCGGACCGGCTCCCGATCCTCGGCGTGGAGGAGCCGGAACGGGGGCCGCCGCGAGGTGGCGGCGGCGTAGAGCTTGACGGGGACCCGCACGTCTCCGAAGACCACCACGCCCTTCCACATGGCCCGGATGCTCATGGTTCCGAGGCCCGGGCGCACGCACGGCAGATCACCCCCGCCGCGCCCTCCGCCCGGCGCGGCTCGGGGGCGCAGAACACGCAGATCGCAGCGGCGCAGATCGTGCAGCGCCCGAGCAGCTCGGAGCCATGCCGCTGCCCGCAGTCGTCGCAGGAGAAGCCCTCGCGCCCGTCCAGGGCGGGGGGACACGGGGGGAGGCGGACGCCTCGCATGTCGGTCCTCGGGAAGCCGTCCTGGACCAGCGTAACGGCCCGGGGCCGCATGGGGCGGGTACATCCGTGTCGCCGGCGCACGGCTGACCCGCGGCCTCCGAAACCGGGCGAAACCCACGGGGCGGGCCGGCCTCGGTAGGATCGCCCCGTGTTCCGCTCCCTCGCCGGACCCGACTGGACCCTCGAGGACCTCCTCGCAGACGGCGCGGCGGGCCCGGTGTGGCGGTGCGTGGGCCCCGACGGCGCGCGAGGGGTGATGAAGACAGCCGCCGCCACGGCCTCCGAGGTGGCCCGGTCGCGGCTGGCTCGGGAGGCCGCCCTGCTGGCTCGGCTGCCGCCCCATCCCGCCCTGCCGCGCCTCCTCGCCCACGGGGCGTCGGAGGACGGCCCATGGCTCGTCATCGAGGAGGTGCCCGGCCGCGATCTGCGCACCCTCTGGACGGCGCCCCCCATATCGTGGGCGGTGGCGGTCCACGCCATGGCCCCGGTGGCCGACGCCGTGGCCCACCTGCACGCCCACGGCATCGTCCACCGGGACATCAAGCCCGCCAACCTGCTCGTCCACGAGGGCCGCGCCACCCTGCTCGACCTGGGGGCCGCCTCGGATCCGGAGGCTTCGCGTGCGCTCACCCACGGCGCCTCCCCGGCCACCCCGCGCTGGGCGCCCCCCGAGGCCCTGGAGGGGCAGCCGGTGGGGCCTCCGGGAGACGTCTACGCCCTCGGGCAGATCCTGCACGAGCTGCTCATGGGCGGGCCCGCCTTTCCCGGTGATCCGGACGCGAAGCGCCGCTCCGGGGCCCTGGACCCGGGGGAGCGGGCTCCCGGGCCGCTCCGCGACCTGATCCACCGGACCACCGCTCGGGAGCCTGACGCCCGTCCCACCGCAGCCGAGGTGGCCGCCGTGCTGGGCCGGCTGGACGTGGGCGCGGTGACGGTGCCCACCCCGACCCTCGGCGGCCGCGATCCGGGCCAGGCCGTGGTCGCGCCCGCTCCCGGCGGGCACCTGGGCCGGTACGTCCTGGGCGATGAGATCGGGCGCGGCGGGATGGGCCGGGTGCTCCGCGCCTGGGACCCGGAGCTGGAGCGGGACGTGGCACTCAAGGTGCTGGCCCACCGGGACGGGGGCCTGCCGGAGCGGTTCCGCCGCGAGGCCCGGGCCCTGGCTCGCCTGGACCACCCGGGGTTCGTGAAGGTGCTGGACATGGGCCGCGAGACGGACATCGACTACTTCGTCATGGAGCTGGTCGATGGCCCCGACCTGGCGCGCCTCCTCCTCCTCGAGGGGCCCGTCCCCGTCGAGCGGGCCCGCCGGTGGCTGGCCGGTGTGGCCGATGCCCTCGCCGCGGCCCATGCCCGCGGGCTGGTCCACCGGGACATCAAGCCGAGCAACCTGCTGGTGGACGGCGAGGGCGGCCTGCGGATCGTCGACCTGGGCATCGTGGGCGGCCGCGGACTGGCCCGGGGCTTCGACACCGAGGATGCGCGGACCACGCCTGGCCTGGGGACCCCCCGCTACATGGCGCCCGAGCAGGCCACCGACGGGCCCACGCCGCCCGCCGCGGACGTCTAC
>CAZPJM010000497.1:0-2510 GCA_964586865.1 uncultured Enterobacteriaceae bacterium
ACCCCGGGCCCCGGGCGTCGCCGGCGCGGTGGGCCGGTCCACCGGCGGCAGCGAGGATGGCCCCGACCTGCGCCTGGTGCCGTCGGCGCCCCAGGGTCGCCAGGCCGTGGCCCCACCCCGTCCGAGCGGCCCTGCCGGGGTCTTCTTCGCCGCCCTGCCCTGGGAGGGGCCGGGCACGGTGCCGAGACGCTCCGACCCGGTGCGCCAGACCTCCACCCGCCGCGCCGGCCCCTGGTTCGCCAGCCTGCCCTGGGGCGGCGGCCCCCGCCTGGACACCGAGGACGACGCCCCGGTGCCCCTGTTCGCCATGGCCACCGCCCAGGCGATGGGCCTGGCCGCCCGCACCACATCCCCGCGCCGTCACCGCGCCGGGGCCTTCTTCCGCAGCCTTCCCTGGTCCCCTGTCGAGGAGGTCCACCCATGACCGCCGCCCTCGCCCACCCCTCCCTGCGCCTCCACCCCGAGCTCTCCGAGCTGTTCCGGGCCGTGGAGAGCCGACACCTCACCGACGACGAGCTCGCCGCGTACCGCGCTGCGGCGCCCGAGCACGCCGATCGCGCCGAGGCCGCCGCGGCCATCCGCGCCGCCGAGCCCAAGGTGGTGCGCGGCGTGGTCCAGGGGATCTTCCGCCTCTACCCGTACGAGGAGCACCACGAGTACGCGACCGCCAAGTGCACCCGCGACGTGCGCTACGTGAGCGCCTACGCCACCCAGGCCATGCTCATGGGCGATCCGCAGTGGCTCAACGACAAGCTCCTGCTCTGGCTCAAGACCATCCTGCAGGCCTTCGAGTTCCCCGACCGCGTGCAGCGCCGGAAGCTCCTGTTCTCGAGCGCCGCCGAGGACAACAAGCTCCAGGCCATGTCGGCCAAGGTGCGCTCCATCCACGACTGCTACTCCCGCCTGCGTGATGGGTATGACGAGGTCCTGGCCCCGGCCCATGCCGCGGCCATCCGGCCCTACCTGGAGCAGGTCATCATGACCCTCACCGAAGAGGAAGGTGGCGCATGAGCGTCCAGGAGGCCCTGGCCGAGCTCGACCTCGAGGCCCTGTTCGACGATGCCCAGCGCCTGCGCTGGGACCTGCGGGCGGGCACCATCCGCGGACGCACCGACGACCGCTCCCTCTTCCTGTCGGCCGACATCATCCGGGGCATCCACCAGGCCCTCCAGCACGAGGCGGGCGAGGCGTGGGGGATCATCCTGTACGCCTGCGGCAAGCGGTGGGGCGCCAGGCTGTGGAAGCAGCTCGACGCCGAGCTGCAGACGGCCCAGGGGACCCGCCCCGTCGATCTCGACGTGGACGGCTTCGTGGCGTGGATCGAGCGCTACTTCGCGGTCCACGGGTGGGGCCGGCTGGAGCTGCACCTGGACGATGCCGTGAGCCACGGCATCGTGAGGGCCACCCTCCACAACAGCCTCTTCTCGGCGGTGCTGGAGGACCTGGATGAGCCGGTCGATCACCTGGTGGCCGGCCTGCTGGCGGCGGTCTTCTCGGCGGTGGCCGATCGGGATCTGGGCTGCATCGAGACCGCCAGTGCCAACAAGGGCGCGCCCGCCGGGGTCTTCCTGGTGAGCGCCGCCGAGCGCATCGAGGCCCTCGAGGAGGCCGTCGAGGAGGGTCGGGATGCCGAGGCCATCCTCGAGCAGCTCCGCGCCGGCTGAGGCCGGCCTCGCCGACCTCCCCGCCGGCTACGCCTCCATCCGGCGGCTGGGCGGCGGGGCGACCGCGTCCACGTGGCTGTGCCGCGGGCCCGAGGGGCTGGTGGTGGTCAAGCGCTTCGCCGGCGCCTGGCGTCGGGCCTGGCTGGCCGAGGTCGGCACCGCCCTGTCGGTGCGCAGCCCCCACGTGGTGGAGCTGCTCCACGCCTGGCGGCCCCTGGGGGTCCCGCCGACGCTGGTGTACCGCTACTACGCCGGCGGCGACCTGCGGGCGCGTCTCGAGGGGGAGGCCATCCCGTGGGCCGAGCGGTGGGTGTGGCTGCGCGGCCTGCTCCGGGGCCTGGCGGCCCTCCACGCCGCCGGCTGGGTCCACGGTGACGTGAAGCCCGCCAACGTGGTGTTGGCCTCGCGGAACCACGCGGTCCTCATCGACCTGGGCGCCGCGGCCCCCCCGCACGCGCTCCGGGATGCGCCGCTCGGCACGCCGCTGTACTGCGCGCCGGAGCGTCTCTACGAGGGCACCCGCTTCGAGAGCGACCTGTACGGGGTCGGGGTGATGGCCTTCGAGCTCTTCGCCGGCGGCCCGCCCTTCGACCCCGCCGACGTGGACCTGCGCCGCGCCCACCTGGAGCGACCGCCCCCGCTCCACCGCATCGCCGACCCCCGGCTGCGGGACTGGGTGGCGGTCCTGCTGGCCAAGCGGCCCGAGGACCGCTTCCGCTCGGCCGTCGAGGCCCTCGGCGCGCTCACCGCCACCCTCGAGGGCCGGGACGCCCCGGCGCCCCTGCGCCCGCCACGGCCCGCGGCCCCGGAGGGCGGCGGGGAGGGATCGGAAGAGCACACGTCTGA
>CAZPJM010000498.1:0-2505 GCA_964586865.1 uncultured Enterobacteriaceae bacterium
CGAGGCTCCCCGGAGGGGGCGGTGTGGAGGCGGATCTCGAGGGGGGGCACCCCGGTGAGGTGGGTGAGGGCCCGCTTGGCCGCGATGCGGCCCGCCACCCGGTCGCGGATCCGCCGCTCGGTGCCGCGGGCGCGGACCTCGGCGAGCTCCTCGTCGACGAGCCACGCCGTCGGATCCTCGTCGGCGCTGGCCCGGGCGATGGCCCCGGCGAGGGCCCGCGGACCTCCCGTCGAGGCATGGGCCGTGGCGCCGTCCTGGAAGACCACCGGGCGCTCCCACTCGGGCTCGGGGAAGCGCTGGTCGGGCTCGAGAGGGCCGAGCCCCGCCATGCGGTAGCCCCGGAGGCGCAGGATCGGGCCCCGGGGGGTGTCCACGTCCACGTCGTACACCTCGCCGCGCCGCCGCACCATCAGCGTGAGCCGATCGCCGGGCTGCCCGCGGTCCAGGACCTGGACCTGGTCGATGGCCGCGGGCAGGGCCATCTCCTGGGCGACGAGCATGTGGTGGAGCCCGGCGGCCTGGAAGGCGGCCTCGAGGACCAGGGGCTCGGTGGCCAGGCCCTCGGCGATGACGCTGCCGTCGACGGCCCCCTCGGCGAGCAGCGCATCGGCGCTCACCCCCTGGACCTCGGTGAGGACCTGGAAGCGGGGGCCGTGGAAGAAGCGGGCGTAGATGGCGCCCTGGTCGAAGGTCTCGTCGGGGAGGAAGGCGGCCGGGAGCCCGTCGATCTCCGGGGCCATCCCCACCAGCACGGTGCCCTCGAAGTGGGTGGTGGTCTGGTCGCGCCCCGTGCGCAGCGTGCGGGTCGAGGTGAGGACGCAGCGGATCGTGCCGTCCTCGTGCGGGACGGCCTCGACGGTGACGGCCAGTGGCTCGCCGTGATGGAGCTTGGCGGGCTTGTCGAAGCGCACGTCGCGGGCGCCGGCGTAGGCCTCCCCGGGGCGGACCCGGCTGGCGGCGGCGGCCATCAGCTCGACGCCGATGACCCCGGGCAGGACCGGGGTGCCTCCGATGGCGTGGTCGGCGATCCAGGGGTCGGTGTCCAGGGAGACGGTCCGACCGACCCGGATCCCGTCGCCCTGATAGTCGGCGGTGTCGAGGAGGGGGTGCTCCGGGGGTGGCAGGAAGCCCCCGAGGGCGCCTGCCACCACCAGCTCGCCGGTGACACCCGCCACCACCAGGTCGGCCAGGAGACCGGCGCCGGCATCGGCGGGCAGCAGCTCGACACCGCGGTCGGTGAGCAGCCGCTTCATGCCGCCGCGGACCGCCATCCCCACGTCGTCCCACGCGGTCCAGTCGATGTGCAGGGCGTTGCCCCGGGCGGCCAGCAGGCGGGCCAGCCCATCGTTGGCGGCGCTGTAGTCGAGCTGGCCGGCGTTGCCGAAGCGGCCGGCCACGCTGCCCATGCTGATCAGCAGGGCGTCGGCGGGCACGGCCCGGGCCAGGGCGGCGCCACCGAGGGCCTTGCCGTCGTAGACCCGATGGAAGGCGGCCTCGTCCTTGTCGGCCAGCAGCCGGCTCTCCTCGACGCCGGCACCATGGATGACCACATCCAGGCGGCCATGGGCCGCGAGGGTGTCCTTCACCAGCGCCTCGACCGCGTCGGGGTCGGCCAGATCGGCCCGCCGGTAGTCCACCGTGGCGCCGAGGGCGCGCATCCCGGCCACGTTCCGTCGCACCTCTTCGGCCTTCTCCAGGGGCCGCAGTCGGCGCTGGACCTCGACCGGGGTGACCCGGGCGCCGGTGGCCCGCAGCGCGTTCTTGATGCGGGCCTTCTCGGCGTCCAGGTCCAGGGGCTGCTCGGCGATGGGCCCACGCCCCACCAGGACGAGGGTGATGGGGCTGCGCGCCGCGAGCTCCCGGGCGACCCGCGCGGAGATCCCACGGCCGCCCCCGGTCACCAGGACGACGGCACCCTCGGGCAGGGCGCCCACGTCGGGGATCGGGTCGGAGCGGTAGTCGACCGTGCGGCGGATCCGACCCTCGCGGAAGACCTCGAGGCCGCCGCGCGGGGTGTCCAGCTCGTCCAGGATGGCGGCCGCGGCCTCCTCGGGGTCCTGCTCGGGCGGCAGGTCGAGGACGCGGGCGTCGGTGCCGGTCCACTCGCGGCCGAGGGCCTTGGCGAGGCCGGCCCGACTGCCGTCGACGAGGGCGGTCTCGGCGTCGGCGGTCGGGGCGTCCAGGCCGCCGAGGCGGGTCACGGTGAGCCAGCTCCGGGGGCGGGTGTCATCCAGCGCCTTGGCCGCGCGGAAGGCGTCGATGGGCGCGGCCGAGAGGTCGAGCACGGCCGCGGGGGGGCCGTCGAGCAGGGCACCGCGGCCGGGGATCCGGCGGCGGAGGGCGTCGACCACGGGTCCCTCGCCCAGGATCCGGATGACGACGCCCTCGAGGGCGCCGGCGGGGCGGGCCGGCGCGGGGGCGAGGACCGGCCGACGCAGGCGGAAGCCCTCGGGATCGGAAGAGCGTCGTGTAGGGAAAGAGGGTAGATCTCGGTGGTCGCCGGAT
>CAZPJM010000499.1:0-2497 GCA_964586865.1 uncultured Enterobacteriaceae bacterium
GGGCCGGTCGCCCACCGCGGGCAGGTCGGTGGGGCCGGGCGGGGGGAGGTCGGGCGTCAGGTCCGCCAGGGCCTCGGGGGGCAGGATCGTCGCGGCCTGGAGCTCGAGGGCGGCCAGGCGGGCCGGGTCCAGCTCGGCCTGGCGGGCGGCCTCCAGCAGCGCCGCGAGCTGGGCCTCGTCCAGCGCCGCCAGATCGGTGGGCGCCACCGCCGAGAGCCGGCTCGCGTCCAGGGTGGCCAGCGTCTCGGGGTCGAGGGTGGCCAGGGGGGCGTCGCCCGGGGTGGCGTCGGGGCTGCCGTCCCGTCCGGCCGACGCGGCGTCCCGGCCCTCCCGGGGGGCGGTGCGCTCCCGGGCGTCGCGAAGGCGGTCGGGGTCGCCGGCCTGGACCACCAGGGCCACCACGCGGGTGGGGGCCGGATCGGCGGGGGCCTGGCTGGCGCACTGGACCAGCGCCACCATCACCACCGCCGCGTGGAGCCAGAGGCTGCCGAGCAGGGACCAGCCCAGCCGCGTAGCGGGCCGGCCCTCGGAGGCCCGGAGGCGCGCCAGGGCGGCATCGATGGGGACGCGGCGGGGATGGAGGTGGGCCAGGGGGTCCTCGGCAAGAACGCTGTGGACCGGTCGGTCGCCAGGCTCCTAACTTGACGTGCGCGCCCCGTTCCGTCACCCCGCCCGCAAGGAGGACGCATGCCCCCGAGGCCCGGACATCGGCTGGATCTGTACCTGGTACCGGATGGGCACCGCCCTCTCCCGCCCGACGCGGAGCTCCACCAGGTCCTCGAGTCCCTCGGGTACGCTCGAGGTCGGGAGCCCGGGCCCCGCGAGGAGGCGCTGGTGGCGGGGGGCTACGCGGGGGTGCGCGTGGATCGCCCCGAGGGCGAGCGGCTCTACGCCAATGGCCAGGGTGGCTTCCGCGTTCGCTGCCCCGAGACCGGGCGCAACGTGGTCCCGGCCTTCCAGGAGGCGGTGCGGGCCTGGCGGCGCGGGGGCACCCGGAGCATGGACTGTCCGGCCTGTGGGGGGCGCCACGACCTCTCCTCCCTCTCCTTCGCCCCCCCGGCGGCCTTCGGTCGGGGCGCGGTGGTGCTGGTGGATGCGGCCCGGTCCACCCTCGAGCCCGCCGGTCGTCGCGACCTGGAGGCGGCTCTCGGGGCCCTGGTGGTGGTGGGGTCCCGCCGCTGATCCCGGCCTCCGCGGGCCCGTTCAGGGCCGGCGTGCGCTCGCCGGGCCGACCCCCTCGCGTTACCCGCCCGGTCCGGGGCCATCGAGGACCCCGTCGGGAGCCCGATGCCAGCGATCCGCCAACAGATCGACATCGCCACCGGCCCGCGCGCCGTCTGGCGCGCCTTCACCACCGCCGAGGGCCTGACCGCCTGGTGGGTCGACGAGGCCCGGGTCGAGCCGCGCACCGGTGGGCGGGTCGTGCTGGTCTCCGAGGGCGACGATGGGGAGCCCGTCGAAGAGCGGGGCATGTTCCTGGAGTTCAAGCCCACCCGGAAGCTCGAGATCGCGTGGGACAACACCGGGAAGGCCCCCACCAAGGGCAGCCGGATCCTGGTGAACATCAACCGGGCTGGCGAGGACACGCGGGTCTCGGTGGTGCACTCGGGCGCCGACGTCGAGGAGGGCGACCTCCACGAGTCCCTCACGAAGGGGTGGAAGGCCGCCCTCGGGGCGCTGCGCGACAGCCTCGAGGGCTGAGCGCGCGGTCGTCCGGGCCCGTGCGGGGAGGGCCCCGCCTCACTCCGCGGGCGCCACCTCGAGAGGGGCCACGCCAGGCGGGTCCTCGTCGGCCAGCAGATCCACCTGGGCCTCGCCCGGCTCGGCCAGCAGATCGGTGACCTGCTCGTCGTCGGTCCCCTCGGCGTCGGCGGTCACGTCGGCGATGCGGGGGACCGCCAGCCCCTGGCCGGGACGCAGCCGGTCCAGATCCACGCCCGGGTTGTAGGCCTCGAGCAGCCACACCGGGATGCCGTGGACCTCCCGGGCGATGCCCCAGGCCGACTCCCCGGTGCGGACGGTGTGGACCTCCTCGCCCACGGCGCCCCCCCGGGCCGCCAGGTAGCCGTCCACGCGGGACTGGCGGTGGGACTCCCGGGCCTGACGGACCGCCTCGAGGCCCTCCTCGTCGAGGGGGATGACCACCGCGGTGCCCACGGGGTACACGCCGTCCAGGTCGAGCTCGGAGGCCTCGGCCAGCGTCTCCACGGGCAGGTCCGACCACCGGGCGAAGTGGGCCAGGCTCTCGCCCCGGCGCAGGGTGAAGGTGGCGCCGGTGGGGGCCGCCGACTCCTCCTGCCCTTCCTCGTGGGCGGCGTCGTCCGCGGGCTCGTCGTCGACCGACCCCGTGGACCGGGGCGCGACCGCGGCCCGGCCGGCGGCGGCCGCCAGCGTGGTGGCGTCGGACGACTCCGCGGCATCGGCGGGGTCGCGGGCGGCGGGGCGGGGGGGGGCCCGGTCGGCGGGGGGCTCGGGGGGGGGGGCCACCGCCGCGCCG
>CAZPJM010000500.1:0-2472 GCA_964586865.1 uncultured Enterobacteriaceae bacterium
GCCGGACCACCACGCCCCCGATCGATCAGGCCTTGCCGGCCACCACGTCCGCCAGCTCCCCCGACTCGAACATCTCCATCATGATGTCGCTGCCGCCCACGAACTCGCCGCGGACGTAGAGCTGGGGGATGGTGGGCCAGTTGGCGTACTGCTTGATGCCCTGGCGGACCTCCATGTCCTCGAGGACGTTGAAGGAGCCGAACTGGGTGCCCAGGTGGTTGAGGATGGCCACGGCGCGCATGGAGAAGCCGCACTGGGGCATCTGGGGCGTGCCCTTCATGAAGAGGAAGACGTCGTGGCCCTTGACCAGGTCGTCGATGCGGGCGTGGGTGTCGGACATGGAGGCCTCCGGTCAGCCCCGGTGGGGCCAGCGGTCGGGGGTGTAGGTCTTCAGCGCGAGGGCGTGGATGTCGCCGTGCATGTGGGTGCCGAGCGCCTCGTAGACCATCCGGTGCTGCTGGACCGTGCGCTGGCCCGCAAAGGCGCTGGAGGTCACCTCGGCCGAGAAGTGCTCGCCGTCGTTGGCATCGTCGCGGACGATGGCGACGCAGTCGGGGAGCGCGTCTTCGAGGAGGGACTTGATGCGGTCGGCGGAGAACATGGGCGCCTCTCGAGAGGACGGTCCTGTAGGCACCCGACCCCCGGGAGGCAAGGCGGGACCAGGGCCGGCGCGTCGTGCGCCCCGAAGACACGAAGGCCGGACCCGCGGTGCGGATCCGGCCAGATTCGACGGCGTCGTGGAGGCTATTCCGGGGTCTCGCCCTCGCCCTCACCCTCGCCCTCGCCCTCGCCATCACCGGCGGGGGCGGCCGGGGCCGAGCCGGCCTTGCCGATGTCCACGACGAAGACCGTGTCCATGCCCTCCTTGTGGAGGACGTAGCGACCCTGGGGGCTCACCGCGGCGGGCGGGATGAACCGGGCCATGTGGCCGTCCTTCTCGACCATGACCACCTTGGAATCGTCGATGGTGGCGCTCACGCGCTCGAAGGTCTCGTCGTCGGTGAAGCGGGTGCCGATGTAGGCCCAGGCCGGGCGCGTGGGCCCGCTGGCCATGCCCTCCTCGACCTTGAACTCGCGCTTGTCCGAGTTGATGAGCGGGATGAGCTGCAGGTCCTTGTAGGAGGAGCCGGAGACGACCAGGTACTGGCCCTCGGCGACCATGGGGGTCTTGGCGGGCAGGCCGTCGGGGAGGAGGACCTTCTCGTCCTCGGTGCCCTTGATGGTCTCGGACTGGATCTTCTGCCGGCTCCGGACCGGCTGCAGGTTGTTGTCGCCGTCGAGGATGCTGATGGCGGTGCCGCCGGGGGCGCGCCAGGCCTTCAGCTCGAGGGGCTGGGCGGCGTCGGTCCCCTGCTCGAGGTAGTTGGTCTCGCCGAGGAACCAGTTCTTGTCGGAGAGCTCGAGGCTGTAGGCGGTCTGGGAGAGGCACAGGCCCGACAGGCTGAAGCCGCCCTGGGGGCCCACGTCGGCGCTGAAGGACATGCAGGTCATGCCGGCGCCGGGGTTGGAGGCGAGCGTACCGTCGTCGGCCTTGGTGACGGCCTTGGCGATGACGCGGATGGGCTGGACGTCCTCGCCGGCGTCGGCGGCCTTGCCGGCGATGGGCGTGCCGGTGAGGCCATCGACCAGGGTACCGTTCACGGTGGCGTTGCAGCCGACAGCGAAGATGAGGGCCACCGCCGGGAGCAGGGCACGGGTCATGCGAACCTCCGAGGTTGGACGGTCGCGACCGTACCAGAACCGTCACGGTCGGGCAAGCCGACCACGCGGGGATCGTGGGCTGGAGAGCCGGTGGGCGTGGGGCTCGTCGCGTGTGACGCCGGCTGGTCGCGGCCGAGGATCGGCGTCCGCGCGTAGAGTGCGTGAGCCAGGCTACGCAGCTCCCGGCATCAGCCGCGCCAGATCCCGGGCGAAGGCGCGGGCGCGATCCGCCACACCGTCCCGCCAGTCGGTGCCGGCCCGCCCGGTCGGCGGGTACAGGACGCCGCGGGCCGAGACCACCAGGGCTCCCAGCCCGTCCTCGTGGGCGTGAGCGCGACAGTCCTCGGCGCTGGCGCCCTGGGCGCCGTAGCCCGGGACCAGGAACCAGCTCGCGGGCAGGGCGGCGCGCCAGTGGGGGGCCTCGCGGGGGAGGGTGGCCCCCACCACGGCACCCACCGGCCCGTAGCCGTGGCGGCCCGGGTGGCGGGCATTGGTGGCCGCGATCCAGCGCGCCACGCGCTCGGCGATGGGGTCCTCGCCCCCGAGCTGCCACTGGCCGGCCCCCTGGTTGGAGGTGCGGACCAGCAGGAAGAGCCCCTTGCCGCCCGCCACGGCCGCATCGACGAAGGGGTCGAGGGACTCGGCCCCCAGGTAGGGCGAGAGGGTGACCGCGTCGGCGCCCAGGGGCCCGTCGTCGGCCAGGGTGGCGCGCACGTAGGCCCGGGCGGTGCTGCTGATGTCGCCGCGCTTGGCGTCGAGCACCACCAGCAG
>CAZPJM010000501.1:0-2470 GCA_964586865.1 uncultured Enterobacteriaceae bacterium
CATCGTGGGCGTCACGGGCCGCCTCCCGCTGGCCGTCGAGATCGCGGCGGCCCGGGCCCGTCAGGTTGGCGCGGCCCAGGTGGCCGACGCCCTCGCGTCGGGTCTGGAGGCCCTCATCGACGAGCCCGGCGGCCCCGAGGATCGCACCGCCACACTGAGCGCGGCGGTCGCCTGGTCCTGGGCGCTGCTCACCCCGTCGGAGCGCTCGGCCCTGCGGCAGCTCGCCGTCTTCCGCGGCGGCTTCACGGTGCGAGACGCCGAGGCGGTGGTCGTCGTGCCGGAGGGCACAGTCCTGGACGCCATCCACGCCCTCGCCCTGCACCACCTCGTCCACCCGGTGGCCGGACCCGGACGCTGCCTGGATCTCCACCCCACGGTGCGGGCGTTCCTGGATGCCCACCGCGCCCCCGGGGAGCGACGCGGGGCCGAGGCCCGTCACGCCGCGTGGTTCGCCTCCAGCCCGGTGGGGCCTGGGAGTCGCCCGCTGCGGCCTGGGAGTCGCCCGCTGCGGGAGAACCTCCTGGCGGCCTTCGCGCGGATGCGGGACCGGGACCCGGCGCTGGCGGCCCTCCTCGCCGAGCAGGTGGCGCGGCGCCGGCAGAGCATCCCCGCGGGCACCCTGGTGGAGGTGGCCGAGGCCGGGCTCGAGCTCGCGGAAGACCCGCAGGTGCGCGGGCGGATCGCCTCGGCCGCGGCCCTCTCCGTCGGCTACCTGGGGCGATACGGGCGCATGGCGGAGCTGGCCAGCCTGGGCCTGTCCGCGGCGCGAACCCCCCGCGAGCGCCTCGAAGCCCTGATCCCCCACGCCCAGGCCCGACGGCGCGCCGGGCACTTCGACGAGGCCGAGGCGGCGTACCGGGAGGCTGCCGGGCTGGCGATCCGCCTTGGCGCCCCGAACGAGCAGGGCCGCGCCCTCTACCTGCTGGGGCAGCTCCAGCTCGCGCGAGGCCGCGTGGAGGCGGGCTGCGCGAGCCTGCGGGCCAGCCTGGGAGCCTACGACCGGACCGATCGGATGGGGATGGTGGGCCGCTGCCGGATGAACCTGGGCTACACCCTGGCCATCTCCCAGCCCGACACGGCTCGGGCCGAGCTGGACCGGGCGGTCCAGGCCGCCCGCAGCCTCGACGAGACGGCCTTCCTGGCGTTCGCCTTGCTGTACCGGGGCACCGCCCGATGGGCGTGGGGGCAGCTCTCGGAGGCCGGGACCGATCTGGCCGAGGCCATGGACTTGCTGGAGGCCATGGGCTTCCAGCAGCCCCGCGTCCAGTGCGCCTGCCACCGCGCCGCCGTCCTCGCCGAGGCCGGGCACCTCCCCGAGGCGCTCGCCGTCCTCGGGGGGCACGACGCCCGCTTCGCCGCGACCCTCGCGCCATGGCGTGCCCTCGTCCTGGTGCTGGCGGGGAGGAGGGACGAGGCCTCCGCCCTTCTGCCCCCCGAGCCGCGAGCCGCGCCCCGGACCCTCGACGAGGCCCTTCGAGATCTGGTGATCCGCATCGCCCGCGCGGGGCTCGACGACGCGACGGACGCGGCGGACCCCGCGGAGGCCTCGGCGCCGGTGGGTCCGGCCATCCAGGCCTCGGCCCCCTACGCCGCCTTGCGCCGGCTCCTGGCGCGCGCCCGGTCCCGATCCGCGGAGGCCCGATGAAGCGGGTGTTGATGGTGGGGGTCGCGCAGGCGGCACGCTGGGCCCCGGTCCTCCGCGAGCGCGGGGTGGCGACCCTCGCCGTGGACGCCCCGTGGGAGGCCGAGGGGGTCCCTCGGGACCTGGTGGTGCTCGGATCGACGCGGGCGGTGGCCGCGGCCTGGCTCCGCTCGGAGGACGCCCGGGCCCGGCCGGCCCCCGCCCTCCTCGTCGGCACCCCCCAGGGGCCCCGCGACCCGGGACCGGGGGCGGGCTGGATCGCACCAGAGGCCGACGCGGAGACGGCGACGGCGCGCATCCTGGAGGCGCTTGGCCCCGGATCGGGTCCCGAGGTCCTGCACCTGGGCGAGGCCCAGGCGGATCTGCGGGCCGCCCGGCTGGTCCTGGGGGGGGACGCCGTGGTCCTGACCGACATCGAGGTGGGGTTGCTGCGGGTGCTGGGCCGGGCCGACGGCGAGCCGGTGCCCCGGGAGACGCTGCTGCGCGAGGTGGGGGGCTACGGCCCCCAGGCCGTCACCCGGGCCGTCGACACGGCGGTCACCCGGCTCCGGCGCAAGCTGGGTCCGGCGGCGGAGCGGCTCACCACGGTGCGGGGGGTGGGCTACAAGCTGCGACCCACGCCGCCGCCGACGCCTCGGATCCCCGGGTCCACGCCCCGCCCGCCGCGGTGGCCCATCCGGGGGCGCGACGCGGCGTGGCGGGCCCTCGAGGCCGGACTGGCCGAGGGCGGCCTGCTCACCGTGACGGGGCCGGCCGGCGTGGGCAAGACCTGCCTGGTGGCGGCCGTCCTGGCGGCCCAGCGCACCCCGGCGACCCGCCTCTCGGTGG
>CAZPJM010000502.1:0-2464 GCA_964586865.1 uncultured Enterobacteriaceae bacterium
CCACGATCCACGTGCCCACGATCCACGAGTCCACGAGTCCACGTGCCCACGATCCACGTGCCCACGATCCGCGTGCCCACGATCCGCGTGCCCACGATCCACGAGTCCGCGAGGGCACGAGGCTCCCAGCCCCGAAGGTCCCGGGCCGGACGAGGATGGGGCGGCGGGGGGTTGTTGCTCCCGTGACCCGGCTCGGCTACCGACGCCCACCGCGCCTTCCCGGAGGACGCATGCCCCGCTTCCTGATCCCCGTCTCCACCGCCCTGCTCGCCCTGGTGATGGCCCTGCCGGCCTGGGCGGGCGGCATCGCCGTCATCGACTTCCAGCGCGCCGTCCAGGAGACCTCGGAGGGTCAGCAGGCCAGCGCCCGGATCGAGCAGGCCTACGCCTCGCGGCAGAGCGAGATCCGCCGTCAGCAGCAGGAGCTGCAGACCGCCCTCGAGGACTATGAGCAGCGCAAGCTCATCCTCAACGACGAGGCCCGCCGCGCCGCCGAGGAGGACCTGATGGCCCGGCAGCGCAAGCTGCAGGAGGACGCGGTCCGCTTCGAGCAGGAGATGCAGAAGCAGTACATGGAGGCGGTCTCGGACCTGGACCAGAAGATGCGGGACATGTCGGCCCGCATCGCCAAGGAGCGCGGCTACGATCTGGTCCTGGACAAGCAGGTGGTGGTCTTTGCCGGCACCGACGTGGTCGACATGACCGACGAGCTGATCAAGCGGTACGACGCCAAGTGACCGCTCCGGTCCTCGACGCCGCCGCCATCGAGGCGCTGATCCCCCATCGCGCGCCCATGCGCTTTGTGGACCGGGTGCTCACCCTGGAGCCGGGAACGCGGGCGGTGGCGGTCCACGACGTGCCGGCCGAGCCCTTCTGGGCGCCGGGCCACTTCCCCGCCGAGCCGGTGATGCCCGGGGTCCTCATCGCCGAGGCGCTGGCCCAGGCGGCGGCGGTGGCGTGGCTCTCGGCGGCCCCGCCGGAGGGCGCGCCGCCGGTGCTCTACCTGGTCGGCTACGACAAGCTGCGCTTCCGCCAGCCCGTCCGCCCGGGCGCCACCCTCGAGCTGCACGTCGCCCTCGAGCGGGCCCGCCGGCGGCTGGCCACCTTCCAGGCCGAGGCCCGGGTGGGCGAGGATCGGGTGGCGAGCGGCACCCTGCTGGCCACCCTGCCGGGCTGAGCCAGGCGACGGCGTCTCCGCGCTACAGTGCGCTCCCGCCCACGCCCGGAGACCCCATGGCCGTTCACGACACCGCGGTCGTCCACCCCGACGCCACCCTCGCCGACGACGTCGACGTCGGACCGCTCGCCGTCATCGGGGCGGGGGTGCGGCTGGCCGCGGGGGTGTCGGTCGGGGCCCACGCGGTGCTGGAGGGTGATCTCTCGGTGGGGGAGGGGACCCGCATCCACCCCCACGCCGCCCTGGGCGGGCCGCCCCAGGACCGGGACCCCTCGGTGAGGGCCACGTCGGTGCGCATCGGGGCCCGCTGCGTGATCCGGGAGTTCGTGACGGTCCACGCCGGCAGCGCGGGCGGCCGGGGCGCCACCACCCTGGGCGACGAGGTCTACGCCATGTCCGGGGCCCACGTGGCCAGCGACTGCGCCCTGGGCGACCGGGTCACGCTGGCCAACGCGGTGGCGGTGGCCCGCGGGGCCGAGATCGGCGACGACGCCGTCCTGGGCGAGCTGGCCGGGGTCCATCCCCACGTCCGCGTGGGGCGGCTGGCCCTGGTGGGGGCCGGCGCCATGTGCGCCCAGGACGTCCCCCCCTTCACCCTCGCCCAGGGGGACCGGGCCCGACTCTTCGGGCTCAACATCGTGGGTCTCCGCACGGCCCGGGTCTCCCCCGAGGCCCTGCGCGCCCTCAAGACGGCCTGGCGACGGGTGTTCACCAGCGGACTCGCCATGCGCACCGGCATCTGGCAGGCCCGGCAGGCCGTGTCGGAGGGCGCCGACGATGCCCTGGCCAGCGAGCTGCTCGACTTCCTCGAGGCCGCCCAGCGGGGCGTGTGTCGCGCCGCCAGCGCCGGCCGCCGCTGACAGGTCCGCCCGGGGCGCGGGCCCCGCGGAGTCAGCCGTCCTGGCGCCGCCCCGGGGCCGGCCCCTCGACGGTGGGGGTGGGATCGTCGTCCGGGTCCTCGTGGAAGTCGGCGGGCGCCCGGCTCTCGACGGTGGGGCCGTCGGCGGTGACCTCGCGGCCCGGGGCCGGCACGTCGGTGGCCGGGGTGGGCACGTCGTCCGGATCCTCCGGCGCGTCGAGGCCGGCCGCCTGCTGATCCCAGGCGGGGGCCGGGGTGCCCTCCTCGGCGGTGGGGGCGTCCTCGTCGAGGGGGGCGTCCTCGTCGAGGGGGGCGTCGGGGGTGTCGGCCGAGGTGTCCGGCGCGGCGGTGGCGGTGCCCCCCGGAGGCGGCACGGTGCCCGGGGCGGCGTCCGGCGCGTCGTCGGCGCTGGCCGGTGGGGGACCGTC
>CAZPJM010000503.1:0-2460 GCA_964586865.1 uncultured Enterobacteriaceae bacterium
TCTGGAACGTGTGTGGGTTGATTATATTGCGGTGTGGTTGGGTGTATAGTGGCGTTTAATTTCGTTTGTTTTGTTGTTTTTTTTTTTTTTTTTAAATGATCCGCCGCCCCCCGAGTTCTCCCCTCTTCCCCTACACGCCGCTCTTCCGACCCCCCCCCCCGCCCCCCCCCCCCGGCCCCCCCCCGCCCCCCCCCCCCCGACCGGCCCCGGTGATGGCGCCCCTGCCGCCGGCCCCCGAGCCCCCGCTCCGCGATGCCCCGGCGCACCCGCCCACCGTGATGGAGGCGCCGCCCGAGGACCCTCCCACGGCCGATACGGCCCCCATCGACGACGACCCCTCGGTCGACGCGGACCCACCCCCGCCCCCCGCCAGCGGGGGCCTGTCCTCGGACGACGAGATCGCCCGCGCCCTCGCCGAGGGTCTGGACGCGCCCACCGCCGCGGTGCCCGAGGCGCTCGACGTGGACACCCCGCCACCGCCTCCGCGGCGGTCCCTGGTCGCCGGGTGGACGCAGGGCCCCGAGGCCGTGCCGCCGGGCGCCACCGGCACCCGCCTCGCCCGGCACCTGGCCTACGAGGTGATCGTCACCGCCGTGACCTTCACCGTGGCCTCCATCCTGCTCTTCACGAGCTTCAACGGCGAGATGCGTGACGTCTACGTCAAGGGCAGGCAGCTCCTGGGCGGCTACCCGGCCCCCGTCTCGGGGGAGGTCAGCCTGGTGACCATCGGGACCGAGGCGCTCTACCTCTGGGACCCGTCGGACCCGGAGCCCGCCGTCACACCGCGCGGCCTGCTCGCCGAGGTGGTCCGGCTCCTGGATCAGGCCGGGGCCCGGGTCATCGTCCTGGACTTCCTGCTGGAAACCCCCGCCCCCGGCGACGAGGCCCTGGCCGGCGCGGCCGCCGCCCATGGGCGGGTGGTGGCCGCCGAGCGCTACGTCCTCACCGACCCCGCCCGCGGGACCCGCTTCGCCCCGGGCCCGGCCGCCACCCTGGGCGATGCGGTGGCGTCGGGGACCGCCAACCTGGCCGAGGAGGCGCTCTGGACCACCTCCGAGGGGCGCCTGGTGCGCGCGCTCCGGCTGGTGGAGCCGGTGGATCGGGCCCGCCTGGATCAGGCCTGGCCCGCCTCGGTCGGGGGCCAGCAGGCCGAGGGGGAGCTCACCCCGCACATGACCCTCCTCGCGGCCTGGCGGCACCGCCACCCGGACGCCCCCGCCGACGCCCTCTTCGCGGCCCTGGGGGAGGGCTGCACCGGCGGCCCCCTCCGGTGCAGCACCGACCTGGCGGCCCTCGGGCTGCCCCCCGGCCCCGCCCTCGAGGGGCGCTTCCCCATCAACCTCCGCGGGCCCGAGGGCCAGGACGGCCTGCCCACCCTCCGGGCCGCCCCCCTGCTGCGCCTCGCCGGCCAGCCGGCCCTCCTCCGTCAGGCGGGCGTCGAGGCCGAGACCCCCATCCCGGACTGGCTGCGGGAGCATGTCGAGGATCGCCTGGTGGTGGTGGGCCGGGTCGATGCGACCTCGGCGGACCGCTTCGCCACCCCCTTCTCCTTCCCGCTGCCCACCCGCGCCGACATGGACGGGGCCCGGCTCCAGGCCCAGGCCATCGACACCCTCCTCTCGGGACGGCACGTCCAGCACAGCCCCTGGTGGGCCGAGCTCCTCCTGGCCGGGGGCCTGCTGGCCGGGGTGGTGCTCACCGCCCGGCGCCTCCGGGAGGATGTGCACACGCTCGTGGTGCTGGCGACCGCCGGCGTCCTCGTCGCCGTCGGCACCGGTCTCTTCCTCTTCACCGACGGCTTCGTGCTCGACCTGGGTCTTCCCCTCACCGCGATCCTCCTGGGCCTGGTGGGGGTGCGGGTGCGGGGGTGGGCGGCGGAATAGGGGGGCAGGACCGCGCGTCCCCCGGGGGACCCGCGCACCCGCCCGTCGGAGGGACCATGTTCCGCGCCTTCTGCCTGCTGCTGCTGACCCTGTGGTCCGCCCCGGCCCTGGCCGGCCCCTCGACCCTGGCGGTGCTCTACTTCGACAACCAGGGCAATCCCGGGCTGGAGCCGCTCAAGGTGGGCCTGGCGCAGATGCTCATCACCGACCTCCAGGAGACCGACGGCCTGACGGTGGTGGAGCGGGCCCGCCTTCAGGCCGTGCTGGACGAGCTGGAGCTGGGGCACAGCGGGATGGCGGATCCCGACAGCGCCGCCCGGGTGGGCAAGCTGCTGGGCGCCGAGTGGATCCTGGTGGGGGGCTACTTCGAGCTCGCCGGGACGCTGCGGATCGACGCGCGCCTGGTCCGCGTCGAGACGGGGGAGATCGTCCACGCCCACGGCGAGACCGGCACCACCCCCCGCTTCCTCGAGCTGCAGGACGCCCTGGCCCGCTCCCTCGCCGCCCGCCTCTCGTCCCTGGTCCAGCGGGGCGAGGCCGCCGAGGGCGACGGCGGGGCCGACGCGGCCACCCCGAC
>CAZPJM010000504.1:0-2448 GCA_964586865.1 uncultured Enterobacteriaceae bacterium
AATACTTGGGTGGGTAGTACTGTCCTGGGAGAAGCTTGGCCTCGCCGTTTGGGAGCACGTAGTATGCCTTTCCGTCGCACAAGAGTTGTGGTGGCCGTTCGAGCACTCGGCCCCTGCAACCCGGACCATGCTCCCAGGCCCCGCTAGGGCCAACCGCCCCGCAGTCGGCTCGAGACTCCCCACAGATGACAGCTCCACCGTCAGATAAATCAGCGAGCGAGCGGTAGTCTTCAGGGAGTGCCGATGGTGATGCCGGAGGCGCAGACCCGGCACCGCCGCAGGCCAGGAGCGGCACCAGCAAGACCAGGCCTGCGGCGACACCCGAGAGCGCGATGATCCTACGCTGCATCACTCCACCTCACCGTCCGATTGGGTCGCCCAAGGGCTCGAGGACAGGCGGCCAGGGCCGAGCCGCTTCATTGCGGAAGGAGGGCCAGACGTTCCACCGACGCCACCGTCCCGTCGACACCCGTGCCCCCAAGAAGAATGAGGTCTCCGTCATGGACGACGAGGCTGCCGCATCGTCGTGGCGTGCGCAACGGCGTCGCGGGACGCCAACTCACCTCCCCCTCTGCCAAGACCCAGTGCGCGTCCGAGGCCGGGCCGCGAAGCCCTACGCTGCCGCCGGCCAGGTGCAACGCACCATCGGGGCCGCGGCGCACGGCGGGGTCCCACGGCGGCTCCGGGAGCTCGGTCGCGACGAACCGGCCCTCCTCCGGCATGAACCGCCACAGCCCCTCGGTGGCCTCGGGCCCCGAAGTGCGCCCGCGAAGCACGACCGCGTCGGTGACCGTCTGCACGAATAAGGGCCCTGCTGGCGCGGCGAGGCCATCGGGGAGCGCATGGCGCGTCCAGCCTTCCCCGCTCGAGACGGCCAGGGTGTCCACCTGAGGCGCGCTGGGCGAGCCGTCCCAGCTGGCCTGTCCTAGGACCAACACCGAACCATCGTCGAGCACCAGGTGGTCGGTGAACCTCTGGAGCGGCACGTCACGGAGAACGCGCCAGTCCCCTTCGCGCCAGACGGCGAGGTCAGCAGAAGACCGTGAAGTCGCGACCACCCCGGCCCCGGCCAGTCGGACGTCCTCGGCGAGGGTGGAGTTCTCGGGCACAAGGGGCTTGAGAGTGCCGCCGGATGTCCGGAGGTGGGGAACGCGGTCGCCCTGCGGGGGGTAGACGATCAGACCCTGGGGCAGGCCGCCGGCCAGGACGAGCGGGCCCTCAGGGACCTCAAGAAGCTCCCAGACGTTTCCGGTCCACCGCGCCAGGCCCTGGCGGCCGAAGTCGGTCACCAGCCCCAGGTGGGAATCGCTCACCGCACCCGGGTCGCAGATCCGCCGGTTGCGCTTGTCGTTGCCGGCGGGCAGCGGGAGCTCACCGAGAGGCTCGGGCGCTTCGCCCGTGGCGAACTCTGACGGAGCCGATCCCGGGGGCCGCACAGAGTCCGATGCGGACCCCGCACACGCCAGGCCAAGCAGGAGGCCGCCGAAGCCTAGCATCACGAGCACACCGCCTCGGCCGACGGCAAAGGATGGAACCGGCTTCTCAGGGTCGCGCTCAGGTCTCCAAGGCTTCATCGAGCACCTCGGTCAGTGCTTTCGCACGCTTGACCTTCGTCGAGTCCGGCATGCCCGTGGGGTCTCCGGTCTCGGTGAGCCAGTGCGCCCGCCGGGTCGGGTCATCTGCGTCGAACGTCCAAACACCGCGCTGGACCCCGTTCCCTCCGGCCGCCTCCATGATCTCGACACGCCAGACCTTTTCGGAATCGTCCCACGCTGCATCGTAGATCATGACGACGTGCCCGACGGCCCAGGTACCGTCTGGCCTCTTGTGGCCCTTGGACTGCAGTACATCGCCAGTTGTCCATCGCTCGGGGCTGTCGGTGAGGTCCTCGCCGCCCTCGAACATGTCATCGAGGCTCTTGGCAGAGCCGAAGGTCGTGTCGGCGTCGACGCCGACCCCCTGCTGCTTGCCGTGGATCGTGTTCGCATCTTTCGTGGTCTCCTCCATGGCTTGGAAGGCCCGCCAGACGAAGCCGCTGCAGTCCACCCCAAGAAGTCGGTGAGCATGGTCGTTGATGATCGACTCGGCTTCTTCGACAGACTTGGCCTTGGCGAGGTTGACGGATAGCTGACCGCGGGTCGCCTCTTCTTCGAGGGCCTGCGCGAGTTGGGCCGGAGAGGCCTTTCCGGCCCTCGCCATGCCGTATCCGGCGCCGCGGCCGCGCTTCTCGTGATGCTGCTTGGCCACGACGAAAGGCGCTGTCGCCGACTGAACCTCGTTCCAGTAGACCGGATTCTGGTCCAGGTCCTGCTGCGGCTCCTGGGTGGCCATCTTGTAGCGCGCCCGCACGCTCACAGTCCTCGACACGCCGCCCACCGGGACGGTGATCTCCAGGTTGGTGTAATCGTCATAGAGGTCATCGAGCGCGGCTTGACGCCGCCCCTTGGG
>CAZPJM010000505.1:0-2437 GCA_964586865.1 uncultured Enterobacteriaceae bacterium
GGGTGGTCGGGGGCTTCCCTGGGGGGCTCATCCGCCCCACCCTCAGAACGAGCCGCCCACCCGGGCGTAGAACAGGCGGGGATCCAGCACCCGGCGGCCGTCGGCGGTGCGGCGGAGGGGGCGGATGGGGTCCTGGCCGGTGAGGCCCATGCCCATCCCGACCCGGGCGGTGGCGGGGACGCCGTACCAGAGGATGGTCTGGAGGCGCAGCTCGGCCCCCACCCCCACCAGCGTGCCGTCCACGGCGTCGCGCCAGCGGGTGGGGTCGCTGAAGGCGTTGCCCACGTCGAGGAAGGCGTTGGCCGAGACGGCCCGGAAGAAGGCGGGCCAGGTGTGGACGCCGTGGTCGATGCGGACGATCGGGAGCCGGTACTCCAGGCCGCCGAGCCAGAACACGTCGCCCACGGCGGCGCCGATGTCGTAGCCGCGCAGCATGCGGGAGGAGGTCGGCGTGACGTAGAAGGCGGTGTCGCCGAAGTTGCCGCCGAGCTGGTAGAGCCCGAGGAAGCGGTCCTGTCCGAAACTGGCGCCGGCGGCCGCCCGGAAGGCGAGCACGTGGTTGGGGGCGAAGGGCATGACCCGGTACTCGCGCAGCTCGGCGGTGAGCTGGACGGCCGAGATGCCGGTGGTGGAGCCGTCCGGCTCGCGGGCGAAGGCGCCGAGCCACGGGTGGACCACCCCGCCCACCACGCTCACGATGCGGGCGTCCTCCCGGCTGATGGAGGTGGGGGTGGGCTGGGACCAGGCGTAGCGCCAGCCGCCCTGGACCGTCGCCAGGGCGCCGCGCAGGGGCAGGAAGTCGGGGAGGGCGCCCTCGGGCAGCGGATCGAGGGGCTGCTGGAAGCGGATCTGGTACCGGGCGAAGATCCACGTCCGGAAGGTGTAGGGGTAGTCGACCGCGGCGGTGAGGGTGTGGGTCTTCTGCCAGTAGCGCTCGTCGGAGAAGACGGCGTTGGTGCTGCCGTCGGGGGCGGTGGGCTCGTCGGGGTCGGGGATGACGTAGCGGGTGGGTGTGTCGGCGCTGCGGCGGAAGGAGAGGCTGTAGACCGGGATCCAGCGGTTCAGGGTGAAGCTGGCCGAGCCCCCCACGAAGTTGGCGTCCGTCCGGACGTTCAGCCCGGCGGACCAGGCGTAGTGACGGACCGGGTCCACCGAGCCGGTGCTCCCGGAGAGGAAGAGGCCGAAGGGCAGGGCGCCGAGGGGCTTGCGGGAGGGGAAGGGGGTGGTCTGGACGAAGGGCACCCAGTACCGGGGCAGGAGGGGCCCGAGGGGGGTGTAGCGGCGAGGGGCGATGCGGAAGGGATAGTCCTGCCGTTCCTCGCCGAAGACCCCGTCCACCTCGGCCTGGTCGAAGCTGTCGATGCCGCCGGTGGACTGGCGGGCCCCCCCGTCCAGGTGGGCGCGGTGGGCCTGGGGCAGCCGGCCGGGGGTGCGGGGCGGTCCGGCGAGGGCGGGCCGGCCGGGGAGGGTGTCCCCCAGGGGGTCGACCGGGATGAAGCCTCGCCGGGCACGGCGGCCGGGCGCCTCCCCGGGGTCGGGGTCGGGGCCGGCGTCGGGGCCGGCGTCCGGGGTGGGCACCGGGTCGGCGATGGGGGTGACGGCCCCCCGGGGCTCCAGGATGTCCACCCGGGGATCGGGCCAGCGGCCCTCCCGCACGTCCACCGGCAGGGGGCCCCGGTCGATCCAGGTGCTCCGGTCGATGTCGTGGACCTCCACCTGCCAGCCCCGGCTGTGCCAGACCTGCCAGGCCACCCGGGTGCCGTCGGGGTGGGGGCTCGGGGCCACGGCGCCGGTGGCCACGTGGCTCACCTGCCACAGCCGATCCTCCTCCAGGTCGATGGCGTAGACATTGGGGATCCCGCTCCGGTCGCTGGCGAACCACAGCGTCCGTCCATCGGCCGAGAAGCGCGGGTCCCGGTCGATGGCGTCGTCGAAGGTGAGCCGTCGGTGGGGGCGCCCATCGGCGGTGAACAGCCACAGGTCCCGGCGCCCGTCCTGCCAGACGCTCACCGCCAGGAAGCGGCCGTCGGGGCTGAAGCGCGGCGTGGAGAGCTGGGTGTCGTCGGGGAAGGCCGCGAGCACCCGCCGCTGCCGGTCCACGGTGAGGACCTCGAGCTGGTTGCGCTGACGGCCGTTGGTGACCATCACGATCCGGCTGCCGTCGGGAGAGACGTGGGGGTCCCGCGCCCGGGCGCCCTGGGTCAGCGCCGCCGCGTCGCCGCCCCCGAGGGTGTGCAGGTACAGGTCGGAGAAGGTGTTGAAGCGGTTGACCACGTGCAGGCCGGCATAGAAGAAGGCCTCCCCGTCACCGCGCCAGGCGAAGGTGCGGGCGCCCCGGTCCTGCAGGATCTTCCTGGGGTTCGACCCGTCTCCGTCGGCCAGCCAGATCTGGGTGCCCTCCCGGGGATCCCGGCAGGAGAAGACCAGCTTGTCGCCG
>CAZPJM010000506.1:0-2421 GCA_964586865.1 uncultured Enterobacteriaceae bacterium
GGGGTGGAGGGGACCTGGAGTCCCTGGACTGGGAGGGTCCGGCGCCGCGGCTGTCGGGGCGGCTGATGGAGCGCTACGCCCAGGAGCTTCGCCTTCGGGGCTACGCGAGGGCGACCATCGGCAGCTACAGCTCGGCGCTGCGGGGTTCGTCCGGTGGCTGGAAGGGATGCACCCCCGGGAGGCGGATGCCGAGCGCATCCGGACCTACCTGCTCGAGCTGCACGACGCGGGCGCGTCGCGGTCGGCGGTGGACCAGACGGTCTCGGCGCTCCGCTTCCTCTACGTCGAGCTCTACGGATGGCCGGATGGGCACTTCGAGGTGCCCCGGCCGCGAAGGCACCACACGCTCCGACGGGTGCCGACGCGGGAGCAGATCCTGGCGATGGCCCATGTGACGCAGAACAGGAAGCATCGCTTGGCCATCCTGATGCTGTAGGCGACCGGGTTGCGGGTGTCCGAGCTGGTGGCGGCCGACATCAACGACGTGGATCTGGGGCAGAACCTGGTCTGGGTCTGGCAAGCCAAGGGCCACAAGGACCGCCGCACCCTGCTCTCGCCCACCCTCCACCCCGAGCTTCGCTGGCTCATGGGCGACCGCCCGGGCCACGACCCCCTCTTTCCCGCCCAGCACGGCGGCCGCTGGCGCACGCGCTCGGTCCAGCGGGTGGTGCGGCGGGCCGGCCAGCGCGCCGATCTGCCCCACCGCGTGACGCCCCACAGCCTCCGGCACGCCTTCGCGACGCACCTCCTCGAGGCCGGCACCGACCTCCGCGTGATCCAGCAGCTCCTCGGCCACGCCTCGGTCACGACCACCACCCGCTACACCCACGTGGCCGACCCCCACCGCTTCGCGGTCCGCTCGCCCCTCTGACCTCGCCCGAGGGTCCGGGCGCCCACCCCCACGGGGGGCACCCGCGCGCCCCCGACCGCCAGCCGCTCCGAGGATGCAGCCCCAGGTGGCAGTATCCGATGCGAGGGCCGACGGTTCTCGGAAGGCACGACGAAAGCCGTGTCCAGGGCCGGGCCTTCAGGGGTCGATCACGGCGCGGGGAGCGACTTTCCGTCCCTGACCGCACGGCGTATTCTCGGGGCATGGGCACGCTCCTCCACCCCGAGACCGCCGAACCGCTCCGCCTCCTGGCCCGGCACCTGGTGGGCCGACAGGCCTCGGTGGCCGACCTGCACGTGGACGATCCCCTGTGCTCGGGCCAGCACGCCGAGCTGCGGTGGACGGGCGACGGCTGGCTGCTGCGGGACCTGGGCAGCCGCAACGGGACCTGGGTGGACGGGCACCGCCTTCCCCCGGGCAGCCGGCTGCCCCTGACGCTCCACATGGACCTGGCCTTCGGCAACCCGCGGCGGACCTTCCGGGTCCAGGACCTGGGCGTCCCCACGGCCGGGGCGGTCCGGCCGGATCGGAGCCTGGTCTTCGCCAGCCTCGGCCTCCTGGCGCTGCCCGATCCGCAGGACCCCCAGATCCTGGTCCAGCAGGACGCGGACGGGCGGTGGTGGCTGGACACGCGGGACCGCCAGCGGCCGTGCCGGGCCGAGGAGCTCGTCGAGCTGAACGGCGTGCCGTGGCGGGTGGTGGCGCCGGTGGGCCTGGGCCAGACCCGCGAGCTCCACGTGGAGCGGACCCTGGACGAGGCCCGGCTCATCTTCCACGTCTCGCCCGACGAGGAGCAGGTCGCCATCGAGGCGATCCTGGGTGGGGTCGCCACCATCCTCCCGCCGCGGAGCCACCTCTACACCCTGCTCACCCTGGCGCGGCGGCGGCTCGCGGATCGGGCCGCGGGGTGTCCGGCCGACGAGGAGGGGTGGGTGGAGAGCCAGGAGCTGGCCGAAGACCTCAAGATCAGCACCAACGACCTGAACGTTCACATCTACCGCTCGCGCTGCCAGTTCCGGGATGCGGGGGTGACGGGCGCCGCCCGGGTGGTCGAGCGGCACACCCGACACAGTCGGCTTCGGATCGGTGTGTCGGACCTGGCCGTGATCCGCAGCGAGGTATGGCCCCCGTCGCTCACGCCCTCTTCGGAGGGATGACAGCCGAACGGTGGAGCCGTGTAATCGTCATCCCCGGTTCGGGTCGGTAGAACATCGGTGCGCCCGCGGGGCGGGTCAGGTGGCTTCCGGGGGGGAGAACCCTGGCCCCCCACGCGGGCCGGCTCCGCAACCCGCCGGGACTTCGTCCCACCGACCGCCCGCGCCACTGGCCGGGCGGTCGCGTCTTTTCCGGTCAGGCGGGCCGGCCGCCCCTGCTGGATCCGTTAGGCGCCGCCCTCCACGGAGGACCCCCATGCGCCTCGCGCTCTTCGTCCTGGGCGGCCTCGCCTGCGGGGGCCCCCCGTCCCCGTCGGCCGAGCCCTCGCCCTCGGTCCGGGCCGCCCCCCTCCCCGCCGCCCCGGCCCCGGACCTCCT
>CAZPJM010000507.1:0-2406 GCA_964586865.1 uncultured Enterobacteriaceae bacterium
CGGCGATCCAGGGCGAGCTGGGCGGCCTCCCACCGGGCCCGGAGCAGGCGGTCCCGCTCCGCCGGGTCGGGGCGGGGCCGGGTGATGGGGGCCTCGGAGGGGTCGGGGGATCGACTGACCCCCACCAGGGCGTCGCGGCGGGTGGCGATCCGGCGGCGCCGGGCGGCGACCCGCTCCCCGATGCCACTGGCGAGGGAGCCGTCGGCGAGGGCCTGGAGCATCCCCCCGCCGCCCTCGATGGCCTGGAACCGCTCCCAGGCAGCCCGGCAGAGCGCATCGGTGAGGTGCTCGAGGGCGAAGCTGCCCGCCGCCGGGTCCTCGACCCGGTCCAGGTGGGCCTCCTCCCGGAGGAGGATCTGCTGGTTCCGGGCGATCCGCCGGGCCGCCGCCTCGCTCTCGCCGAGGGCGTGATCCCAGGGCAGGAGGGTGAGCGCATCGGCCCCACCCACCGCCCCCACGAAGCCCGCCGCCGAGGCTCGGAGGAGGTTGGTCCACGGATCCACCGTGGCGAGGGTGGCGTCGGCCTGGCGGGCGTGGATCCGGACGGGAGAGCCGGACACGCCGAGGGCGGCGCCCACCCGCGCCCACAGCCGCCGCAGGGCCCGCAGCTTGGCCAGGTCCACGAGCAGGTGGCCCCCCAGCGAGACCACCACCTCGGTGCGGGGCAGGACGCGATCGGGCCCCAGGTCCCGCGCATCCAGGCGGCGCACGGTCTCGAGCAGGCCCGCCAGGACCACGGCCAGCTCGGTGGAGGCATCGGCACCCGCCTCGGCCACCGGCAGGGCGGAGAGGCCGACCACCCGGAGACCGGAGACGTGCTCATCGGCGTGGCGGACGCAGGCGGCCAGATCGTCGAAGGCCGCGTCCACGCCGCGCGGCAGCCAGCCGTCCCGGGCCAGGGTGGCCAGGGGGTCGGCCTGGACCGTGCCGGAGAGGGCGTCGGGGGACACGTCGCGCGACCGGGCCACCGCCACCAGGGCCCCCAGCAGGGCGAGGCCGCTGGCGCCGGCCTCGAGCACCATCGGGGTGCGGGCCAGGTCCACGTGGCGCAACACCCCGGCCAGGTCCTCGACCGTGAGGAGCGAGAGGGCCGGCGCGTCATCGGGGGCGTCGCGGCCCTCGTCCGGGCGGACCCCCAGCCGGGTGGCCCGATCCACCCGGAACCAGGGCACCTCTCCCCCGCGGGCCAGATCGGACCGTACCTGGCGGCTCGCCTGCTTCAGGCCGGGGCCCCGGACCTCCTGCCGGATCTCCCACGGCCCGTCGCGGCCGAGCACCCGGGCGCCCTCGGGGCGGTCCACGTCCAGGGGGCGCAGGGGCACCCCGGCATCCGTGTCGCGGACCAGCGAGTCGGGGTCCCGGCCCTTCAGGGTGGCCCGGACGAGCGCGCGCCAGTCATCGAGGGTGGCGGCCTCGAAGTAGCGATCCAGGTCGAGGGAGGGGGTGTCCACGGGGCCTCCAGGCTGGGGGCGTAGCGCGCCCTGACGGGGCCCGCCGCCCGGCCTGCAGGGCGGACCGATCCCGCCGTGGAGGCGCTCACCGCCGGTGCACGACCCCCCAGACCCGGAACCGACCATCCTCGAGGAGCACCTGGGGCGTCCCCACCGCCGCCTCGAGGGCCCGGGTGACCGCCCGCTGGCGCTGGGTCACGAAGACGAGACGCCCCCCGCGGGCCAGACGCTCGGCCACCCCCGCCACCAGGGCGTCCAGGATGGACAGGTCGAGCCGCGGGCCGGTGCGGTGGAGGGGCGGGTTGGCCACCACCAGGTCGTAGCCGCCCTCCGGGACCGGCAGCCCCGGCAGGGCGGACCATCCATCCCCCACCGCGGCAGGGGCGTCGGGGAGGCCGGCCCGGAAGGCCGCCACCGCCAGCGCATCGGCATCGAGGCCGTGGATGGAGGCCTCGGGCCAGCGCTGCCGGACGCCGGCGGCCAGCACGCCGATCCCGCAGCCGAAGTCCAGGGCCGTGCGCACCGGGTCCCGGATGGATGCCAGCGCTTGGAGGAGCATCTCGGAGGCCGGGTCGAGGCCGCCACCGGCGAAGACCCCCGGGGCGGTCCGCAGGGCGCGCTCCCCACCCGGCAGCGCGAGGGTGACGGGCTCCAGGAAGGCCTCGGTGTCCCCGCGGGCGGGGGCCGAGGTGCGGCCGAGGGCCCAGACCCGGGCGTGGTACTTGGTGTCGAGCGTCTCCGGGCCGTCCCACCAGGGCCCCAGGTAGCGCGGCGCGGTCTTCACCCCCTCGTCATTGCACCCCGCCACGAGGAGCAGCCCCCCCTCGGGGACCCGGGCGGCCGCGCGCTCGGCGGCGTAGGTCAGCGAGTCCCGGCTGCGCGGGACCCGCAGGATGGCCCCGTCCAGCGCTCCGTCCGGCGGGCCCGCGGTGGCCTGGCCGGCCCAGGGCCCGGC
>CAZPJM010000508.1:0-2381 GCA_964586865.1 uncultured Enterobacteriaceae bacterium
ACCGCCCTGCCCCGGCCCGTGCGGCTCACCCACCTGGTGCGCGCCCCCCTCCACCCGCCTCCCCCGGGCCCCGACGGACCCACCCCGGACCTGGTGGACGCCTTCCATCGCCGCGCGGTCTCCGAGATGGACCTCCTCCTCCTCGAGGCCCTCACCGTCGGGTGAGCCGGCCGGGCGCCCCGGGCGCGCTCAGGCCGCGCCCAGGCTCCGCGCGATCCGCTCGGTCAGGCCGTCGGCCACGGCGATCCCCTCGCGGGTGATCCGCAGCCGGTAGGCCTCGCGGCGCAGGAGGCCGCTGGCCTCGAGGGCCGCCACCACGGCGGGGTCGGGCCGCAGGCCCGTGCGGGCGTGCAGGTGCGCCAGATCGGCACCGTCCCGGGCCCGCAGCGCGCTCACCAGGTAGTCGGTGGCCGCCCCCCAGGCGTCGGGGTGCTCCACCCCTTCCCGCGGGTCCTGGCGGGCGGTCCAGGCCGAGAGGTCGGCCACGTTCCGCCACCGGGCCCCGTCGGGGGCGTAGCTGTGGGCCGACGGGCCCAGCCCCAGGTAGGGCCGGTCGCTCCAGTAGAGGGTGTTGTGGCGGCTCTCGTGACCGGGGCGGGCGTAGTTGCTGATCTCGTACCGACGCAGGCCGGCCTCCTCCAGGAGATCGGCGATGACATCGAGCATCATGCGCCAGGTCTCGTCGTCGGTCTCCACGAGCCGGCCCTGATCCCGCGCCCGCTCCAGGGGCGTGCCGGGCTCGATGGTGAGCCCGTACAGGGCCACGTGGGGTGGGGCGAGGGCGGCCAGGGCCTGGAGGTCGTCCAGCAGATCGTCGAGGGTCTGGCCCGGCAGGGCGAAGATCAGGTCGACGGACCAGCTCCGGAAGCCGGCGGCGGCCACCTCGGCCACCGCTTCCCGGGCCCGGGCCACGCTGGAGGCCCGGTTGAGCAGCCGGGCGAAGCGGGGCTGGAAGGTCTGGAGGCCCACCGAGACCCGATGGACGCCGGCGTCCCGCAGGGCGGCCAGGCTGGCCGGGTCGATGTCCTCGGGGTTGACCTCGAGGGCGATCTCGGCGTCGGGGGCCAGGTCCAGCCCCTCCACCAGCCGGGCGATCCTCTCCGGCGAGAGGCGGGAGGGGGTGCCGCCGCCCAGGAAGAGGGTGGCGGGCCGGCCCAGGTCCCGGAAGGGCGCGCCCCGATCGCGGTGCTCTCGGAGGATGCGGTCCACGAAGGCGTCCTGGTCGGCGCCCCGGTCCACCTCGACGTAGAAGGCGCAGTAGGGGCAGCGCCGGCGGCACCACGGCACGTGGACGTAGATCCCCCATGGGCCCGGGCCCGGTCCGGGCGGGATCACGCCGGCCTCACCTGGACCGTGATCCGCGGGCGCCCCAGCACGCGCCGGGCGACCCGGTGGAGGTCGTCGGGGGTCTGGGCCTCCCATGCGCGGATCCGGGCATAGGGATCCGGGTCCAGGCCGAAGAGGGTGGCGGTGGCCAGGCGGGTGGCCCGCCCCTGGGCCCGCTGGAGGGCGGCCAGCCGGGCACCGCGCAGCATGCGGGCGGTGCGCGCCACCTCGGAGGGGTCGGGGGCCCGGCGGAAGAGGTCGTCGAGGGCGTCGTGGAGGGCGCGGGTGGCCTCGTCGACCCGCGCCGGGTCGCAGGCCAGCCCCACCTCGAACAGGCCGCCCCCCGCCCCGGGGAGATCGTCGGCCCACACGCTGTAGGCCAGGCTGCGGCGCTCCCGCAGGTCGAGGAAGAGCCGGCCCCCCTGGCCCCCGAGGAGGGCGGCCAGCAGGCGGAGGGCGTCACCGTCGGGGTCGTCCACCGCCAGGCCCCGCAGCCCCACCGCCACCACCGCCTGCTCCGCCCGGGCGGTGCGGCGCAGGATCCGACCCCGGCCCGGCGCCCCCTCGTCGAGGGGGGGGAGGATCATGCCGATACTGAGCAAGACGACCGTTGCCGCCGCGAAACCGCGCAGCCAAACCGGGCTCGCGTCGGCAAATAGCAGGGCGGTGGATTTCACGCCGATCAGGGCGTCGTCTTCGGCGTCCTGATGGGCGTAGATCGTGTCGTAGAACAGCGTCCAGGCAATGCCGCCAAGATAGAGAAAGACCGGCGCCGAGGAGAGCGACCCGAGCGCCGCGGCCCAGGCGAGCAGAGCGCCCCAGTTGAAGGCAAGACCCAAGAAGATTTGCGGCCACCAAGTGAACCGCTTGGCGAAGGGATAGATTGCGACGAGCGCGAGGGATCCGATCCCGAGCGCGATGGCCAGCGGGTGGAAGCTGAGGAGTATGAAAAAGGCCGCGATGGATTGGGTACAGGCCCATAGGAACGCCTGCCGGGCGGTGACAGCCCCTGAGGGCAGCGGTCGCGAGCGGGTCCGTTCGACGCCGTCGTCTAT
>CAZPJM010000509.1:0-2371 GCA_964586865.1 uncultured Enterobacteriaceae bacterium
CGACGGTGACGGGGCCCGCGACCCGGCGGTCTCGACCGAGGCGTGCACCCTCCCCGAGGGCCACCTCCGTGGCGACGCCCCGGTGGACTGCGATGACACCGACCCCCAGGTGCGGCGCGTGGAGCTCTGGCACCTCGACTACGACGGTGACGGCTACGGCGGCGCCGATGTGCAGATCCCGGCCTGCCAGCCGCCCGCCTTCGCGACGCTGGACGCCTCGGACTGCGATGACCTGGAGCCCCTCACCTTCCCGGGCGCCGAGGAGCTGTGCGATGAGGCCGACAACGACTGTGACGGTCAGATCGACGAGGGCGTCGTGGACCAGGACTGGTACCCCGATGCCGACGGCGACGGCTTCGGCGACCAGACAGCCACGCCCTACACCAGCTGCGAGCCGCTTCCGGGCCTGACCACCGACGCGACGGACTGCGACGACGCATCGGCCGAGGTCCGCCCCGACGCCGAGGAGATCTGCGACGACATCGACAACGACTGCGACGGGGCCATCGACAACCTCGAGACCTGCGGCGCGACCTGGTGGGACCTGGGCGTCGAGATCGACGACAGCGAGTACGATCGGGTGAACGGCACGGTGGTCGCCGTGTCCTCGAACGACAAGGAACTCTACGTCATCGACCCGGCGGCGCAGACCATCGACACGGTCACCCTGCCCACCGCGCCGCTGCGGGTCTCCGTGTCTCTGGACGGCGGCGAGGCGGTGGTGGCGCACAACAGCACCGTCTCCTGGGTGGACCTCTCGACGCTCACGGTCCTGGACACCCTGCCCACCTTCGCCGGCCCGCCCTCGGACGTGGTGCTCGGCGATGGCATGGCGTACCTCATCCCCTCGACCGGCCAGTGGGTGCCCATCACGAGCCTGGACCTGGTCACCGGCGACGCCACGCACCTGCGGTCCGTGCGGGAGCGCACGCGCTTCAAGATGCATCCCGGGAAGGATCGCATGTACGGCGCGACCAATGGGCTCTCGCCCTCCGATTTCGAGCGGTACGACATCGACAGCGACGGTCTGGCCTCCATCGCCTACGACTCGCCCTATCACGGGGACTACAGCTTCAACGGCGACATCTGGATCAGCGACGACGGCAGCCGCCTGTTCGCCCGCAGCGGCAACGTCTTCCGGGCCACCAACCTCCGGGAGACGGACATGTACTGGTCGGGCACCCTCGGCACTTCGAGCGGCGGGTGGCGGGCCGCCAACTACGTCTGGGTGGACTCCTGCGAGGCCATCGACCGTGTCTACGCGGTCCGTGACGACAGTCTGGACGAGGTGCGGATCTACGATCTCTCCCTCCTCGACCCCAAGGGCAGCTGGACGGCGCCGCCCCACTCGGGGGCGACGCTCGAGATCGACCGGGTGTTCGCCGAGGCCTCCGGGGAGCACCTCTACCTGCTCGGCCGCAAGCCCACCGCCGTCACCTGGATGCTCCTGGACGCCGATCCGGAGTCGGTGGAGCCGTAGCGGCCCCTGTCCCCTCCCGTCCTGCTGCTGGACGAGGGGGCGCCGGGGACCGCCGAGACGGACGGCGACCCGCGCCCGCTCAGAGCGCGGCCAGGTCCCAGACGCCCGTGGTGGTGGGGGAGGTGGGCATGGCGAGGCGCAGGGCCGTCGGGTGCCAGGCGAAGTAGGGGTGCTTGCCGGCCTTGGGCCGGGGCAGGCGACGGCCCTCCTTCTCGGCGGGGTCGTAGAAGACGAACGAGCCATCATGGACCTGGAGGAGCAGCCGCTCCCCGAAGGTGGCCGCGACGCGCTCCTTGCGGGGATCGCCGGCGGGTTCGCCCGAATCGAGCGCGATGGGCACGCACCCCTCGGGCATCACCACCCACACGACGCGCCGGTGCAGGTCCACCGTGAAGCCGCGCCGGTTGGGGGCCAGCCGGACCTCGAATCGCGTCTTGCCGGTGTCGATCTCGCAGGCGCACACCACCATGGGGTGGGTCGAGCGGTCCTTGAACTCGTAGGTGTGGTGCAGGCCCGAGAGCACCAACAGGTCGTCTCCGGCGAAGACCACCTGGTCCATCTGCCAGGCCGGGGTCTTGATGCGGACCTGCTCCTCGCCGCTGGCGATGTCGAAGACGCGCACATTCCTGTCCCGGGGGTTTACGTAGGAGCCATCGGCGATGGCCAGGCGGGCGCCGTCGGGGCTGAAGGCCAGGCTCTCGCGGCCCACGTGGCGCTTGGGGCCCTTGAAGCTCCCCACCTTCTTCCCCGTCGGCACGTCGAAGAGGGGCACGGACTTGAAGCCGGCCGCCACCTGCTCGCCCGTCGGCGAGACCGCACAGCCCACCGGGATCCCCTTGGGCACCTGCTTCAGCGTGTGCTCCACCGTGATCGACCCCGAGGCGTCGAAGG
>CAZPJM010000510.1:0-2353 GCA_964586865.1 uncultured Enterobacteriaceae bacterium
GCCCAGGCCGCGCAGGCGGGCGGCCACGTCGGCGGCGGTGTCCCGGTCGAGCTCGGCGGTGGCCACGGACCCATGGGCTCCGGCCGCGAGCTGCCAGTCGCCCGGCCCGAGCAGGTCCGGCACGGGCATCCACGGGGGCAGCGGACCGACGCTCACCCGCGGCACGGCGCCCCCGACAGCCGCCGGCGGGACCGCCTCACCCCGCGGGCTCGTCGGCGAAGCGGGCCACCACGGGCACATGGTCGCTGGGCGTGTCCCAGCCCCGGACCTCCCGGTGGGTCTCCACGTCCACGAGCCGCGTCGCGAGTCGCTCGGTGATCCAGTGGTGGTCGATTCGGAAGCCCATGTTCCGGCGGAAGGCGCCCCCGCGGTAGTCCCACCACGAGAAGTGCTGGCCGCGGGGATGGACCCGCCGCAGGGCATCCACCAGGCCGTACTCGGAGACCTTGCCCAGGGCCTGGTGCTCGAGGGGGTGGAAGAGAATCTCGTTCTCGGCCTCGAAGGGGTCCCAGACGTCCTCGTCGGCCGGGGCCACGTTGAAGTCGCCGCACACCAGCAGCTCCCGACCGGCGGCGGGGCCCTCCGCGTCGAGCTCGTCCCGCAGGCGCCGCAGCCACGCCAGCTTGTAGCGGAACTTGGGGCTGCCGACGCGGCCCCCGTTGGGGATGTAGCCACCCAGGATCCGCACCCCGTCGACGGTGGCGCGCACCAGACGGGCCTGCGGGTCGGCCTCGCCCAGCGTGAAGCCCCGCACCACGTCCTGGAGCGGGCGCCGGGAGAGGATGGCCACCCCGTTGTAGGTCTTCTGGCCGTACTCGGCCCGGTGGGGCCAGCCGGCGGCCTCGAGGGCGGCGTGGGGGAAGGCGGCGTCCTCCACCTTGGTCTCCTGGAGGCAGAGCACGTCCACGTCCGGGTGCTCCGCGCTCCAGCGGACCACGTGGTCCAGCCGGGCCCGCAGGCTGTTCACGTTCCAGGTGGCGATGGCGAGGGGCATGGCGGCTCCCGGGCGGATGCGGGCCTCAGGCCAGGGCGCGGGGGTCGGTGAGCTTGCCGGTCACGGCGCTCGCGGCGGCCACGGCCGGGCTCACCAGGTAGACATCGCCCGGGGCCCCCATCCGGCGGGCGAAGTTCCGGTTGGTGGTGCTGGCGGTGATCTCGCCCTCGTTGGGGATGCCGGGGCCGTTGCCGATGCACGAGCCGCACCCGGGGGGCGTCACCACCCCGCCCAGCTCGCGGAAGAGGGCGAGCAGGCCCTCGGCGTCGGCGCGATCGGCCACCTCGGTGGAGGAGGGCGTGACGGTCAGCCGCACCCCGTCGGCCAGGCGTCGCCCGCGGAGCACCTCGGCCGCGGCGCGGAGATCGGCCAGGGAGCCGCCGGTGCAGGAGGCGATGACCACGTTGTGGATGGGCACCTCGCCGTGCTCGGACAGGGGCGCCCGATTCCGGGAGTCGCCCGGGGTGGCCACGGTGAGCGGCACCTCGGCCAGGTCGACCCGGAGCACCCGGGCGTAGCGGGCGCCGGGATCGGCGGAGACCATGGGCGGGGTGGTGGACAGCCCGCGCTGCTCGCGCAGGAACTCGGCGATGGGCGGGGTGGGCTCCACGATGCCCGTCATGAGCCCTCCCTCGACCGTCATGTTGGTGAGGACCGAGAGCTCGTCCACGTTCCAGTGCCGCAGGGCCGGGCCGCCGAACTCGATGATGCAGGTGTCGGTGGGCCCTTCGCGCCAGTGCTCCTCGCGGAAGTAGGGGTCGCCGATGAGGTGGAGGATCAGGTCCTTGGGTGAGAGGACGCCGCCGGGCTCGCCGTGGACCTCGACCCGGACCACCTTGGGGACGGTCACCGGGATGAGGCCGGTGCGGAGCGCGAAGGCCATGGCCGTGCTGCCCACGCCGAAGGCGAAGGCATTGAGGACCCCGGCGGTGGGGGAGTGGGAGTCGGTCAGGACGATGACCTCGCCCGGCAGGGCGTAGTCTTCGACCACCACCCGGTGGCAGACCCCGGGCGGCAGGGCGCGGCCGGGGCCGTGCAGCCGGATGCCATTCTCGGCGCACGCCTGCACCATCTCCTCGGTGAGCCGCATGGCGGGCGCCAGGCGCACCTTCTTGACCTGCTCCTGGACCTCGTCGTGGCTGATGAGGACGAAGTGGTCCTCGAAGGCCGCGACCATCTCGGGGCGGTACATGGGGGCCTCGCCGAAGGCCTGCTTGTAGAGGTCCACCACCATCCCGGTGGTGTACTCGTGCATGCCCCGGAAGGCGGTGCGCACCAGGACCTGGTCGCCGGGCCCCACATGACCGACGCCGTCGGGGGTGTCCACGCCGGTGAAGGTGTTCCGCGCGATGATCTTCT
>CAZPJM010000511.1:0-2318 GCA_964586865.1 uncultured Enterobacteriaceae bacterium
TACACTCTTTCCCTACACGACGCTCTTCCGATCTGGACGCCCCGGTCGGGATCCACCCGGCGAGGGGGGCCGTCGCCGGCGGCCCGGGCGGCGCCCTGCAGCCCGAGCACCAAGGCCTCCACGCGCCCGTCGTCGGTGGACACGGCGCGCGCCACGGCCCGGACGGGGGCGCCCTCCCGGATGGCGGAGAGCAGGGAGCGCCCGGTCATGGCCGGCGGCACGGGGCGATCCCGGAGGCCCAGCACGGTGGGGGCCAGATCGGAGAGCTCCACCGGCCAGGGCACGATGGCGCCCTGGGGCACCCCGGGACCCGCCAGGATGAGGGGGACGCGCACCTCGGCGGGCCAGGCCCCTCCGTGCCGGTACCAGCGGCCGGCCTCGCCGAGGGACTGGCCGCAGGTGCCCGCCACCACCACGAGGACGTCATCGGGGAGGGCGTCCATCAGCCGCGCCAGGTGGTGATCCACCAGGGCGACCTCGCCCCGGTAGCGGGCCTCGACCCAGGCCGGATCGGTGATGCCGTCGAGGGTCGTGCCGTGGGCGAGGGGGAGCGGATGGGCGGCGGCGAGCCCCGTGAGGGCGGGGTCGCGGGGATCGGTGCCCGGCTCGTAGCGGCTGGTCCAGGCCTCGCCGGGATCGTAGGGGGGGACCGGGTCCTCCAGGTGGAGCCACAGCAGCGCCGGCCGGTGGTCCAGGTGCTGGAGCGCCCGATCCACGGCGAAGGGTGCGGCCTGGCGGCGGGCCGGACGCGCGAGCCCCGTCGCCCGCAGCAGCCGGCCCGGCGCGGTGCGGCCCCAGCCCTGAATCCAGTCGTGGTCGGCGTCGAAGTGGAGCCAGGGCCCTGCTGCGAGGGGTCGGAGGAGGTCGGAGGACACCACCGCCACCGCCCCGTCGCGGGCGAAGGCCTCGACCAGGTGGAGCGGGCCGCCCGGCGGGAGGCCGTCGTGGATGGCCACCCCGTCCCAGGGGCCGCGACCGCTCCACAGGGCCGCATGCGCCGGGCCGCTCCGGGGGACCGGCGTCACCGCCCGCTCGAAGCGCACCCCGCGGGCGGCCAGGGCTGCGAGGGCCCCGCCCTTGGGGAGGGCGTCGGCCCGGAGTCCGTCGATGGTCACCACCACCACCTCGACCCCCGGACCGGAGGCGCCCTGGAGCGCGTCCAGGGTGGACACCGCCGTCCCCAGGCTCGCCAGCGCCCCGGCCGACGCCACCATCCAGGTCCCACGCCGCCCCACCGCCGCCAGCGTCAGGAGCACCGCCGCCACCCCCACCGCCATCCACCGCCCGGTGGCGCCGCCTCCGGCCGACAGCCAGGCTTCCGGGACCGCGGTGGCCACCACGGCGGCGGTCACCAGCGCCAGGAGGCCACCGACGAGGACCGCCAGCGACGCCGGCCCCCGGCGGAGCCAGGGGATCCCCGCCGCGCCCGCCAGGAGCGCCACCGCCGCTCCGAACGCCGCCGACAGCGCGAGGGTGCCGGCCCACGAGAGGGCCGGGCGCCCCCACCCGGCCAGGGCGCCGTCCACGATCCCGCCCGCGAGGCCGCCCAGCGCCAGCGCGAGGATGAGCGACGCCAGGGGCGTCGGACCGGGGGTGGGGGACTCGGCCATCGGCGGCGGGGTAACCCGACCCACCCAGGGACCGGATCCTTGTCGACCGGTCCAGGACGTGTCAAAGGGGGGCGTTCCGCCCGGAGGACCCATGCGCCCGCTCCTCGCGACCCTCCAGACCCCCGGCCTGATCCCCCTCGGACTGCTGGGAATCCTGGCCGCCGGCCTCGCGGCTCCCGGCCTGGCCCACGCCGACGAGGTGGTCCTGCCGCCCCTGGTCCCGCGCGGCTCGGCCGGGGCCAAGGACGTGGCCAACCTGACCGCCCTCATCTCGAGCGAGCTCGACTGGCTCGACGCCGTGGATCGGGTGGTGCTCCTCGAGCAGACCCCCGAGGGCCTCGACGGCGCCTGCATCCAGAGCACGCGCTGCCTGGGCCGCATCGGCCGTACCGCCGGCGGCGACCGGGTCTTCGCCGGCTCGGTCACCATGACCGACGATCAGGTGGTGTTCGATCTCGTCTACTACGGGGTCGACTCCGGGCGACTCGTGCGTCGCCAGTCCTTCGAGCTCCCCAACCGCCCCGAGGTCATCGCCGACAACATGGGCGCCATCGTCCGCGAGGTGGTCACCGGCCAGGCCCCCAAGGACGACGACGAGCCGGTGGTGGACGCCGCCGACCTCCTGGACTTCGACGAGGAGTTCGAGGTCGACTTCGACGAGGTTTTGAAGCACGATTCTCCGGATACCGGGCTGGGCGATCTGCTGGC
>CAZPJM010000512.1:0-2293 GCA_964586865.1 uncultured Enterobacteriaceae bacterium
TGGCCCCATGTTCGTGGCGCGGAGGTGGTCCGGATCGGCTGGCGCTTGACAGCCTGCATCTCCGGCGTCAGGTCCTTGCCCCCGCCCTTGGCCTCCGACAAGGCCCGACCCGTCTTCCAGTCCCCGCCACCGTGGATCGCCGCGTGGAAGCCGCCATCCATCTCGACGGTGAAGTGGTCGATGTCCCACTCGCCGACGAAGCCGTGGTCCTCGAACCACGTGCGGTGCTCATCGGGGAAGACGTGGGTGACCGACTGAGGTTGGCGAGCCACAATCCCCTACGGGTTGCCGCCCCCCTGGGTTGTGGTCCGAGTAGCGTCATCGCTGAACAGCGATTTTGTGATGCGGACCAGATCTTCGTCATCGACTCCCTGGGGTATCCACCCCGACGGCAGCAGGTCGAGCTCCGCATAGACCGCGTGAATGAAATCGAGATCCAGATGGAGAGAACTCGCCAACATCCCCGACATCTTTGCTCGCGGCCAGCGCTTGCTCGAGTCCCATCCCTGCGGGAAGTAGCGCCGAAGCTCCCTCAACAGCCCTTGCCGAACAGCCGCCTCCCGTGACGGCGCCTCCGCGATGCACTTCTTGATCGCGAGCATCGGCGTGACGCCGAGCTCTTGCCCGACCTCAGTCCACGTGAGATGTGGGTGCACCGACAGCCACTCCCACAATGAGGAGAACCCGGCAGCTCGGATGCGCTCATCGATTCGGTCCATCAGGGGCTCCGGTAGGGAACGAAATCCGGCGAAATGCCGAACCGCTCCATCACGTCCGACACCACCTCAAAGGCCTCATCACGGGTCAACTTGCGCCCCAGGTCGGCCTCGGTGGTCAACAACGCGTCCATCACCATCGTATTCCACTCCCCGGCCCACGCATCCAGCTCGGCCTGCATCTCCGGCGTCAGATCCTTGCCACCGCCCCTGGCCTCCGACAAGGCCCGACCCGTCTTCCAGTCGCCGCCACCGTGGATCGCCGCGTGGAAGCCGCCATCCATCTCGACGGTGAAGTTGTCGATGTCCCACTCGCCGACGAAGCCGTGGTCCTCGAACCACGTGCGGTGCTCATCCGGGAAGACATGGTGCCGAGGCCGTCGCGCCATACCCGCGCGCACCGTACCGGCAGGGTGGATGCCCTCCTCGGCGAGGTTGTCCAGGTAGGACTGCGGCTCGGCCTGGCTGGAGCGCCCACCGCCACTCCAGGACAGCTCACCGAGCTCGTCCCCATCCTCCACCCGCGCTGCCCACCCATCCGGGCGCAGCGCGCGGACCTCCTCGTTCGGGACCTGCGGCCCACGGACCACCCGGTCGTACGGCAGGCCACCAGGCCCGCCCGCCGTCGCGAACGCCGGATCCAGCTCGATGTTCGGCACCAGCCGCCGCAGCTCGTCGACCAGGTTCTTGCCCGCCGTCTCGGCGAGGAGCGCAGCTTCCTTTCCGGCGTGCCCGACCGCCCGAAGCGCGTCCGCCAGGTGCGCTCCTCCCCGAAGCAGCGCCAGCACCTTGACGCCCGAGGCCAGGTCGATGCCCGCCCCGACCCAGGCCACCGCGAGCCAGAACTCCGCACCCTCCATCTGCTCCGGAGAGACGAAGCTGTCCTGACGGTTCTCGGCGGTGTTGGAGAGGGCCAGGTCTTCGAAGTACTCGCCGGTCTGCCAGGTCGCGTCCAGCACGCCCACGCCGACGGCCGCAGCACCCAGGGCGAGGCCGACGCCTCCGGTGGCCACGCCCGCCGCGAGCCCGAGCCCGATGGACAGGGTCGCCATGGCGAGGTTGCCCATCATCTCCTGCCACTCGGCCTCAGCCACGCGGGTGAGCACCTGCTCGCGGAAGCCCGGCTCCTCGAAGCCGCCCGCGCGCAGGGTCGCGTCGACCAGCGGTGGCAGGGTCCACAGCTCGAGGCTGCCGTTCTCGAGGAAACCCCGGGTGGCCTCGATGTCCCGCACCACCGAGCCGGCCTGCACGGCGATGGCTTCCGCCTGCTCGCTGCTGGACAGGGCCAGGAAGTCGGCCATGGGCTCGAAGCGGGACAGCAGCGGGAACTTCAGGCGCAGGGCCGCGCGCTGCTCCATCAGCGTGGCGGCGCGGTCCCGCTGCTCCTGCTGACGCGCGAGCGCGGCGGGATCGAGCGGGGCGAGCTCCGGGGCTTTCGGCGGCTCGATGCTCGTCATCGGCTCGTCCCAGCCCGCGAGCACGCGCTCGCCGTAGGCTGAGGTCATCGTCTGCTGAAGGGCCTCCAGCTCCTGCTCGGTCGCGTGGATGGCCTCCGCCGTCGTGATGATCTGGCTGTA
>CAZPJM010000513.1:0-2285 GCA_964586865.1 uncultured Enterobacteriaceae bacterium
GTGCCGCGCACCCGCCGGGGCGCGGTGGTCGTCGCGTTCTCGGTCCGCCTGGACCCCCCCACGCCCAGGCCCACCAGCTCGACCTCGCCGTCGCCGGTCTCCGTCGACCATACCGACGCCCGCTGGTATCCCGAAACGCTCAGGCTGTCCACGCCCTCCCCGCCATCCAGCCGGTCGACCAACCCGCCGGCCAGGGCCCGGACCCGGTCCGTGGGCACCTGCCCCGTCACCACCACCACCGCCTCGGAGCCGGCCCAGTTCCGGTCGTGGAAGCCGGCGATGGCGTCGGGGTGGACGTAGCGCAGGGTGCCGGGGGTGCCGCCCAGGGGATGGCGCCAGGGGTGGCGGGGCCAGAGCGCGCCCCACAGGGCCCGCCCGGCCACCGCCTCGGGGTAGTCCTCGAGGCTGTCGGCGTCGTGCAGCAGCTCCTCGCGCACCCGGTCCCAGGCCTCCCGGTCCCACTCGGGGGCGGCCAGGGCGGCGAAGACCAGGCCCAGGCCCTCGAGGGCGGTGTCGCGGGGAAAGCGCCCGTGGAGGTGCAGGCTGCTCCGGCCGCCCGCCCCCCAGGCCTCGCCGCCCGTCCGGTCCAGGGCCGCCGAGAGCCGGCCCACCGACATGCCATCGGCGCCGGCCAGGATCATCTGGGACCACGCGGTCACCAGGCCGGCCCGACGGGGCGGCACCCGCAGCCCGCCACCCCGGCACAGGGCCACCACCCCCACCACCGGGCCCGGATCGGGTCGGATCCACACCCGAAGCCCATTGTCCAGGGTCAGGTCCAGCGGCCGGAAGGGATCGGCCGGCCGGTGGGACCGGACCCGCTCCAGGGCCCGGACCAGCGGGGCCTCGGGGGTCTCCCGGTCGAGCACGCCCACCACGAGGCGTTGCTCGGTGAGCAGCTCCCGGGCCACCCGGGTCAGGTCCCGGGCGGTGACCCCGGCCAGGGCCCGACGCCAGTCCTCCCGCGCCGAGGGATGGCCGTGGACCGCCCAGAAGTGGGCCGCCTCGAGGGCCACGCCATCGACGGTCTCGGCCCCGAAGGTGAAGTCGGCCAGGGCGCCGGCCCGGGTGCGCTCGAGCTGATCCTCGCCCAGGCCCTCGGCCTGGATGTCGGCCACGGTGACGAGGGTGCGGCGCAGGGCCTCGGCCGCGTCGCCCCGCCGCGGGACGAAGCCGACGGAGAGGGTGCCCCCCAGGCCCTGCAGGGAGGCGCCGGCCCATGGATCCGCCACCAGGCCGCCGCCCTGCATCAGCCGCTCGGGGACGACGGCCCCCGGACCGTCGCCCAGGACCTGGGCCAGGAGCTCGACGGCGGCGGCGTCGGGGTGGGTGGCCGGGACCGCCAGCCACTGCAGCTCCACGAGGCGCGTGCCCCGATCCCCCGCGGTCCCGCGCACCAGGGGCTCGACCCGGGAGGTGGGCCCGGCCGGAGCCGCCCGGGCCCGCGGGGCGGTGGCAGCCCAGTCCCCGAAGAGCTCGGTGGCGGCCTCGACCACGTCGCGCGGGTCCACATCGCCCGCCACGGAGAGGACCGCGCGATCGGCCCCCCAGTGCCGCGCGTGGAAGGCCCGGAGGGCCTCGAGGGGCAGGCCGGCGATGTCGGTGGTGGTGCCCAGGATGGGCCGGGCGTAGGGGTGGTCGCCGAACATGCGGGCCTGCAGGGCATCCGCCAGGACCTCGGCCGGGTCGGAGGCGTAGCCCCGGATCTCCTCGAGGATCACCGCGCGCTCCCGCTCGGCCTCGTCCGGGTCCATGCGCGGGTGGCGGGCCATCTGCTGGAGCACCCCCAGGGCCTCGCGCCACCCGGAGGCCTCGACGGTGGCGTGCAGGACGGTCTCGTCGGCGCTGGTGAAGGCGTTCAGATCCCCGCCCAGGGCCTCGATGGCGGCCGGCGCCTCGCCCACCCCGTACCGGGCGGTCCCCTTGAAGAGCATGTGCTCGAGGAAGTGGGCGGCCCCGTGCTGATCGGGGCCCTCGTCGCGGGCGCCCGCCTCGATCCACAGGTAGAGCGCCACGAGGGGGACCGGGCGGGGGTGGACCACGATCCGCAGGCCGCCGGGGAGGGTGTGGGTGTGCATGGGGCCGCGCCTATCCTGCCGCGCGGCGGTGCGTCACCGCGGCCACCGTGAGTCGGGCCCCCGGAATCGCCCGCGGGGTGATCCGATCCGGCAGGTCCCGACACGGCACGGGCGACCCTCCGGGAGACGCCCATGAACCACCCCGCCCCCCTGCCCCCCGAACCCACCGCCACGTCGGTGGACTGGGAGCGCGCCGCCAGCGAGCTC
>CAZPJM010000514.1:0-2276 GCA_964586865.1 uncultured Enterobacteriaceae bacterium
GGCCTGCGTGCCCCGCCGGCCCGCCCGCCCATGCCGCTGCCCCGCCTGGACCGTCCTGAGCTCGCCGCCCCCACCCCCACCGAGCCCGACTGGCTCCAGGCCTTCCGCCTCCAGGTCGCGGCCCGGGCGCCCCGCCTCGCCCCCTGCTTCGAGGGCGCCTCGGCCCCTGGCCACCTCCGCTGGTCCGCCGCCGTGGAGCCCCGCCGCGGCACCGTCTCGGACCACCTCCTGGAGCCCCTCCTCCCCGAGGACGTCATCACCACCGAGGCCCGGGACTGTGCCCTGGCCGTCCTGTCCGACCCGCCCTACCGCCTGCCCTCCGAGGACGCGCCGACCACCCCCACCCGGGTGGCGCTGGTGCTCACGTTCTGACGCCCCCCGGGGCTGCACCGAGCCATCGACCGCTCCCGGGCCACCCCGGGTCCCCTCCGCGCGTTAGCGGAACCGCCGGAGGTTCCGTGGAGCGCCGCCTGTTCGTCGAGGGTCTCGAGCCGCGGGACGTGGCCGAGCGCCTGGCCGCCTACCAGGCCCTGCGCGAGAAGGGGCCCGACCCCCTTCCCCTGAAGGTGGCCGCCCGCGGCCGCTGGGTGCTGGTCGACATCCCCGCCTCGCTGCACGTCTGGCACTTCCACAACCTGGCCCTGTGGGTCCAGGGGACCGAGGGCCAGCCCGCGCCCTCGGCCACGCTCGTGTGCTCCACCCACCCCGACGACCCCCGGTGGTCGTACGTCTTGCACGCGAACGAGACCACCACCCTCGAGGGCCACCAGGCCGACGGGACCCCCCTCCGGATCGACGCCCCGGCGGGGGTGGTGACCCGAGGCGAGCCGGTGACGCCCGCCTTCCTGCCCCGCACCACCCTGTTCCTGTCGAAGGGTCTGCCCACCGATGCGGACACCGCACCGGTGGGACAGGGCTTCACGGTCACGGTGGCCCTCCCCGACATGGGCGCCGATCACAACCCCGACCTGGCCGAGGGCACCGCCCCCGCCCCCTCGGCGCCGCCCCCGCCCAAGCCGGGCCTGTGGCAGCGCTGGTTCGGGCGCAAGGCGTGATGCCGAGCCCGGTCGGGGCCGTGCTGGCCCAGGTCCTCTTCGCCCGCTCCGGCTTCGAGGGCGAGGCCGATCTGGTGCTGCCCCTCGGCGCCGCGGTCCTCCTGGGCGGGCTGGTGCTGGTCGGCGTGTCCATCGTCCAGGCGCGGCGTACGCCCCCGGTGGCGGCCCGCACCCGCCTGGCGACCCTGGGCTTCGGAGGCCTCTTCGCCCTGCTGGGCCTCGGGGCCACGGGCTGGGGGCTGCTCTGGGGCCCCCCGGGCACCATCGCGGTGGACGGCGACGCCCTCGTGATCACCCGGGAGGGCCTGCTGGGCGCCACCCGCCGGCTCCCGCTGGACCGGCTCCAGCAGGCCTATGTCTACCAGGACCCGACCGAGCGCGGCGAGCCCGTCCGGGTCGATGTGATCCTCGACGGCGAGGCCCGCGTGGGGCTGCTGGCCCTGTACCGGGACCGCCGGGAGCGGGTCGGTCCCCTGGAGGGCTTCCTGGGCGATCGCGTGCCCGTCGTCCACGCTCCGCCGTGGGCCGACCCCTCCGGGGCCGACGATGGCCGGTAGGGAGCTCTGGCGCGCCCGGGCCTTCGAGCAGGAGGCCCACCTGGTGATCCCCATCAGCCTGGGCGTCATGGGGCTCGTGGGCGTGGTCTGGGCCTGGCCCGGCCCCCTCCAGGAGGGTCTCCTGGCGCGGCTCGCCGACCCCGCCGACCTGCCCGCCTGGCTCGACGCCACCGATGTGCTCGTGGTGGCCGCGCTCTCGGTGCTGGCGGCCGTGGTGGGCACGGGAGCCGTGCTCTGGACGTTGCTCCTGGGCCCGGTGGCTCGCCTCGAGCTGGACGGGGACCACCTGGTGGCCCGGCGCGGCGGCCTGCTCGGCAGCGCCCGGCGAATCCCCCTGGATCACGTCGCCGCCCTCCACATCTACGAGGACCGCGACACCCGCGGGTCACCCACCCGGGTGGTGGTGGTGCCCCGCGACGGCCGTGCCCAGCGCTGGACCGCCGTGAGCCGCAAGGCCGCCCCCCGACTCCGCGAAGCGCTGGCGCCCCTGGGCCAGCGCGTGACCCTGCACGAGGGCCCGCCCCCGAAGTGAGCCGGGCGCGGGTGGAATCCGTCGTGGGCACGCGGAACGTGGGCACGCGGAACGTGGGCACGCGGAACGTGGGCACGTGAACCGTGGGCACGTGAACCGTGGGCACGTGAACCGTGGGCACGTGAACCGTGG
>CAZPJM010000515.1:0-2271 GCA_964586865.1 uncultured Enterobacteriaceae bacterium
TTTCACGTGACTGGAGTTCAGACGTGTGCTCTTCCGATCTGGCGGCGGCGGCGCGCCTCGAGCTCGCCGCGGGTCCGGCACGCGGCGGGGGCGGCGTCGTCTCCGGCATCGTGTCGGGCGTCGCGGAGGGCCCCCGGGTCGGGGCAGGCGGCGCAGAGGATCAGGACGGGCAGGATGCGGCACACGGCCCGAGCCTACCGCGCGATGCCGCGGGGATCAGCGGACCCCGAAGCGGCGGCGGAGGGCCCGGGCGGCCGCCCGGGAGACGTCGACCGTGTCGCCCAGGTCGGTGTGTGCCCGGTAGCCGCCGGTGGAGACGGGCTCCAGGCGGGCCACCCGGTCCAGGTTGACCAGCGCCTTGCGGTGGAGGCGCTCGAACGGGGGGCTGGGCAGCCGCCGCTCCAGCTCGGCCAGGGTGAGGTCGGTGAAGACCGGGCCCTGCTCGCCGTGGATCTCCACACTGGCGCCCTCGATGCAGGCGTGGGTGATCCCGGCCGGGTCGAGCAGCACCACCCCCCGGGCCGTCTGGACCGCCAGCTTGCCGGGGGGGACCTCGGAAGGGGGCCGCTGCCGGGCCCGCACCCGCTCCAAGGCGCGGCTCAGGCGCGCCGCGTCCACCGGCTTCAGCACGTAGTCCACCGCCTCCTGGTCGAAGGCCTCGACGGCGTGCTCGGCATGGGCCGTCACGAAGACCACCGCGGGACCATCGGCCGGGAGGAGCCGGGCCGCCTCGAGGCCGGTGAGCCCCGGCATGTGGATGTCCAGCAGCAGCACGTCGACGCCGCCCCGCGCCACCTGGCGCAGCACCTCGGTGGCGTCGGTGGCCTCCCCGACCACCTCGACCCCCTCCAGCTCCCCCAGCAGGCGGGTGAGCCGACGGCGGGCGAGGAGCTCGTCATCGGCGATCAGGACTCGCAGGGACATGGGACCTCCGGTTCAGGCGGGCAAGACGACGCGGGCCACGCAGCGGCCGGCCTCGGTGGACAGGGTCAGGGTGGCACCCTCGCCGTGGTGGAGCGAGAGCCGGCGGCGCACCATGGGCAGACCCTCGCCGCCCTCCCGGGGGGCGCCGCAGGGGCCCGGGTTGGAGAGGACGATGACGACGGCCTCGGCGCCGGGCGCGACCCGCAGGGCCAGGCGACCGGCGTGGCCCTTGCCAGGGCCGTGCTTGACGGCGTTCTCGGCGAGGGGGAGCAGGACCATGGGCGGCACCTCCAGGGTGGGCAGGGGCGACGGCACGTCCAGGTCGGCGGCGAAGCGCTCCGGGTCCCGCACGGCGTGGAGATCCCACACCGCCCGGACCAGGGCGATCTCGCGGGAGAGGGGCCAGGTGGGCCGGCGTACCCCCTCCATCACCTCGCGGAGGACCGCCGAGAGCTCGAGGAGGGCGCGCTCGGCGTGGGCCGGGTCCTGCTGGACCCACTCGGCGATGGCGTTCAGCGTGTTGAACAGGAAGTGGGGGTCCAGGTGGGCCTCGAGGGCCAGCAGGCGGGCGTGCTCGGCCTCCCGGGCCAGGGCATCGGCGCGGGCCCGCTCCCGGGCCAGGACGTGTTCCTGCACGATGTCGCGCGCCAGCCCCCACGATCCCACCCAGAACAGGGCCGTCGCCACGGCCAGGTTCACCGGGTAGGTCAGGAAGGTGAAGGGCAGGTCGAGGACGAAGGGGGCGGCGAATCCGAAGGCGGTCGGCAGGGCCCCCACCGCGCCGAAGACCCCCAGACGGAGCCACGGCCCGGGGTGCAGCCAGTTTTTGGCGCGCAGGGTGCCCCGGAAGCCCACCTCGCCGAACAGGGCCCGGTAGCTGAACGGTCCGAGCCCCAGGAAGAGGAGGACCATGATGATTCCCACCGCGTCGGCGTTGGGATCGAGGGACAGGGCGTGCTGGGCGATGACCAGGGGCACGCTGACGATGAGGATGGGCACCAGCCGGCGGGGCCGGGCCAGGGCGGCCAGGGTGTCCAGGAAGAGATCGACCACGCGGGCCCGTATTCCCGCGGGGCCGGGCCGGGGAGCGCGGGTGGGCGAGCGGGCGGGGCTTCCGAGCGGGCGGTCCGGTCGCCCCTCGAGCCGTCGCGCGCGTCCGGGGACCGCTGGTAGGCTGCCGGCCGTGCCGAACCTCCCTCCCTGGCCGGTCCGCGTCGCGGGCGCCCTGGTGCTCTTCCTCGCCGCATGTGGCGGGGTACCGGGCCCGTGGGGCGGCCGTGAGGAGCCGCGCCCCGAGCCGGTCGAGGCCCCGGACGGCCCCGCGCCCCCCGCGACCGGGGTCGCCGC
>CAZPJM010000516.1:0-2260 GCA_964586865.1 uncultured Enterobacteriaceae bacterium
CCGATCTGGTCTCGGGGCTCGTGCGGGGCCCTGCCGGGGGGGCGCCGGTCCAGGCCTCCCAGCGCAGGGATGCCCGCCCCGGGCTGGCGTCTCCGGGGAAGGCGACCGTCGGCGTCGGCGTCGTAAAGGCCGCCCAGCGCAGCGGCGCCCGCGCCGGCTCGGCGGGACCGGGGAAGCGCAGGCTCACCGCTCCTCGCTCCGGTAGCGGTCCTCGAGGCCGGGCATGGCGGTGTACTGGCCCCCGTCGATCCGAGCGACGACCCGACCGCCCCCGTCCACGAAGGTGGCGCGGTACCGGCCGCGGGCGGTCCGGGTGGGCTCCATCTCGATGTGGACGTCGACAGGACCTCGGAAGGGCGCCACCTGGGTGTACCGCTCCACGTAGGAGGGGAGGGCCGAGGCCCCCTTGTGCTCGCGGACCCACAGCCCCACGAGCTGCAGCGCCGAGTCCAGCGCCACCGGATCGGTGGTCCACCGGCTGGCCTCGACACCCAGGCGCTCCGGGCGGCTCGCGGCCAGGCGCCCGACGATGCCGTGGTCCGAGTGGCCGGTGATGGCCTCGATACCCTGGAAGCCGGGGCCGTGGAAGAGGAAGCGCTCGTAGGCGTCGCGGACGGCGTGGGGGTAGGCGTGGGCGCCGAGCCCGTTGCTGCCCGCGAACCGGCCGCCCGCCGGGGGCCGCTCGCCCAGGTCGGCGGTGCCCCGGTAGTGGACCGTGGGCAGGCCCAGCGCGTTCTCGGCGCCCCGGAGCTCGAAGGCCAGCGAGACCCGGGCGTCCGGACCGGGCTCGGTCTCGGTCCAGTGGAGCGTCAGGTCGAGGGGCTCCCGATCCAGCACCACGCCCTTGAGCACGGCCACGTCACGGAGGTCGAGCAGGTGGAGGTCGGGGACCGCACGCCGGGCGGTGTCGGCCATGAGCTCGAGGGCCATGACGAAGGGCAGGACCGGCTTGCCATCGATGCGGTGGTCCTCCAGGAAGACCTGATCGCCGCGCAGGGGCAGCGGCCGGGTGCCCGAGAGGCGACGCCTGGGGGCCTCGTCGGGCGAGGCGGCGCCGAGGAGGGCGCCGGGATGCTCGGGCCCGCCGATGACCACCTCGACGGCGGGGCCACCGCGCTCGAGCTCATCACAGAAGGCCCGGGCGCCAGCGTCCAGCTCGACCAGGGGCATGCCCCGCGCCCGGAAGGCCGCCGCCAGGGTGGGCGTGACCATGCCGCCGGCCCAGGGGCCCCAGTGCAGCGCCTTGACGTGGGGCACGCCGGCGTGGCGGAGGGCGTGGGCCCGGTGGGTGATGGCCTCGTTGGCCATGGCGTAGTCCACCTGGCCCCGGTTGCCGTACCGCCCGGCCACGGACGAGAACACGGCCAGGAGGGAGAGGTCCGTCGGATCGACGGCCCGGAGCAGGCTCTCCAGGCCGCCGGCCTTGGTCGCCAGCACCCGGTCGAAGCTCGTGGCGTCCTTCTCGATGAGGAGCTTGTCCTCGATGATGCCGGCGCCGTGGACCACCCCCCGGACCGGTCCGGCGGTGTCGACCGCCTGGCGCACGGCCCGACGGATCGCCTCGGGGTCGGTCACGTTGGCCACGGCATAGGACACCCGGGCCCCCGCGGCATCGCAGGCATCCAGGGTGCCGCGAATCTCGCGGCCCTTGCGCACCGCCGCCACCTCGCGCTCCAGCCGCCGGGGGTCGAACGGGGCGCCCTCCCGGCGGAGCACCGCGATGCGGGCCGGCTTCAGGTCGTCGTCCTCGACGCCCCGCGCCCACTCGGGATCCTCGCCGGGGACCGGGCTGCGCCCGAGCAGGAGCAGGGTGGGCTTCCAGCGACGGGCCATCTCCAGGACCACCCGGGCCGTGACGCCCCGCGCGCCGCCGCTCACCACCACCAGATCCCCCTCGGCCAGGGGCGCCACGCCGGCGGCGTCGGGGTCGAGCTCCACCTCGACCGCCTCGAGGGTGATGGGGCCGTCCGCCAGACCCACCTCGACCACGCCGCGCTCGGTGAGGAGCTCCTCGGCCAGGGCCGCCGTGTCGACGTTGTGGAGATCCAGGTCGAGGGCGAGGGCGCGGCAGTGCGGCCACTCGAGGGCCACGGTCTTGGCCAGCCCGGCCAGGGCCCCCTGGCGGGGATCGCCGTGGAGGACCTCGTGGCCGAAGGTGCCGCCGAGCCCGCTGACGGTGGCGAAGAAGCGGGCTTCGGGGAGCGCGCGGGCCAGGAGGAAGGCCCCTCGGATCCGCAGCTCCAGGTCGCCGTCGACGGCG
>CAZPJM010000517.1:0-2230 GCA_964586865.1 uncultured Enterobacteriaceae bacterium
GGGCCCCGGGGCCCGGGATAGGCGGGCGTGGGAGGTCCCATGCGCTTCGCCGGACAGGTCTTCTGGATCACGGGTGCCTCGGACGGCATCGGGGCGGCGCTGGCGCGCCACGTGGCCCGCGAGGGCGCCAAGGTGGTGCTGACCGCCCGCCGCGCCGAGGCCCTGCAGGCGGTGGCGGCGGCGTGCGCGCCGGCCGAGGCCCAGGTCCTCCCCGCCGATCTGCTCGACCTGGACGCGGACGACCTGGCCGATCGGGCCCGGGCGGCCTTCGGACGGATCGACGTCCTCGTGAACAACGCCGGCATGAGCCAGCGCGCCACGGCCCTCGAGACGGGCCTGCCGGTGGTGCGGGACCTGATGGAGCTCAACTTCTTCGCCCCGGTGGCCCTGACGCGGGCGGTGGCCCCCGACATGGTGGCCCGCGGGCACGGCCGCATCGTCGTGGTGAGCAGCATCGCGGGGCATGTGGGCACGCCCCTGCGCAGCACCTACTGCGCCTCCAAGCACGCGGTGGAGGCCTGGTTCGAGTCCCTCCGCGCCGAGCTGCACGGCACGGGGGTCGGCGTCACCGTGGTGGCGCCCGGCTACATCCGCACCGACATCTCCCGGCGCGCGCGGTCGGCGGACGGCTCGGCCTACGGGCGGATGGGGGCCGGGAACGCCCATGGCATGGGTCCGGACACGTGCGCGGCCCGCATGGCGGACGCCATCCACCGTGGGCGGGAGCACCTCTTCGTGGGCGGTCGGGAGGTCCTCGCCGTCCACCTGCACCGCCTCTCGCCGGCCCTGATCCGGCGGTTCCTGCACCGGGCCGCCCCCGAGGACGCATGAGCGCCACCGCCTGGGACCTCCCGGTGGCACCCCTGCCCGTCCTGACGGGGGATCTGCGGGCGGATGTCTGCGTGGTGGGGCTGGGAGGGACCGGGCTCACGGCGCTGCGGGCGCTCCAGCGGCTCGGGGTGCGGCGCCTGGTGGGGGTGGACGCCGGCGGGGTGGCCGCCGGGGCGGCAGGTCGGAACGGGGGCTTCCTGCTGGCCGGGCCGGCCCGGTTTCATCACCGGGCGGTGGAGGCCTGGGGGCGGGAGCCGGCTCGTCGCCTCTACCAGCTCACCCTCTCGGCCCTGGACGAACTGGCCCGGCGCTTCCCCCGGGCGGTGGATCGGGTGGGCAGCGTGCGGCTGGCCGTGGACCCCTCCGAGGGCGAGGACATCGCGGCCCATGCCGAGGCCCTGTCCCGGGATGGCTTCGCGGTCCGCCCGTGGTCCGGTCCGGACGGCGAGGGGATCCTCCTCCCCGAGGACGGGGTGCTCCACCCGGTGGAGCGGTGCGTGGCCATGGCCGAGACCGCCTGGGAGGAGGACGCCTGGCTCTACGGCAACAGCCCCGTGACCGCGCTCGAGGGGGACCGGGTGGTGACGCCACGGGGGACGGTGCAGGCCGAGCGGATCCTGGTGTGCATCGACGGGGGCCTGGAGCGCCTGCTGCCCGAGCTGGCCGGTCGGGTGCGGACCCACCGGCTCCAGATGCTGGCCACCGCGCCGGTGTCGCCGGGCCGGTGGCGCCACGCCATGTATGCCCGCTTCGGCATGGACTACTGGCAGCAGCGTCCCGACGGGCGGGTGCTCCTCGGGGGCTTCCGCGATCGCGACCCCGAGGCCGATGCACCGCAGGTCCAGGCGGTGGCCACGGAGCCGGTCCAGGGCGCCCTCGACGGATGGCTCCGGGACCGCCTCGGCGTGGCCGCGCCCATCACCCACCGCTGGGCGGGCCTGGTGGGCTTCACCCCGGACGATCTGCCGCTGTGCGAGGAGGTCCGGGACGGCGTCTGGGTCGCGGGCGGCTACTCGGGCACCGGCAACGTGCTCGGTGCCCTCTGCGGGGAGGCCCTGGCGGCGGTGGTGGCCGGGCGCCCCCGCCCCGAGCTGCTGGACGTGCTGGACGCCGCCCGTCAGCCCTGAGGCCGGCTTATTCAGCGCCGGGTGGCAGCCCAGGCGCCGGCCTCGCGGGTGAGGACCAGGGTGCCCCCCTGGGGCAGGTCGTAGCGCACCGACTGGACGGCCTCGCCCGTCGGGTCCAGGACCACCGTGAGGGTATCACCCACCTCGAGGCGGCCGAGATCGTGGATGGGGGCTGCGGCCCGGGCCAGGGCCAGGGCATCCACCGGCTGGTCGGCCAGGAGGCGGCAGATCGGAAGAGCACACGTCTGAACTCCAGTCACGTGAAACGATCT
>CAZPJM010000518.1:0-2228 GCA_964586865.1 uncultured Enterobacteriaceae bacterium
GTGGATCGTGGGCACGTGGACTCGTGCCCTCGTGCCCTCGCGCCCCCGTGGACCCGTGCCCTCGTGGCTCGTGCCCTCGTGAATCGTGGACTCGTGCCCTCGTCCACTCGCGCCCTCGTGCCTCCCCAAGAATCGGCAAGCAGAAGACCCTGACACCCAACCCCCTACCTCCCGACCCGGTATCCCCCTCTCCTCCACGTCCCCCGCAGCCGAATCAGCAGCAGGCCAGCCACGCTTGCCAGCGCCACCAACAGCCCGACCCACAGCCCGGGCAGCCCGAGGCCCGCCCCGAAGGCCAGGGCCGCGCCGATCGGGAGGCCGACCAGGTAGTAGCCGACGATGTTGGCCAGGGCGGGCACGCCGGTGTCGCCGGCGCCCCGCAGCACCCCGAAGGCCACCACCTGCACCCCGTCGAACAGGGCGAAGGCGCCGGCCACCGGCAGGACCGCGGCGGCCAGCGCCACGACGGCCGGCGCGTCGACGAAGGCGGAGGCGAGCGGGGCGGGGGCGCTCACCCAGAGCAGCCCGACCAGACCCATGAAGACGGCCCCCAGCCCCACCGCCATCCCCGCGGCCCGCCCCCACGGGTGGCCGGCCCCGAGCAGGTTTCCCACCCGGGCCGAGGCCGCCGAGCCCAGCCCCAGCGGCACCATGAAGGCCACCGAGGTCAGGGTGAGGACCACCGTGTGGGCCGCCAGGGCCGTCTCGCCCAGCCAGCCCGAGAGCACCGTCGTCACCGAGAAGCCCCACCCCTCCAGGCCCACCTGGAAGGCCACCGGCAGGCACACCGCCAGCATCCGCCTCATGGCGGGCACATCCCGGAGGGCCGCCGGGCGCGGCCGGAGCTCGGCGATGCGCCCCCACGCCGGCACCACCAGCACCCCGGCCATGAGCGCCGTGGACGCCACCGAGGCCCACGCCGCCCCCACCGGGCCCAGGACGGGCGCCCCCAGCCATCCGTACAGGAGACAGCCGTTGACCCCCACATTGACGATGTTCCCAGCCAGGATGGCCCAGAAGCCGGGCCACATCCGGCCGTCGGCCTGCAGCAGGTGGCGGAGCAGCACCAGGGCGGCGAAGGGCAGCACCCCGAGGGCGCGGATGACCGTGTAGTCGTGGGCGATGGCCACCGCGTCGGGGGGCTGATCGGCCCAGGCGAGCGCCGGCCCGGCCAGCAGGTGGAGGAGGCCGAGGGGGAGGGAGAGGGCCAGCAGGAGGGCGCTGGCGCGGGCCAGGGAGGCCCCGGCGGCCGCCGAGTCCCGGGCCCCGAAGGCCTGGGCGAACACCGGGTCCAGACCGGCGGCGGCCCCGAGCAGCAGGAGCTGGAGCGAGAAGGAGGCGGTGTGGCCCAGGCTGGTTCCGGCCAGGGCGGTCTCCCCGAGCTGGCCGACCATGACCACGTCGACCACGCCGAGGAGCATGGCCCCGATGTTGGCCAGGACCACCGGCCAGGCCAGCCGTGCCAGCCGGACGGCCTCGTCGGACAGCGACCGGCTGGGGGCGCCCACCCCCGACTCCCGGACTGCCGGGCCCGCCATCCTGCCTCCCGGGCACGTCGTCCCGGCCTCCCCTCACCCGTCCGGACAGCCCGGGCGAGCCGACGCCGCCCCTCGGACCCCCAGCGCAACCGCCCACCCCACCCCGAGGAGGGTGGGCCCCGCCGAGAAGCCGCCCACCGCCCAGGCCGGCCCGGTGCCCAGCAAGGGCCCCAGCCCCCCGAGCCCGTGGAGCGCCGCCAGCACCGCCGCCGCCCCCCAGGGTCGATGCCCGGCGAGCATGCCGGCCACGCCCCCCCAGGCCGCCGCCCCGACCACCGCCATCTCCATGGCCCCCGGCGCCACCGGCACGGTGCCCGCCCCCACCCACAGCGCCACCAGCAGGGCGAGCGCCGGCCCGCGTCCGCTCGGCGGGAGCCGGCGGACCCACAGGATGGCCATCGCCCCCAGCGGCGCCGCCACGATGGGCGCCAGGACGGTCCAGACCCCCTGCCCCAGCGACACGGTGCGGACGCTGCTCACGTCCAGGGCCACCCGCCCCGCCGCCTCGGCCCCCCACCAGGCCGCCATGCCCGAGCCGGCCGGGTCCCAGGTCCCCAGGCCCAGGGCGCACGCCGCGGCCGTTCCCAACCCCCCGGCCAGGACCGGCACCAGGCCCACCACGACCCCCCCCGGACGCCGCCAGGCCGCCGCATCCCCCCGCCGGCGACCCACGGCCGCCAGCCCGGGCAC
>CAZPJM010000519.1:0-2171 GCA_964586865.1 uncultured Enterobacteriaceae bacterium
CCGATGGGGCCCATCCCCGGGCCGCCACCGCCGTGGGGGATGCAGAAGGTCTTGTGCAGGTTCAGGTGGCAGACGTCCGCGCCGATGTCGCCCGGCCGGCACAGGCCCACCATGGCGTTCATGTTGGCGCCGTCCATGTAGACGAGCCCGCCGTGGTCGTGGACCACCTGGCAGATGGTCCGGATGGCCGTCTCGAACACGCCGTGGGTGGAGGGGTAGGTGACCATGAGCGCGGCCAGCTCATCGGCGTGCTCGGCGGCCTTGGCCCGCAGGTCGTCCAGGTCCACGTTGCCCTGGTCGTCGCACGCCACGGGGACCACCTTCATGCCCGCCATCACCGCGCTCGCCGGGTTGGTGCCGTGGGCCGAGGTGGGGATGAGGCAGACGTGGCGGTGGTCGTCGCCGCGGGAGTGGTGGTAGGCCCGGATGGTGAGGAGCCCCGTGTACTCGCCCTGCGACCCGGCATTGGGCTGGAGGCTCACCGCGTGGAAGCCGGTGATCTCGGCGAGCCAGGTCTGCAGGTCGTCGAAGAGCCGCCGGTAGCCGCGCGCCTGCTCCTGGGGACAGAAGGGGTGGAGCCCCCCGAAGCCGCGCCAGGTCACCGGGATCATCTCGGTGGTGGCGTTGAGCTTCATGGTGCAGGAGCCCAGCGGGATCATGGCCGTGTCCAGCGCCAGGTCCTTCGAGGCCAGGCGGTGGAGGTAGCGCAGCATCTCGGTCTCGCTGCGGTGCCGGTGGAAGACCGGGTCGGTCAGGAAGTCGGTGGTGCGCCGCAGGGCCTCGGGCAGGGCGTCGGCGGCGTCGCCCGGGGTGGGCCCCGCCTCGAAGCAAGCCAGGACGTCGGCCACGTCGGCCTCGGTGGTGCGCTCGTCGAGGGCGATGATCAGCCGTCGACGATCCCGGCGCAGGTTGATGCGGTGATCCCGGGCCCGGGCCAGGATGGCCTCGGGGTGGTCCACGCTGACCGCCACCGTGTCGAAGAAGGCGTCGGTGGTCTCGAAGCCCGCCTCTCGCAGGCCGGCGGCGAGCCGGGTGGTGAGCCCGTGGATGCGGGTGGCGATGCGGGTCAGGCCCTCGGGGCCGTGCCAGACGGCGTACATGCCGGCCACCACCGCCAGGAGCACCTGGGCGGTGCAGATGTTGGACGTGGCCCGGTCGCGACGGATGTGCTGCTCCCGGGTCTGGAGGGCCATGCGCAGGGCCGGGTTGCCGTCGGCATCCACCGAGACGCCGATGAGGCGGCCCGGCATGGTGCGCCGGTGCTTCTCGCGGGTGGCGAGGAAGCCGGCGTGGGGGCCGCCGTAGCCGAGGGGCACACCCAGGCGCTGGCTGTTGCCGACCACGATGTCGGCGCCGTGCTCGCCGGGGGCCTCGAGGAGGGTGAGGGCCAGCAGGTCCGAGGCGACCACGGCCAGGGCGCCGGCGTCGTGGAGGCGGGCGATGACCTCGCGCCAGTCGCGGACCTGGCCGTCCGTGTCGGGGTAGGGCAGGAGCGCGCCGCACACCGGGGTGGCCTCGAAGTCGAAGGCGTCGGCCTCGCCCACGTGCAGCGTGATGCCCAGCGGCTCGGCCCGGGTGGCCAGGACGGCCAGGGTGTGGGGGTGGTTGCGCCGGTCCACGAAGAAGGCGTCGACCTTGCCGCGCTTGATGCGGTGGCACATGGTCATGGCCTCGGCGGCGGCGGTGGCCTCGTCGAGGAGCGAGGCGCCGGCCAGGTCCAGGCCGGTCAGGTCCTGGACCATGGTCTGGAAGACCAGCAGCGCCTCGAGCCGGCCCTGGCTGATCTCGGCCTGGTAAGGCGTGTAGGCGGTGTACCAGCTCGGGTTCTCGAGGACGTTGCGCAGGATCACCGGGGGGGTGACCGTGTCGTGGTAGCCGTAGCCGAGGTAGCTGCGCCAGACCTGGTTCTCGGAGGCGTAGGCCTCGAGGTCGCCCAGGGCCTGGGCCTCGGTGCGGGCCGGGGGCAGGTCCAGGGGACGGTCCAGCCGGATGTCGGCCGGGACGGTCATGCGCACCAGATCCTCGAGGGTCTCGAGGCCCAGGGCCTCCAGCATGGCGGCCACGTCGGGCTCGCGGGGACCCAGGTGACGGGGGGCGAAGGCGTCGGGGGGCGGGAGGGCGACCCACCGTCACGGCGCCCGGGTGATCATCGACGCCGCGCAATTGGCCCC
>CAZPJM010000520.1:0-2168 GCA_964586865.1 uncultured Enterobacteriaceae bacterium
ACCGAGATCTACACTCTTTCCCTACACGACGCTCTTCCGATCTCCGGGCCGCCAGGCGGGTGGGGGCGGCCCTCGAGGCCCTCCCCGGGGAGACCGGCGCGGCCCGCGACCTGCTGGCCCGGGCCTGGCGGGCGCTCCGGGCGCTGCCCGCCGAGGCGATCCCGCTCCCCTCCCTGCTCCTCGTGGCCTGGGATGGCGAGCGGGTGGCGGTCTCGGGGGTGGGCCTCGGCGCGGTGCTCGGCGACGACGCCGGCGTCCTGCGTCCCTGGCTGGTGGCGCCCCACCCGTTGCTCTCGGAGCCGGCCTGGCCCGAGGCCACCCCCGGGGCCCTCTCCCTGCCCCACGTCCCGCCCCTGCTCGTGGGCTTGCCGCCGGCGGCCCCGGATCTGGCCGGCCTGGCGGTGGACGTGGCCCTCCTGCGCTGTGGGGTGCGGGCATGAGGGCGTGGCTGGCCGGCGACCTGGACGGGGTGGATCCGCGGGCCGAGCAGCACCTGCTGCGCGACGCCCTGGCCCGGGCGGTGGAGGACGGCATCGACCCCACCCCCCTCGTGGAGGCCCTGGCCGATCTGGACGCGGTGGCCTGCGCCGAGCTGGTGGCCGGCCCTCGGGCCGTGCCCCACAGGGCGGTGGTCGAGGCGGCGCTCTCGGCCGCCCCGGCGCTCGAGTCGGTCCTCCCCGCGGCCGGGCTCCACCGGCGGCTGGGCGATCTGGTGCCCGAGGCCCGCGGGGCGGTGCTGCGCGCCGCGGTGCGCCGGCACGGGGGCGCCGGGTGGGTGTGGCGTCTGGGTCGGTGGGAGCAGCCGGTGGCCCGAACGGTGCTGGACCACCTGGCGGGGCCCCGACCGGCGGCGGATCCGGCCCCCCGCCCCGACGAGGCCTGGATCCGCACCCAGGAAGCGTGCCGGGCGGCCCTGGCCGAGGGCGGCGTCGAGGGCCGCGTGGCGGTGGTGGATCGGGCGGCGGCGGGGGACGCGGCCGCCCTGCGGGTCCTCCACGACGAGGCGCCGGATGCCCTGGTCGAGGCCGCGGCCAGGTTGCTGGACGACGGCGGGGCGGTGCCGGTCGTGGCATGGGTGGCGGCCTGGCACGGGCCCGAGCTCTCCGGGTGGGTCGACGCCATCCGGCGGCGCCTGGCCACCGAGGCCGGGCGGGCCGCGCTGGACCGCGCCCTGGCCCCGTCGACCGGATAGGGGCGGGGACCGCGTCCGGGAGGCGATGTGCGAGGACTGGCAGCGATGGGGATGGGCGGCGGCGTCGCGCTGGTGGCGGTGGCGGGGCTCTCCCTGGCGCCGCGGTCCGGCCCCCCCGCGGCCGAGAGGGGCCCGGCCCCGTCCGTCGTCGATGCCGAGACCGGCGCCGCGGGGGGCGAGGCCGCCCCGCTCGATCCCGGCGATCGGCCCGCCTGCCCCGGCAACCCGGCGGCGGTCCGCTTCAAGGTGCGCACCGATCCGGGGCTGGCCGATCCGGAGACGCCGGGGGCCGTCCCCATCTACCGCACCTATGTGCCCGCCCGGCTCTCGGTGCTGGCCTGCCCGGCCCGTCCCACCTGCACGGTCCCCGACACCCTGCCGCTGCGGGTGTGGACCGAGGTGCCCGGCCGCGGGTGGGCACCCCTCGAGCTGGACCCGGAGGTGACACGCCACGGCGACTGCGCCGGCTTCGCCTGGCGGGAGCGGGCGCGGGTGTGGTGGCCCGACGCCCCGGAGGGCGTGGTGGCCTGGGCGGTCACCCTGGGCCCGGCCCACGCCGCGGGCGATCCGGCGGCGTGGCGCGAGGGGGGCGCCGAGGTCTGGGAGGCCGACGTCATCTTCGCGGGCGAGGACGGCACCCCGCGGGTCGAGTGAGGCCCCGGGCCCCTCCTGTGCGGGGCCGGCTTGTCGGGCCCCCCCGGGACGCCTACCTTGCGGGTCTGGAGGCGGAATGAGCCGGCTGTCCCGACGCCTGGAGCGGCTCCTCGCCCGGAGCGGCGCCGACCTGGGGGATCTGGCCGGCGAGGATCTGGCGGCCGACGTCCTCCACGACCTGGTGGGCCGGGTCCGCGCCGACGACCTGCACGCCCTGCGCGGCAGCGACCGGCCCCGCCTGCGCCCCCTGCTGGTGGCCCTCTCGGCGCGCGCGGCCGGTCGCTGCCGCGCAGGAGATCGGAAGAGCACACGTCTGAACTCC
>CAZPJM010000521.1:0-2147 GCA_964586865.1 uncultured Enterobacteriaceae bacterium
GAGGAGACGCCGAGCGCGCTGCCCACGTCTTCCCGGCTCACCTCGCCCCGTGCCGTCACCAGCTGGAGCGCGGCGCGCGATCGGTCGTCCAGGCCCTGCGCCACCGGCTGCCAGGTCGGGAGCCGGTAGCGCGGCGTGCCCCCACCGAAACACTCGACCCGGCCGATCTCCCGGAGCCGAGCGAGCCGCCGGTTCAGGACGCTCTTCGAGAGCTGCAAGGCCGCCTCGAGGTCCCTGCGACTCGCCTCTCCGAGCTCGGCCAGGGCTTCGAGGATCCGCTGGTCCGAGTCCACCTGGTTCCCGCCCGCAGCCGCTGGTGTCACCGGGAGCGCCGCCGTGATGTGACTGGCCCGGATGCGCGCACCTCGAGCGTCGACGACGACCTGGGTGAGGACGTTGCGGAGCTCGCGCACGTTGCCCGGCCACCGGTAGTCGAGGAGGACCTGCTCGGCGTCGCGGCAGAGGCGCCACCGCGTGAAGCCCACGTCCGGCAGGGGCGCGAAGGCGTCGTCGTGGAGGAGCAGATGGCGCGCGATGCGGACGACGTCTCGACCACGATCCCGGAGCGGCGGGAGGACGATGCGGTAGCCCGCCAGCCGGAAGTACAGGTCGCTCCGGAAGCCGTCCTGGCTTCGCAGATCTCGGTGAGTGGCCGACACGACGCGGACGTCGACGCGGATGTCTCGGTCTCCCCCCACCCGTCGCAGCACGCCCTCCTGCAAGACCCGGAGCAGCTTCGCCTGGAGACCGGCCGACATCTCGCCCACCTCGTCGAGGAACAGCGTGCCGCCTGAAGCCTGCTCGAAGAGGCCATGCCGAGGCCGGACCGCGCCCGTGAACGCCCCCTTCTCGTGCCCGAAGAGCTCGGCCTCGAGGAGCTCCTCGGCGAATGCCGCGCAGTTCACCGCAACGAACCGTCCATGGCGCCCGCTGCGGAGATGCACCAGGTGAGCCATGCGCTCCTTTCCAGAGCCCGTCTCGCCCTGGATGAGCACCGCGACGTCCCTGGGAGCCACGCGCCGGGTTGCCTCGATCGCGCGACGCAGACCGACCGAGGTGCCGATGATGGCATCCTCGACGTGGTCGGCGTTGACGTTGGCGGTCGGCACGTTGGCGAGCTCCGGGTTCGCTTCCAGCTTCACCGCTGCGCCGCCGTTGCCGTAGGACACCAGCCGCGCGGATGAGACAGCCGGTCGCCGCAGACCTCGCAGACCTGGCAGACCTCGGGGTCAGACCTGCCCACACGCCTGGAACGCCGTCATCAAGCGCATCATCGCTCGACCGGCAGACCTGGTAGACCTCGCGACCGCTGGGCATGAGACCGGTCTGGATCTCCCGTCGACCGTTGTGGCGGAGAGAAGATCCCCTCACGCGTAGAGAGCAGAGACGAAGTCTGCGAGGTCTTCCCGCGAGTGATCCGCAAATAGGAACCTGGATCCTGGGCCACAGACCTCCACGCTCCCCAAGGTCTGCGAAGTCTGCGAGGTCTGCTGTCCGATCCTCTCCGTGTGGTGTCCGGACAGAATTTGTCCGGGGTCCCGTGCTACCCCTTGATCGCCGTCGGGCTCGTGAGTAGTGGAGTTCTTTCCATATTCAGCGCCGAACGGCGTTCACGCCCGACCGGCACGGTGTCAGAACCCCAGTCACCGCGACCTCGGGCGGGAGGAGTGCCCAGTGAGCATGGCCAGCGTCGGGGACCTCCCCGCAGAGGAGAGCGAGCCGTTCGACCGCCTGTTCTGGGAGCGGGATCTGCGGCTGCCGAAGTTCAACGAGACGGTCGCGCTCACGGATGACGAGGCCGCACGTCTCGACGCGGTGACCAAGCACCTCAAGACCAAGCGGGCGTTGACCATCTGCCTGCTGGCCATGGGGCTGCTCACGAACGGTCGGGTCAGCACCCTCCAGGAGCGGGTGGCCTCGGATCCCATCGCCAGCGTCGAGTTCATCCTGGTCTGCCGCTTCGCCCCGTACAAGCTGTCCGCGGCCGTCGTCGACATCGCCGAGGTCACCCTCGCCGGGGAGGACCTTGAGGACTGTCTGCTCGACAACGGCCACTACGACCGGCTCGCCTTGCTCCTCAAGCTCTACATCGACAACCCACGCAGCCTCGTCCGGGTCCGCGGGCTCAACGCGTGGCACCGCAAGGG
>CAZPJM010000522.1:0-2146 GCA_964586865.1 uncultured Enterobacteriaceae bacterium
TGACGCGACCGCTCGGCCCGGGGACGCTTCGGGTCCGCGCCTGGAGCACCGGAGGCGTCCATCGCTTCGCGGACCGAAGCAGGGTCAGGGACCTGACGGCGGGCGCCTACGCCGAACAGGAGCAGCCCCTGGTGAAGGGGCTGCGCGTCATCGCGGGGGTGTGGGCCGACGCCCGCGCCGGGCAGTGGCGCCGGAGCGAGGGCGGCACCCAACGGATCCCCACCGAGGAGAGCCTGGCCGCCTACGGCGAGCTCCAGGTCACGCCCCACGAACGGCTCACCCTGCTCGGTGGGGCGCGGGTCGCCTGGCTGGACGGACGCGATCTGCGCGTGCCGTTCAAGGCGGGCCTGCGCTGGGCCCCCCACCCTGACTGGCACGTCCGGCTACGCCACGCCGACAACGTGCGGGTCCCGACGCTGGCCGAGCGCTACCTGCCCCTGCCCGTCGCCAACCCGGCGCTACCTCCCGAGGCCGCCAGCGTGAGCGAGCTTGCGATCGGCTGGGTCCGCCCCTCCGCGCAGCTCGGAGTCGCCGGCTTCAGGACGGTGGGGCGCGACGGCATCCGCGTGTTCGGCGTGCCTCCCTACGCGGAGCGGGTCGCCATCGACCGGGTCGAGGTCCTCGGGCTCGAGGCCGAAGGCGCGGTGCGGCCGCTTTCCTGGCTGGAAGCCCAGGGCCAGCTCACGGTGCACGCGCCGGGCCGCTTCACCCGGCAGCTGCCGTCCCGGCTCGCCACGGTCCGGCTGCGGATCGTCGATGAACGGGCCGACCTGGGCCTGAGCGCCCGCCACCTGGGGGGCCTGTACGCCGCCAACTACCAGCGCGAGGCCTTGCCCGACCTCTGGGACGTGTCCGCCCGGGCCAGCTGGACGCTGCCGGGGCGACCCCTGCGGCTCACGCTCATCGCCCGGAACCTCCTCGACCGGGCGAACGCCACCCTGCCCGGCTACCCGAGCGCGCCTCGACACGCCGAGCTGCGCATCGACGCCTGGACGGCCAGCACCGCGGGTCCGTGAGCACAGCGCCCCCCGTCCCGTGGAGTCCGACGCGGGCACGGGACCGGTCGACCGCGCTCCAGGCTGGCCTGTGCGTGTGTTTCGGCACCATCGGGTGGGTGCATCGGCGCAGCCGAACACGGACGACCCCGCCTCGGATGGTTTCCCCTCACTTCTGAGCTGGCACCGTCCTTGCTACGGACTCTCGGACACCCCGCTTCAGGAGTTCGCACCGTGCGCAACATGCTTCTCGCCCTCCCACTCGCCCTCGGCCTGAGCCTCACCGCGACCGTCGCCCCCATGGGCCTCGGCCACGTGCCGACTGCCCACGCCAAGAAGCCGGATACAGCCCGCGCTCAGGTCATCGTCATCAACCTCAAGCACGGTACCGATGACCTCCACGCCGCGCTGATGGCGTTGAAGCTCGGGGTCGCCATGGCCGAGAAGGGGGCCGATGTCCACCTCTTCCTCAACCTGGAGGCCGTGCGGCTGGCCTCGAAGCAGCAGCCGCTTGACCTCACCTGGGGACCCGGCGATGCGAAGCTGGAGACCTTGTTCTCCGACTTCGCGACCGCCGGGGGCAAGACCCTCGTGTGTCCGCACTGCGCTGTCGCCGCAGGCCTCGCGCAGGAGGACCTCCGTGATGGGCTGACCATCGCAGAGGCGTCCGAGGTCGTCGATCTGATGATCGCCGCGGACAAGGTCCTCGACTACTGACGGCTGAGGACCGGGGTTCTCACAGCGCCGATCATGATGGTCGAGCCACGTGGTCACGGTGGCGAATCCAGTCCCCTACGGCTTCAAGGCTCGTCTCGGGTCCAGCCCCGCCCATGGCGGATCGCCCGGCCGACCGTCGACCTGGAGAGGTCGAACTTCGACCGCACGGTGTACTCCTCGGTGAGGATTTCAAGTTTGGCGGGGGGATTCTCGCGGAGGATGGACTCCAGCACTCGCAGGCCCGCTTCCCCGATGGACGGCTTCGGGCCTCGCGGCGCCGAAGGGGGCTCCAAGGACCCCTTCTGTCAATGAGGTCGCGTCCATCGCTTGACAGCTGCTGTACCGACCTGGAAGCACGCTGCGACCTCAGCGAGAGGCGGGCCCTCGTCCATCGACGGCGTGACGCCGCGGCGCGGTCGACGTGGCCGGTCCGG
>CAZPJM010000523.1:0-2121 GCA_964586865.1 uncultured Enterobacteriaceae bacterium
GCCGCGGGCGCCTGCTGGCCGCCGCGGGCCGTCATGCCGAGGCGGTCGACGTGCTCTCCGGCGCCGTCACCGACCCTCGCGCCTTCACCACCACCATGGACCAGCTCGATCTGCTGGACCGCGCCATGGCCAGCGCTTCCGCGGCGGGACTGGAGCTCACCGATCCCGTGCTCCAGCGGGCCGCCCAGCGCCGGGCCTCCGTCCTCGTCAAGCGCGGGCGCCAGGCCGAGGCCGCGCGGCTGGCCGAGGAGGTCCTCGCCGCGGGCGCCACCGGCAACGTCGCCGCCGGGGCCCTCCGGGTCCTCGCCGAGCTGCACAGCCGGACGGGAGAGACGGACCGGGCGCGGCAGGCGCTGCGCCGGGTGTTCGCCCTCGACGGCGTCGACGCCGAGCCCATGGCCTGGGCGCGCGCTCTCGGGGCGTCCCTGGCGGCCCGCGCGGGGGATCGGGGGGAGCTCCGGCGGCACGTGGAGGCCCTCCAGGCCATCCGTCCGGCCACGCCCCGGGTCCTGGCCGCCGTCGGACAGGCAGCCCACCTGCTGGCGAAGCTGGAGGGGGACCTCCAGGGGCGGCTCCGGTGGGTGGAGCTCACCCGAGAGGCTGCGGCCCAGGTCCACGACACCCTCACCGAGGGCGCCGCCTGCCTGAACCTGGCCGACTGCCAGGCCCGGATCGGCGACCTGGAGGCCGCCGAGAGCTGGTGCCTGCGTGCCCGGGCCCTGCTCGAGTCTGGCGGCGCCGACCTGAACGTGGCGCTCTGCGACCTGAACCGGGCCATGTACGCCCTGCGCCGCGGGGACCCCCAGGTGGCCCTGGCCAGCGCGTCCGAGGGCTGGAGCAGTCTCCGTGCGCTCGGCGCGAGCCACTACCTGGCCGTCGCCGAGATCCTCCGCGCGGAGGCCCGCCAGGGCCTCGGCGACACGGAGCGCTGGCGGGAAGATCTGTCGGCCGGTCTCGCCCGCATGGCCAGGCATCGCATCGTCGACAGGGACGTCCTGCGCTCCCTCGAAGCCCAGCGGGCGGCCGCGCCCGGCGAGGACCTCCCCGCCCTCGACGCCGAGATCGACGCCCAGCGCACCGCCCTGTCCGGGGGCGGGACGGAGCGCTGAGTCCGATCACTCCGGGATCATGCCGGACCGATAGGGGACCGCCGCCAGCAGCATGGGACGGAGCGTGCCCAGGTCGTCGGCCACGCCGTCATCCACCAGGTCGTCCGGGTCCTCGCCACACAGCGTCCGGCACAGCGTGGCGCCACCGGTGCCCCAGACGGAGGCGCCGCCCGTGCCCCAGATGGAGGCGCCACCGGTGCCCCAGATCCCCTGCAGGGACGAGGTGTCCTCGCCCGCCATCAGCGCGAGCCCACCCCGGTCGTAGACGGCCACCACGGTGGGGTCGTCATCGCCGAGCCAGCCATCGGGGGCGGGAAGGCTGGCGCCACCGGTGCCCCAGATGGAGGCCCCGCCGGTGCCCCAGATCCCCTGCAGAGCGCGATCCCCGGCCCGGTCGTCGACCCCGTAGGACGCGGTGCGCCACTCGCTCCCGGGCCACCACTCGCTCCCGGGCCACCACTCGCTGCCCGGCCAGGCGTCGGAAGCCGGGCCCCAGTCCGCCACCAGGGTGGGCTCGTCGCCGATGAGCACCCGAGCGCCCCGGGTGTCCAGGGTGAGCGAGGCCTCCCCCTTGGTGAGGGTGGCCTTCGTCTCGGCGAACAGGCCCCAGGCCGGGGCCCCGTCGGTGTCGACCAGCACGACCCAGGACCAGCCTTCGTCGCACAGGGTGGGAAGACCACGCGTGGTGGTGCAGGTGCTGGCCAGCAGCTCGGCGTCGAGATCGACGACGCTGCCCCGGTCGTCGATCGCGGCGTCCGCCAGGGCGAGGGTGTAGACGGGCTCGGTCGCCTCGGCAGCGCCACCGAGCAGGATGAAGAGTGCAGTGAGCATGAGTGCCTCCAGGGTGCACCGGTCCCGTACGGCGCTCCCCACGCGGTTCCCAGCGATGGGAGCCCCTCTTCAGGCACCCTCAGGCATGCTCAGGCTCCCTCGGCCGCTCAGGCCACCCACCCGTGGACTCGTGGACTCGTGGGCACCCGGTTCGTGGGCACGTGGATCGTGGGCACGTGGA
>CAZPJM010000524.1:0-2097 GCA_964586865.1 uncultured Enterobacteriaceae bacterium
GGTCCAGCCGTCGAAGCGCAGGCCCACCTTCGCGATCCCGGCGGCGGCCAGCTCCTCGTCGAAGGTGCTGTCGGTGTAGTCCCCGCCGGTGCCGTGACCGAAGAGCACCACCCGGTAGGGCGCGGTGGTCTCGGGCAGGACCACGCGGACCCGCACGTCGCGGGTGCCGGTCTGGAGGGGGAGCCCGTCGGCGTCCCGGGCCAGGGCGCCGTCCTCGGTGCGGAAGGCGGGCATGTCGGTGAGGCGCAGGCGGACGATGCGCGCGATGGCCGGGCTCGGGTGCTCGCGGACCTCGTCGAGGACGATTCCGGCGTCGGGAACCGCGGCCTCGGCGGCCTCGGCCAGGCGCTCCAGGTCCCGGGTGCCGTCCTCGGCCGAGCGGGTCGTGAACCGCGACAGGCGCACCACCCGCTCGAGGTCGATGTCGGCGTCGACCAGGGCGTCGGCCACCGGGGCGAAGTAGGCGACCACCCGCTCCTCGTCCGGGGTCTCGGGGCTGGCCAGGCCCAGGGCCAGCCGCACCCGCCGCGGGGCCTCCGCCTCGGGGCTGGCCGTGTCCAGGAGCACCACCGCGTGCCCGGTGGCGGCGGGCAGCACCTCGGCCGGGCGTCCCAGCACCAGCGTGGTGGTGTCGGCGCCGTCGGTGGCGGTGCGGAGCTCGGTGCGCAGGGCGCGGCGGGTGGCGTAGAGCGGGTGGTCCGGGTCGATGGTGACGAGCTGGAGGGGCGCGCTCGGGGAGAGGCTGTCCGCCGGGTCCCAGCTCACCACGGCCGGATCCACGGTGCCCGGCACCGACGCCGCCACCCCGGTGACCCGCGAGAAGCCATCGGCGGCGGCCAGGCAGGCCGGGTCGTCATCGCCAGGCAGCCGGTCCGCCGCCACCCGCAGGCGGAGGCCCGTCGCGGTCGTGGGATCGGCCTCGGCGAAGGTGTCCGACGGCCACGGCAGCAGACAGCGCCCCGGATCCGCCGGATCGCAGTCGGCGGTCAGCGGGCCATCGCCCAGGTCCGGGGCGGACTCGGGGGCACAGGCGAGGGCGAGCAGGGGGGCGAGGAGCAGGAACCGCCGCACGAGGACCTCCAGGGGGCCGCCGCCCCTAACCCGACCTTCCGCATCCCGTGCCGATCCCGCCGGCCCGCGGCTCGGCTCTCCCCTCCCCTCCCGGCGGCCAGCGTGCTACCCGGCCGCCGTCATGGACGACCTGGTTCCCGGCCCCGACGAGACCCTCGACCCCATCGCCGGGTCGTGGCGCGTCTTCCAGCTCCGGCGCGGCCACCGCTTCAGCGTGGACGACGTCCTCACCGGCTGGCGCGCCGCCCACGCCCGGCCGGCCGCCCGCCGCCTGCTGGATCTGGGCTGCGGCATCGGGAGCGTGGGCCTGTCCACCCTGTGGCGCCTCGGCCACCCCGACGCCACCCTCGTCGGCGTCGAGGCCCAGGCCATCAGCGTCGACCTCGCCCGCCGCTCGGTGCGCCTCAACGGCCTGGCCGCGCGCGTCCACGTCCTCCACGGCGATCTGCGCGACCCCGACGTCATCCCCTCCCATCTCCGGCCCGAGGGCGGCTTCGAGCTCATCACCGGCTCTCCCCCGTACATCCCCGAGGGCCACGGCGTCCTCTCCCCCATCCCCCAGCGCGCCGGCGCCCGCATCGAGCTCCGCGGCTCCATCTACGACTACTGTGCCGCCGCCCGTCGCCACCTGGCCCCCGGCGGCCGCTTCGCCTTCGTCATGGCCGCCGCCGATCCCCGCACCGAGGACGCCCCCCGCGCCCACGGCTTCACCGTCGTCGAGCGCGTGGACGCCGTCTTCCGCGGCGGCCGCGACCCTCACATCGCCGTCCTCGTCTGCGCCCGCGCCGAGGACCTCCCCGAGCCCGTCGAGCGCGCCACCCGCACCCTCGTCATCCGCGACGCCGACGGCGTCTTCACCCCCGACTACCAGGCCTTCCGCGCCGAGATGGGCGGCGACGGCCCCCTCGCCCGCGCCCGCCGCGCCGCCAAGCGCCGATAGGGGGTCCGGCACGCCGAGGAGGGGTCAGAGATTTCTGCTTGGTACTTCTTGGGGGGAGGGCGAGGGCACGAGGGCACGAGGGCACG
>CAZPJM010000525.1:0-2081 GCA_964586865.1 uncultured Enterobacteriaceae bacterium
CCTCCGCCGCCTCGGCCGGGCTGGCCACCGTCGCCGGGGCCTGGCCCACCGCCGAGGGCCCGGGGGCCGGCGTGGCGCTGCTCGTCGAGAACCAGAGCGCCCCGGCGGTGGCGCCCAGCACCGAGGCGGTCACGACGCCGCCGAGCAGCAGGATGGCCCCCACCACCAGCAGCGCCGCCAGGCCCCAGCCCCGGCGCCGCCCCCGGGCCGGCTCGAGGGCCATGGTGTCCGAGGCCCCACCGCCCGTGCTCGATCCCCCGTCCGGCAGGGTCTGGGGCGCCAGGGTGGGGGTCGGGGCGCGGGGCTCCACCGTGGCCCCCCAGGTGGGCGTGGCCCCCAGCTCCGAGGCCTCGGCGATGCGGGTGAGGGTGTCGGCCAGCTCCCGCGCGCTCTGGATGCGATCGGCCGGCTCGGCGGCGGTGGCGGCGCGGCACACCGCCCGGACCGACTCGGGCACGAAGCCCCCCGGGTCCAGGCTCCCCCCCTGGGCCTTGAGGTGCATGGTCCGCAGCGCGTTCTGGGTGCTCGTCAGGTTGGGGTCCCAGGCGAAGGCCGGCTCGCCCCGCAGCGCTTCGACGAGCATCTGGCCCAGCGCGTAGAGGTCGCCCAGCATGGGGTCCTCCAGGCGCCCCTCCAGGGCCTCGGGGGGGAGGTACTGGGGTGTGCCCACGAGCTGGTTGGTCCGCGTGAGCCGGTCCTCGCCCGCGGCGACGCTGATCCCGAAGTCCACGATGACCGCGCGCCCATCGCCGTCGACGATGACGTTGGCGGGCTTCAGATCCCGGTGGGCCACCCCCCGCTCGTGGGCGTGGGCCAGGCCGTCCGCCAGCTCGGCGAACAGCCGGAGCGCCCGCTTGACGGGCAGGGCCCCGCCCTCGAGCCACAGGTCGAGGGAGCGCCCCTCGACCAGATCCATGGCGAACCACAGCAGGCCCCGCTCCCGATCCTCGCCGAAGCCCTGGACCCGGACGACGGCGGGGTGGTGCAGGCGAAGCAGCGCCTTGACCTCGCGGGCGAAGCGCTCCCGGGCGTGCTCGAAGTCCTGGGGGCGGGTGGTCTTGATGGCGGCCTGGACGTCGCCCAGCAGGCGGTTGCGGGCCCGGTAGACCGCGCCCATGCCGCCCTCGCCGAGCAGGCCCACGATCTCCCAGTTCTCGAGCACGTCGCCGGGCTGCAGCTTCAAGAGGGACCTCCGCGTTCGTCGCGGGTCTCGGGTTCGAGGCCTCCGAGCCAGCCCTCCAGCGCATCGGCGAGGGGGCGCAGCCGATGGTGGACCTCCATCTGCTCCGGAGCGGTGCGCAGCCGCAGGAAGAGGCGCTCGGCCAGCACCACGGTGCGCTCCACCAGGTGCAGGAGGCCGACCGCCTCGAGACCGGCCAGCAGGTCGTCCAGGGGCAGTCCGCCTGAGGGACGCCGGCACGGGATCCAGCCCCGGTGTGCGGCGAAGGCGTCGAACAGGGGCAAGACCGGGCCGAGGGGGCGACCGCGCCGGGTGATGTGCCAGGTCCCCCGGAGACGCCGCACGGCGAGCTGCTCGGGGGCCTCGCGGTGGAGGAGGAGCACGCCGGCGAGGAGGGCCGGGTAGGGGGCGTTCATCAGCAGCCGGAGCCGCAGGGAGATCTGGTCGGGCACGCTGCGGGGCCGGGGCTCGCCCGGGTGCAGCAGCCCGCCGTGCACCCGCACCGGGCGGGTGGACACGTCCGGCAGGCCCACCTCGGCGTGCCCCTGTCGGGCGGCCTGGAAGCGGGCGTTGACCGCGGCGAGACCGCCGCGCAGGACCTCTAGGGAGGGGGGCAGGGCCAGCAGGAGGCCACCCTGCTCCCAGGCATCCAGGAAGGGCGCCTCGACAGGCGCGGGGGGCGTGCCGCCGTCGCCGGTGAGTGGGAAGCTGTCCACCGAGCGGTCCAGCAGGACCCGCCCCAGGTCGGCGTCGAGGGTGCCCGGGTCGAGGGCCCGGCCGAGCAGGCGCCGGTCCCAGGCCCGGAAGCGGGCCGCGACCTGGTCGCAGCGGATCTCGGCGTGTCGGTCCCCCTCGGCCGCGGCGCGCCGGTCGTCCAGCCACTGCCGGTAGCGGGCGTGGG
>CAZPJM010000526.1:0-2067 GCA_964586865.1 uncultured Enterobacteriaceae bacterium
GCGGACCAGGTGCACCCAGGATCGGGTCATGCCGCACTGGGGGCAGGGGATCCCCAGCGCCACCTTCATCCCGCACTCTCCTCCGAAGGCCTGGCCGAGCACGAAGACCCGGGTGGGGTCGTCGCTCGGCGTGAACAGGAGGCTCGCCGCCACCGCCGAGGCTGCGAGGGTCACCAGGGCCGACGGCCACAGCCACCACGGGTAGGGCCCGTAGAGGATCCGGTCCCAGGTGGACCGGGCCGGGGTGGGGGCGTCGTCGGGACGGGTCACGCGGACCTCCGGGGGCCTCGGCGGCCGGTGTAACGCGGAGGGCGCGGCCTCACCCGGGGGCGATGGGCCCGTCGTCCACCAGGGTGGCGTCGGGCACTCCGGGCCACGGCGGCGGGGTGGCCCAGTCCTCGGCCAGCGCGGGCAGGGCCTCCAGGGCCGCCGACCAGGCCGGCCAGGCCTCGAGGAGGCGTCGCAGGTCCGGCCACAGCGGGCATCGCACGGCGACCCGCCCCTCGGGGAGGTCGAGCTCCAGGCGCCAGGCGTGCAGCGCCAGGCGCGGCAGCCCATGGCCCTCGCGCCAGGTGCGGTTGATCCGGGTGCCGCCGTGGTGGCTGTCCCCCAGGACGGGGTGGCTGTACCGGGCCAGGTGGCGGCGCACCTGGTGGAAGCGTCCGGTGCGGATCCGGCACCGGACCAGCGAGGAGCGGGGCTCGGCCACCGAGGCCACCACCGTGACCTCGGTGCGGGCCTCCTTGCCGTCGATCTCGCTGTCGATGGTGGTGGTGGCGCCGGGGGTCACGCAGCCCCGCACCAGCGCCAGGTACTCCTTGTGGGCGCCCGGCGCGCGGAGGGCCCCGTGGAGGGGGCCGGCGGCCTCCCGCCGCGTGGCGAAGAGCAGGCAGCCGCTGGTGGCCCGATCCAGTCGGTGGACCGGGTAGACCTTGCGGCCGACCTGGTCCCGGACCCACTGGAGCGCCGCCACCCGGTCGGAGGAGAGCGCCGTGCGATGGACGATGAGGCGGGGGGGCTTGGCGACGATGATCCAGTCTTCGCCGCGGGCCAGCTCGGGGAGGGGTGGGCGGGCCGACATGGGCTACAGCTAGCCCGCATCCGTCCTGACAGCTCGTCGATCGCCGGCGCAGCAGAGCGCGTCATGAGGGATGCGGGCTGGCCCGGCGGGCTCACGACGCCAGGCTGACCCCCCGGGTCCGCCGGAGGAGCAGGGCGGCCCGGATGGCGTCGGCGAGCCGGAGCCGGGCGGCTTCGGGACCGGAGAAGGCCAGCGCCAGGCGGCGCCGCGGGCCGGTGCCGTGGTGGGCCTGGACCGTCGCGGTGGCCTCGAGGGGGGCGCGGGCGCCGGGGAGGTGGAGCCGGACGAGCAGATCGGCGCCCACCGGAGGGGCCGCGGTGGCGGGGACGGCGATGCCCAGGTCCGTGTCGCAGAGATCCTCGAGGGTGCCGGCCCATCCGGTGGGAAGCCTCACCTCGGCCCGGGCCAGGTGGCCGCGGCGCCGGGTGGCCTGGCGCAGCGCCTCGGCCACCGCCCCCGGCAGCGCCGTTCGGAGGCGCTCCGGGTGGACCCACCGCAGGTCCAGCTCGTCTCCGGGATCGCCGTGGCGAACCCTGGACACGTGCACCGCCGTGCAGTGGCGCACGGCCCCGGCCGAGAGCACCACCTCGGCGCGGTCGCCGGCCCGGGGCGGGGATCCGGCGGCCGGGAGGGTGGCCAGGCGCAGCCCTCGCGCGTCGGCGGCCAGGACGAGGGCGGGTCCGGGGGGGCGGTCGGGGAGCCGCAGCTCGATGTGCAGGGCGGTCATGCCCACCTGTCGGTGGGGCCCGGGCCCCCTTGAGGGCGACGGCGTGTCCACACGGTGGTACCGTCCGACCATGGCCATGCCTCCGCGCGATCCCGACACGCTGACGCCGACATTCACCCTGGATGCGCCCCGGGTGGGGGCGCCCATGGGCATGCCGGCCGCGCCGGGCATGCCGGACCGGTACGTGGACCTGGGCTTCCTCGGGCGCGGGGCGATGGGCGAGGTGCGCAAGGCGCGGGACACCAAGCTCGGCGCCACC
>CAZPJM010000527.1:0-2064 GCA_964586865.1 uncultured Enterobacteriaceae bacterium
GGCGACCACCGAGATCTACACTCTTTCCCTATACGACGCTCTTCCGATCTGGGTGCAGCCGAGGGCGAACCAGGCCGCGAGCAGGGTCGCGAAGCGCAGTGTCATGGAGCCTCCAAGGGTCCGCGGGCTCTGCGGGTGAGCCGCAGGGTCGACCCCGAGGCTGCGATGTAGCCCAGGTTACGGATGCTCGCACCCCGAGCAGGCCGAAAGGCGGTGTCGGTCTCGACGCTCTGACGGAAGGGCGGCGCGGGGCCCGGGGTGGACAGGGGCGCTCTCCGGGCGATACGGCCGCGGGCCATGGAGGCGGCATGACCCTGGCGGACATGGACCCCGAGGTGGCGACGCGGATCCTGGCTGTCGAGGCGATGGGCCGGGCCCGGCAGGCCGAGGCCACCTTCCTCGCCGCGGCGGAGGCCTACCGGGCGACGCCGGATGCGGAGCACGCCCGGGCGGCGGTGGCCGCCTTCGACCGGTGGGCCGAGGCGCGCCTCGAGGCCACGCGGCGCGAGACGGATCACCGGCTGGCGGGGCTGCTGGAGGAGCTGGACCTGGTCGAGGACGCGGACGGGCCGGCGGTGGTGTGGCTGCGCGAGGTGGCCCGCGATCGGCTGGACATGGGGGACCGGGGCTCGACGGCGGCCCATGGGGGCGAGCTGGCGCGCGGGGAGTGAGCCAGGCGGCCCCGCGGTCTAGGCGATCGCCACGTCCAGCTCGACCTCGTCGGGCAGGGTGGGCGCCTGGTGGCGGGCGCGGACGGCGACGGCCCGGTCGGGACGGTCGGTGATGATCACGTCGACGCCGGCGTCGAAGAAGCGGTGGAGCCGCGCGGTCTCGTTGACGGTCCACACCCACACGGGCAGGCCGGCGCGCTGGAGGCGGCCGAGGACGCCCAGCTCGCAGAGGCGCCAGTGGGGGGCCGCGAAGGTGGCCCCGCAGGCCCGCAGGCGACGGACGGGGAAGAGCTCTCCGAGCCGGGTGCGGACGGTGACCCGGGGAGGACGCCCCAGGAGCAGGCCGGCGTCGGCGTCGGGGTCGAGCTGGCGCAGGCGGGCGATGGCCTGGTCGTGGAAGCTCGTGTAGACGTACTGGCCCGGGCCCAGGATGCGCCGGGCCAGGTCGGCCACCCGGGCCTCGGCGCCGCAGACCTTGAGCTCGATGTCGGCCTTGAGCCCGTGGACGGCGCAGGTGCGCAGCGCCTCCTCGAGGGTGGGCACGCGGTAGCCGCGGCGGGCGGCCAAGCGCTGGAGGGCCTCGAAGGTCAGCTCCCGCACCCGGACCCCTGCAAGCCGGTTGTCGTGGTGGAGCACCAGGGTGCCGTCCACCAGGGCCCGCACGTCGAACTCGGCCCACTCGGCCCCGACGTCGGCGGTTCGGATGAGGGCATCGACGGTGTTCTCGTGCCGCACGAGGGCAGAGGCGCCGCGGTGCCCCGCGATCCGCGTCCGTGGCATGCCGACCTCCGGTCTCTGTCCTCGGGCGCGTCGTACCACCCTTTCAGATGAAAATGCGTGGTGACCCTGCAAGGTCGCAACGCTGTCACCGGCGGGACGAGGGGTCGCGACGGCGATGCACGGCTGTGTCGTGGTCGACAGGGGCCGGATGCACGCACGCCCCCGCCCCGTGAGGAGCGGGGGCGTGGGATCCATCCGCGAAATCAGACGCGGACGTACTCGAACTCGACGTCCTGGCGGTTCACGCCACGGCTGGGGGCCTTGATCCAGTTGGCCATCTTGCCCGGCTCGTAGACGGGCACCATGAGGCTGCGCACGTAGGCGCGGTCCTCGTCGGTGGGCAGCCACTCGTGGCGGTGGGCCTCGAAGGTGGCCTCGTCGATGGTCTCGCCGTCCGGGCTGAAGTGCAGGCCGGCGTAGATCCCCTGGCGACGGTGGAACTTGGTGTCGGGCAGGCGCATGCGGAAGGCCACGCCCTGCTTCTTGAGCGCCTTGTTCCAGCGCTTGACCACCCGCTCGCAGTCCTTGACGTACTCACGGCGCAGCACCTCGTTCATGGCGTTGCGCAGCGGCACCTCCTCGAGGGTGGGCTGGCCGTCCTTGTAGACCTCCA
>CAZPJM010000528.1:0-2061 GCA_964586865.1 uncultured Enterobacteriaceae bacterium
GCACCTGCCGGTCCAGTCGGGCTCGAACAAGGTGCTGCGGCGCATGAAGCGCTTCTACACCCGCGAGCGCTTCCTGCGGATCGTCGACGCCCTCCGCGACGCCCGCCCCGACCTGGTCCTGACCACCGACTTCATCGTGGGCTTCCCCGGCGAGACCGAGGCCCAGTTCCAGGAGACCCTCGATCTGCTCGACCGGGTGGGCTTCGTGGGCAGCTTCAGCTTCAAGTACAGCCCACGGCCCGGCACCCCCGCCCTCCGCCTGAAGGAGGGCCACGACGATGCGGTGAGCGGCCAGCGCCTCCAGCGGCTCCAGGCCCGTCAGCGGGAGCTCTCCCTGGCCTGGACCCGAAGCCACGAGGGCCATGTGGTGCGGGTGCTGGTCGAGGGGCCCAGCCGCCACGACGAGGGCGTGGTGGCGGGCCGGACCTCGGGCAACCTGATGGTCAACTTCCCGGGCTCGGAGGAGCTGGTGGGCTCCTTCGTCGATGTCCGCGTCACCCGCGGCTTCACCCACTCGGCCCGGGGCGAGCGGGTGGCCCCCGCCTGAGGCGGACCCGGCGGCCCGGATCCGCCGTCGGCCTCACTTCAGGCTGTAGGCCGTGGAGCGGCGGAAGAGCTCGGTGGCCCCGCTGCCGTCGGGGGCTGCCTTGCGCACCACCACGGTCACCTCGCCCTGGGGCTCCATCACCGGGACCAGCAGCTTGACGAAGGCGAAGCTGGGCCCGAACTCGGCCAGGGCCTCGGCGTTGATGGCCTGCTCCCAGGTGGTGATGGTCTGCTCGCCCACCCGGGCCTCGGCCTGCAGCGTGAACGGCGCCTCGAGGGTGACCCGGGAGCGCTCGACGAGCACCGGCAGCTCCACCACCACCGCGTCGCGGTCCACGGCGACCACCTGGAGGGGGTAGTTGTCGGCGAGGGGCTCCTTGCCGGCCACATCGAGGGTGATGGGCCCGGGGCCGGCGCTCATGGCCACCCGCGCCTGGGGCTCGGGCTCGTCGTCCAGGCCGAGCATGTCGTCCGGGGGTTCGTCGATGGCGAACTCGGGGGGCTCTGCCTCGCCGATGTCATCGGAGAGGAGATCGAACTCCTCCTCGGGCTCGTCGCCCATGTCGCGCGGGCCGCTGCGCTCGGGGAGCTCGTCCTCGTCCTGACGGCGGGCGTCGGCGGGCGCGGCCAGCAGCGGCAGGACGAGGAGGGTGGCGAGGGCGGTGGGCAGGAAGAGACGTCGCATGGACACTCCGCGGGAGCGTGGTTGACACGCTCTTAGCAAGCGGCGTGCCGCCGCGGGTGCCACGGGGCAAGCTGTCTTCGCGGCCCCGGGAACGGGCCCGATCGCCCGAAGCTGGGACGGTGTCCCACTTCTGGGACGCGGGGTGGCGGCGGAGCCCCGGGACGATACCCGACGGCGATGGGCGCCAACCCCTACCTGGACGCACACCGCACCGCGGCCCGGCACCGGCGCCGTTCCACCCCGCTGGGGGCCCGCCTGGCCCGCCTGGGGCTGCTGGGGCTCGGGGCGCTCCTGCTGGTGGTCCTCGCCCGCCCGGTCTTCCTGGGCTTCCTCGACGGCGACGGGCCCTCCCTCGACCGGGGGGTGGCCGGGGTGGTGCTCCGGGCCGGCCTGGTGCTGGTGGGCCTCGCCGGGCTCGACCTGTACGGGGCCGTCATCCGGGGCCGGGATCGGGAGGTGCTGTCCCTCCTCCCGGTGGATCCCGGCCCGGTGGTGCGGGTGGGGGTCCGAGACGTGGCGTCCCGGCGCCTGCCCGTCCTGCCGGTGCTGGCGGTGGCCCTGCTCCCCCTGGGCCTCGAGGGCGCCTGGCCCGCGTGGGCCGCGGCGGTGGCCGCGCTGGTGGGGGTGCAGGTGCTGGCCTGGCCCTCGGCGGCGGTGGCCCACCTGCTGGCGGTGGACGTGGCAGAGTCGCCGGCGTGGGCGCCCCTCCTGGACCTGGTCCGCGGCGCCAACCCGCGCGCCCAGGCCGCCTTCCTCTATGCCCCGGGGGTGCTGGTGCTGGCGGCGGGGGCGGTGCTCTTCGTGGCCAGCGAGGCGGCGGCGGCGGCGGT
>CAZPJM010000529.1:0-2046 GCA_964586865.1 uncultured Enterobacteriaceae bacterium
GGCGTGGTGGTGGGGGGGCGCGTCCACGGCCCCGAGGGTCCGGTGGAGGGCGCCGCGGTCAGCGCCTTCGTCTCGCCCCAGCTCGTGCGGGGCACCACCGACGCCGACGGCGTCTACACCATCCGGGGGCTCCCCCCCGGAGACGCGGTGGTGTGGGCCTCGGCGCCTGGGCTGGCGCGGACCTACCTGCCGGACACGGCCTCGCCCGGTCAGGCGGTGCCGCTCCCCGAGGACGGCGAGGTGGCCTCGGACCTGGACCTCCACCTGCCGCGGTCCGGCAGCCTGCGCGGCCGGGTCTCGGGGGGTGGGGGGCCCGGGACCACCGTGGTGGCGTTCACCCCCGACGGCGTAGTGGGGTTCGGGATCGGCACCACCGACGACGGGAGCTTCCACCTTCCGGGGCTCCACCCGGGGCCCTGGGTGGTGCGGGCGGGGGCGCGCCCGGGCCTGGAGGCACGCCCTCCCGAGGATCCGGAGGCCGTGGCCGACGGGGTGCGCCCGGTGCACATCCCGGAGGCCGGCGCGGCCTTCGTGACGCTCCGGCTGGACCCGCCAGCGACGGTGGGCGGCACCATCCGTGGCGCCTCGGGGGCGCCTCTGGCCGGGGTCCGGGTGGTGGCGACGGCCCGGGGCACCGGCGAGGCCCTCCAGACCTGGTCCGGCGAAGACGGCACCTATGCCCTCGAAGGGCTGCCGGGCGGGGAGACCTGGGACCTCCGCGCCGAGGACGACGCGCCCTGCCCCGAGGTCGATCCGGGCCTGGTGCGTCAGTACCACCCGGGGACCCCCGACCCCGAGGCCCTCGTCGGGGTGGCGCTGGACGGCGGCGAGGCCTGGACCTGGGACGTGACCATGCCCTCGGACGTCGACCGGGACGGCATGGACGATGCCTGGGAGGCGGCGTGGGGGCTGGACCCGACCCGCCCCGACGGCATGGAGGATCCCGACGGCGACGGCAACGTCAACCTGGTGGAGTACTGGCTCGACGACGATCCCCTCGTGGGTCGGAGCGGCTGCGCCACCATCCCGGGCTCCGCGGGTGGGGCGGTGGCGATCCTGGGGCTCCTCGTCCTGGCCCGCCGCCGCCGTGGCGGGGCCCCCATCCGGTAGCATCGGGCGCGGAGGCTCCATGCGCGCGATGGCCCTGCTGCTGCTGGTCGGCTGTGCCGGCCCCGACGACACCGACACGGACGAGGGTGCTGGCGCTGCCCCCCTCCAGCTCGACCTGGAGTCCTCCTGGGGCCCCGAGCCCCCGGTGAAGGGCCGGGTGCGGGCGGTGCACCTGCGCTTCGACCTGGGCGAGGTGGCCCTGGCCTTCAACGAGACCGGCGTGGTGGTGGCCGACGGGGTGCCTCCGGGGGGCGCCACCCCCCTGCTGCCCGTGCCCTCCGAGACGGCGAGCCTCCAGGCGTGGAAGGAGGGGGTGGTGGTGGCGGAGACCGACGACTTCGCCCACGAGGGTGGGGCGGGCAGCCTGGTGGTGTGGGGCACCGTGGCCGCCCCCGAGAGCCTCGAGGTGCCGCTGGATCCCTCGCCACCGGCGTCGGGGCGCTTTCGGGCGCGGCTCATCCACACCGCGCCCGGCACCCCCTCCATCGGGCTGGTCGATCCCATCCAGGGTGAGCTCACCCGGGTGGATCCGGGCGGGATCGGCGCGGACTTCTCGGCCCCCACCGACACGGGCCTGGGCTGGGCGCTGGATCTGACGGGCGACGGGGTGCCCGACCTGCCCCTGTCCCCGTTCGACGTGCCCGATCTGGACAGCCTGGGGCAGCGACAGGTGGTGGACATCTACGCCATCCCCACCGGCAGCGTGCTCCCCGGCCAGGTGCCCATCCCGGCCCTGCTCCTGGTCCCCCTCGACGCGCCCGATGGCATCGTGGTGGTGGCGCCGAGCGCGGGGTGAGCCCTCGGGTCGTGGCCGTGGGGCTCGGGGTGCTCTCGGTGGTGCTGGCGCTGGGGGCGCCCCTGGGCGGCGCGGTCGGGGGCTGGCTCGGGCTGGCGGCGTGGGCGGTGCCCGGGCTGGCGGCCGTGGGTCGCCAACAA
>CAZPJM010000530.1:0-2026 GCA_964586865.1 uncultured Enterobacteriaceae bacterium
CCCGGCGCGGGAACGCCCACCCGGTGCACGTGGCTGTGCAGGTCGAAGTGGGGATCGGGCTCCCACCGGGCCTCGCCGAGGGCGCCGTGGGCCACCACCTGCTGGAAGCGGGGGAAGCGATCCACCAGCCGGGTCTCCAGCAGGGGGAGGAGATCCCGGGGCTCCAACCGGCCCCCCAGCTCCAGGACCGCCGTGATCATCATGCGGTTCTCGGGCGCGTCCATGTGCAGCCAGGCGGCGTCCACCGTGGCCATGCGCGTGCTGCGGGGCACCGGCACCTCCGGAGGGGCGAGCCTACCCCGGCTCGGCGGCCGAGGGTGGGCGTAGGCGGGCCTACCGGTCCGCGACCAGGGGGCGACGAGGGGTTTCGAGGGGCGTCACGGTGATCAGGGCCAGGGCGAGCCCGCGAGGTGCCCATGATCCGCATCTTCCTCACCGTCGGCGCCAGCGCCGGCCTGGCGCTCGGAGCAGCCGTCGGCAGCCTCACCGGGGCCCCCTTCTCGGCGGTGGCGGTGGGGATCACCCTGGGGGCCCTCCTCGGGGCCACCGTCGGCCGGATCGCCCGCGCCCGGCTGCCCGCCCGCCGTCCCTGAGTCGCCCAGCGCCCGTGAGTCGCCCAGCGCCCGACCGGCCACCCAGGCGCCGAAGGGCAGCGCGCAGGTGAAGCCCGGAGAGACCGCATTCAGCACGTGGAGGCTCCGCCGACCCTCCTCGACCACGAAGTCCTGCACCAGGCGACCGGTCGTCCGGTCCACGAGCTGGGCGCGGATGCCGGGGCGACCCCACCGCCGCCAGTGACGCCGATCGAGCCGCACCAGCGCCTCGGCCTCCCGGAGCAGCGTCGCCTTGAGCAGGCGCGGGGCCTCGCGCAGCGCGGTCTCCCGGAACAGGGGGTCGGTGAGGAAGAGGCCCGCCTCTCGGAACAGCACATCGACGAGCTCATGGGCGCGGAAGCGCGAGAGGGGCCCATACTGTTCCCGCCACAGCGCCGGCAGGGCGGTGGGCCCGATGCGGGTGCGCCCGTCGGCCCCGGCCGTCAGGTGGACCCCCAGGAAGGGCAGCCGGGGGTCCGGGACCGGGTAGACGTGGGTGCGCAGGCTCCCGGGGGGCTCGTCGGACTCCAGGTAGAGCCCCTTGAACGGCAGGAGCCGGTACCGGCGGCCCACCCCGTAGGCGGAGGCCACCCGGTCGGCGTGGAGGCCGGCGCAGTTCACCAGCACCCCGTGGGGCAGGGGTCCGCGATCGGTGTGCGCCAGGCCAGGCTCGCCACGCCGCCACCGCACCCCCAGGCAGACCTGCACCCCCCGCTCCCGCGCCCGGTCCCGCAGCGCCCCCACCAGCGCCACCGGATCCACCGCCGCCGCGTCCGGCGAGAACAGGGAGGGCCCCCGCGCCCGGACCCGGGGCTCGATGGTGCGGGCCTCGATGGGATCGACCAGCTGCACCCGCACGCCGTTCTGCCGGCCCCGGGCATGCAGCGCCCGGAGCCGCTCCACGCCCTTCGGGTGGGTCGCCACCACCAGCTTGCCGCAGGCGCGGAGCGGCAGGCCGCGCTCGGCACAGAGGGACCGCCAGGCGGCCACCCCGGCCCGGCTGAACCGGGCCTTGGCGCTGCCGGGGGCGTAGGCGAAGCCGGCGTGGAGCACGCCCGAGTTGCGCCCCGAGGCGTGGGCCGCCACCCGGGGCTCCTTCTCGAGGACGGTGACGCGGGCCCCGGCCTGGCGCGCCGCCACCGCCACCGCGAGACCCACCGCCCCGCCACCCACCACCAGCACGTCCGGCGCCATCATGGCCCTGGCCTAGCCGAACCCACCGGCCGGCGCCCACCCGTCGGGAAATCCGGGACGCCGGGCATGACGGTCGCCGGCCGGCCATGTAGGCTGGGCGACCGCCGGGTCGGGGGCCACCCCATCCGAATCCCTGGGAGTCTCCATGCGCACGTCCATCCTGTCCATTCTGGCCCTGTCGCTCGCCGTCGCCTGTGACAACCCGGAGAACACCGACTTCGACGAGGACGGTGTCTCGG
>CAZPJM010000531.1:0-2026 GCA_964586865.1 uncultured Enterobacteriaceae bacterium
CTAGCCCCCCTCCTCCTCCACCTCGGCGCCGGTGTCGGGCTCCTCGTCCTCCTCGGCGGGACGCCAGAGGCGGAAGGTGAAGGTGTCCTGGCGCGTCTCGCCCTCGGTGCCCAGGGAGATGACGTCGACGCGCCACAGGCCCAGGTCGGCGCTGTCCCGGACCAGGAGGTGGCGCTGGCTACCGCGGTCGCCCTCGGTCTCGAGGGTCACCCGGCGGACGACCTCCTCGTACTCGTCGTCGACGGCGACGGTGACCTGGTGCTCGGTGCCGACGGGGCCGCGGGCGGGCTCGACGGTGGCGGTGCCGACGATGACGCTCCCGGTGGTGCTGGTGAGGTCGCGGAGGGCCGCATCATCGGCGGGGGGACCGTCGATGACCTCGATGACGAGGGACTCGCCCTCCGAGCTGAAGGCGACCCAGCCGAGGTCGCTGTCGCCCCCGCACCCCGCAGCGAGGGGGAGGGCCAGCAGGCCGGCCATCAGTGCGCGCACACATCCTCCATCCGAGCCGCCCTACCTCGCAGGGCAGGCCCGGGCCAACCGGGGGAGGACCGGTGACCGAGCCCGACGAACGCGGACACCCCGCCGCCCGGGGAAGCCGAGGGACGGGGTGAGGCAGCCGGCGCGGTGGCGAGGTGGCCGGCGCGAGGGCCCCGGTGCCGATCAGGCCTGGGGCTGGTCGAGGGCGGCGCGGGCCTGGTCGACGACGGCCTTGAAGGCGGCCGGGTCGGTGATGGCCAGGTCCGCCAGGACCTTCCGGTTCAGGGCGATGTCGGCCCGCTTGAGGCCGTGGATGAAGCGGCTGTAGGGCAGGCCGTGCTGGCGCGCGGCGGCATTGATGCGCTGGGTCCACAGACGCCGGAAGTGCCGCTTGCGCAGCTTGCGACCGACGAACTCCTGGGCCTCGGCACGCAGGACGTGCTCGCGGGCCTGACGGTACAGGCGGCGACCGAGGAAGAACCCCTTGGCGCGCTTGAACAGCTTCTTCTTGCGGGTATGACGGATCTGGGCGCGCTTTACACGGGCCATGACACGCTCCTTGAGCCGGTTCCCGGCCCCCCGGAGGGGGCGGTGGCGGCGAGGTGTGGGGGGAGGGGTGGCCCCGCGAGGGGGCGGGCCCCGGCGCATGGCCGAGGCCGGAGACCGGGGGCCGCGGGGGCCCCCGAGGTGGATCAGCCGCCGTTGAGCATGCGACGCACGACCTTCGCATCCCGCTCGTCCAGGATGCCGGTCTTGATGAGCCGCTTCTTCTGCTTGGTGGTCTTGGCGCCGAAGTTGTGGCGCATGCCGGCGTGCTTGTACTTGACCTTCTTGGAGCCGGTCAGCTTGAAGCGCTTGGCGGCGCCGCGGTGGGTCTTCATCTTGGGCATGGGAGGCTCCAGGAGCGGGGTGGCGACCGGGCCGGCCCGGGGAGATGGGCGGCGGTCGACGGACCCGGGCGGGTAACCCCGGCCGAGGGCCCAGGCCAGCCCCAGGATCGTGCGCGCGGTGGGCCACGGCGCGACCAGGGCGGTGGGAGAGACGACGTGACGGGCAGGACCCGGTCGGATCCTGCCCGTCGACGAGGGCATAGGAACGGGCGGATTCGAACCGCCGACCCCTGCCGTGTCAGGGCAGTGCTCTCCCGCTGAGCTACGTTCCTTCGAGACCGTGAGCAGGGGGCCCGACAGGACCACCCCCTCAGGGCCCCCCGGTCCTATCGACGTCCGGCGCGGCTGTCAACGCTCTCCTGCCAGAGGGCCCACAGCACCCGGTCTCCCAGCTCCTGGGCCACCTCTCGCGGTGCGGGGGCCCGGCCGGTGAGCGCCGCGAGCGAGGTGACGCCGCCGTCGGTGACCCCGCACGGGGTGAACCAGCCGAAGGGGGCCAGGTCGGGGTCCAGGTTGAGCGCGAAGCCGTGCAGGCTCACCCCCTTGCGGACGTGCAGCCCCACCGCGGCGATCTTGTCCGGGCCGACCCACACGCCGGGGTGCCCCCCACGGCGCCCCGCCGCTACGGGTTTGCCCGGTACACGTTTCCCCTGCGA
>CAZPJM010000532.1:0-2020 GCA_964586865.1 uncultured Enterobacteriaceae bacterium
GGGCGCCGGCGCCTGCAGGGCCACGCCGCCGCCCGCCCGCCTCCAGCGCGAGAGCAGGGCGCCGATCTCCCGGTCCAGCCGCTCGAGCGCCGCCCGGGCCGCCCCCACCGCCTCGGCCGGGGTGTCGGGGTCGATCCAGGCCTCCAGCCGGTCCCGCTCGGCCAGCAGGGCATCCAGCGTGGCCTGGCGACGCCGGGTCCACGCGTGGGTGTCGGTCGGGGGCGAAGGTGGGGTCATCGGGCTCCTGCCATCCCCCCACGCTGCCGTACCCACGCTGGCTCGGTCGACAAGGGGGCGCGGGCGCGGCGAGACCCGCTGTTCGTAACGGGTTCGCCACGGGCCCGCCTCACAAGCTGATGCTGTCGGTCCCGGCGGTGCTGGAGTCCTCGCCGTCGTCGGCCACCACCTGACAGGTCCACCGCTCGCCGGGCCCCACGTCGCCAGCGGCGATGGTGTCGCCCGCGAGGGTGGTGGTGGTGGCGCCGCTGAAGGGCGTGCCGTCGGCCAGCCAGGAGACGGTGTAGTCCAGCGGGTCGTCGTCCACGTCGGTGCTGTCCGTGACGATCTCGCAGAGCAGGCCGTCGCCGACCGAGCCGGACACGGCCACCACCGGGGCGGTGGGCGGGCTGTTCTGGATGGTCACGGAGGCCTCCCACAGGCCCCCGTTCTCGACGCCGTCGAAGGGACGGGCGCCCACGGTGACCTCGTCGCCCTTGACCAGGGTGAACTCGTCCACGTGGTCCGAGGTGGAGATCTCCTCGCCGTCGACGGTCCAGGTGTAGCGGATGATGGCGCCGTCCCCGTCGGCGTCCAGCACGGCATCGATCTCGGCGATGAGCGAGTCGGCCACCGTGGGCTCGGCGGGCTCGATCCGCAGGCCCCGCACCAGGGGGAGGCTGTTGCGCACATCGGCGGCGGCGCTCTCGACGGGCTCGCCCCGAGAGACGTCGTCCACCGGGAAGAGGCGGCAGACCACCTGGTCCCCGCGCTCGAAGGCGTCGCCGCCCAGGGTCTCGCTGATGCCCTGGCTCACGCCGTTGACGAGCCACTCGACCTCATACGCCTCGGGGTCGTCGTCCGGGTCGTCGAAGCCGGCACCGCGGCAGGTGGCGGTGCTGTTGGTGAAGAGCGAGGCCGGCTCGACCTGGGCCAGGGCCACCGAGGGGGGCGTGTTCTGGACGGTGATGAAGGCCTCGTCGGTGGCGGTGTCGCCTGCCGTGTCGGTGGCCGTCACGACCACGCGCCAGGTCTGGTCCCGGGCCGTCTCGGCGGCGGGGAGCACGGCGCCGGTGGTGCTCGAGGCCTGGCCGCCCCGGTCCCAGGCGTAGGTCAGCGTCACCTCGTCACCATCGATGTCCTCGGCGGTGGCCGTCGCCACCAGGTCATCGGTGGTGCGGGCGCCGTCGGGGCCGACGGTCACCGTCACGGTGGGTGCGGCGTTGGCGATGACGACCTCGTCGGTGGCCACCGCCGAGACGCGGTTGCCCCGGGCGATGGAGACGGCGGCGGTCCAGGATTCCCCGGCGGCGGTCCGGTCCGAGGGCACGGTGAGGGCGTCGGCCAGATCGGAGACCTCGGAGCCGTCGACCTCCCAGGTCACCTGGAGCACGTCGCCCTCGTCGAGCGGCTCCACCGAGGTGACCTCCAGGACCAGGTCCTGGGTGGTGTCGGGGGTCGCGGGGCCCAGGCTCACGGCGGGGGCGTCCGGGGTGGCGCAGGCGGCCAGGAGCACGGCGGGGAGGGCAAGGCGCAAGGGGACCTCCGAAGGCGTCGCGGGGAGACGTCGGATCGTGCGTATCGGGCATTGAGGGAGGGCGCCGGGAATTCGAGGCCCACCGGATCCAACGAGGGCGTCCCCGACGGGTCAGTCGCGGAGCAGGGCCCGGACGTGGGGCGTATCGGCGCCCGGCAGCCCGGTCAGGTCCCCGGGGCCGGCCAGCACGAAGTCGGCGAAGTCGAAGCCCGGTGCGACGGTGCAGCCACAGAGCACGTGGCGAGGGGCGAGGGGTCGGGCCGCCTG
>CAZPJM010000533.1:0-2019 GCA_964586865.1 uncultured Enterobacteriaceae bacterium
GTAGTCGTAGTACCAGTCGGCGTTGGGGTAGGGCTCGCCCGTGGCCGGGTCGATCCGGCTCGCGCACTCGGCGTCGGACAGGTCCACCTCGGTCTCTTCCGAGACGTCGATGAAGTTGCAGTTCAGGTCCTGCTCGAGGTCGTTGCGGCAGTCCTCCCCGGACTGGGCGAGGGCCGGGCCTCCCGCCAACCACAAAATCAAGGTCAGCGTCTGCATCAGTCCTCCTGGTCGGGGGCCGTCTCGGGGGGTGCGTCCGGCGCGGGGGGCGCCAGGTCGCCGCGGTCCTCGGGGACCTCGTACAGCACGCCGTCCGCATCCTCGAGCAGGTCGGTGGGCGGCGCCTGGGGCGGGGGCAGGGGTGGCGGCAGCTCGAGCCGCACGTCCTCCCCGTTCCAGGGGAGATCGACGTCGGGGTCGTATTCCGGCGTCTCGTCCCCGGGCTGGTACTGGCGGATGATCTCGAACTCCACCCGGCGATTCAGCTCCAGGCTCGCCTCGTCGCTGCCCTCGGCCACCGGCACCACCTCGCCCATCCCGCGGTAGCTCATGCGCTCCGGGTGCACGCCCAGGACGAGGAGCTGCTCGAAGATCGCCTTGGCCCGCCGGATGGAGAGGTCGTAGTTGTAGGCGTACGAGCCCTCCTCCGAGGCGTGACCCTCGATGAGCAGGTGCCCGATCCGCGCGTCCCGGTTCACCAGCCGGGCCACCTGCTGCAGGGTGGGCAGGGAGGCGGGCAGGATCCGCGCGGTGGCGAACTCGAACTGGATGGGGTCGCGGATGACGATCCGATCCTCGACCTGGCGGGCCAGCTCGCCCTCGCGCCAGGTGTCGGGATCCGGCGGCTCCTCGATGGGCTCGATGGGCGGCTCGGGGTCCGGCTCGTCGTCGGGGATGTCGAGGACGGAGACCTCGAAGGTCGGCTCCACCGGCGGGGGAGGCTCGGGGGTGATCTGGTAGCGCAGGCCCACCAGGCCCCGGATGGTGGTGGTGCCGTAGCCGGCGGTGAGGCCCCGGCCCAGCCCGGCGTGGAGCTGGAGACCCTCGGTGATCCGGTAGGCGCCGCCGGCGGTCCACTCGAGCGAGGACTCGGCCCCGCCCTGGAAGAGCTTGGCGAGCCCGAAGCGGCCCAGGAGCTCGGTGTAGAGGCTGGCGCGCTCCCCGGGGAGGGCCACGGTGATGGCCGAGTTCCACACCATCTCGTTCCCGAGCAGGAAGTCGCGCTGGGTCTCGAGGGGGGCGCGGGTCTGCACGCCGAGCTGGGTCATGGCGAGCACGGGCCACGCCTCGAAGCTCGCCAGCAGCCCGAAGTGGGTGCGGGGCTGGGCCTCGCCCATGTAGCGGTTCCGGGAACCCGAGTTGAGGGTCAGGTCCCCGTGGGCGGCCAGGGTGAAGCCGGCGTCCTCCCAGAACTGGTACTTCAGCCCGGCGGTCAGGTCACCGACCCCGAAGCCGTCGCCATCGATGTCGTCCGTCTCGCTGGCCCAGTGCTGGTAGAGCGGCATGGAGGCCCGGAGCGCCACCCGATCCGAGGCGGCCCAGCCGGCGCCGAGCTGGATGGCGGCCCGGTTGCGGACGACCGAGCCCGCGACCTCGTCGAACTCGATGAGGCGGAGCGGGTCGCGCTGGTACTGCACCAGACCACCCACCACCAGGGTGCCCTCGCGCCCGGTGAAGGGGCTGTCGACGCCGGGGGTGGCGCGGGGCGAGAAGGTGGGGCGCACCAGCTCGATGTCGGTGGAGAAGCCGTCCTGGGCCAGGGCCAGGGAGGGGAGGAGGAGCCCGGCGAGGGTTCCGAGGCCGACGAGCTGCACGGCGGTGACCGCGCGACGTGCGAGGTCGGGACGGGGAGGGAGGGAGCGGCGGATGGACACGTGACCTCGCGAGGGGGAGCCCGGCAGGCAACGTACCGCTTGAGCGCCGACCCGTCAGCACCGGTCTCCATGCCGGGTGGTGGACCCCGCGGCGCCCGGTGTTCACGGGGTCGACCGGGGCGGCGGCGCCCGGCGGGGCCCCCTGCCC
>CAZPJM010000534.1:0-1977 GCA_964586865.1 uncultured Enterobacteriaceae bacterium
TTTCGGGGAGCCCGGGGCCCACGTCTCCGACCCGGGCCCGGAGAGCGATCGGATTCCCGGCGGCCGAGGGCATGATTCGACCCTCGGTGGCGGGGGCCGCCACGCCCCCCCGGGCTTTCTGTCCCACCCGCCGCCGGTCCCCGCCGATCTGGACGTCCGCTACCTGACGCTCGCCGCCTCCGCCGCCCTCGGCGATGCGACCTCGGATCTGGACCTGCCCCGCTCGCCGGACGGCCGTGCCCTGTGGATCCCGGCGCTCCACGTGCGCGCCCACCTGCACTTCGACGAGTCCACCGTCTTCGACGAGGACCGGCAGGTGGAGCGGCTCTACCTGCCCCTTCGCGCCGAGCCCGGCGAGGGGCTGGCCGTGGTCCTGGACCCGGGCGACCTGCACCGGGAGCCCCCGCCGGGGTGGTTCCAGGAGCTGCCCGACGAGGTGGACGAGGCCCGGGAGCTGGCCCGGGTGGAGCGGGCGGTGGTGACGGCGCTGGACCGGTCCGAGACCACCGTGTTCCGGCGTCACCGGGGCCTGGACCTGGTCGGGGTGCCCGGAGAGACCGACGAGGCCTTCCGCGGGCGGGTCCAGCGGGCCATCGACGCGCGGATCGCCGAGCGCGCCGCCGCCCTCCAGGAGCGCATGGCCCGCAAGGTGGACACCCTCCAGGACCGGATCGTCCGCAAGCACCAGGCCCTCGAGGCCGCCCGCGCGCGGGCCCGCCAGCAACAGACCGCCGAGCTGGTGAACGTGGGCGAGACCCTCTTCGGGGCCCTCTTCGGCGGCCGCACCCGGCGCCTGTCCACCGCCGTGACCCGGCGCCGCCAGACGACCGCCGCCGCCCAGCGCGCCGACGCGGTGGAGCTCGAGCTCGTGCAGCTCCACGAGGAGGTCGCCGAGCTGCAGGTCGCCCTGTCGGCGGAGCTGGCCGACATCCAGCGCAAGGAGCTTTCCCGGGCCGACGAGGTCGAGATCCAGGAGGTGGGCCTGGAGCGCAACGACATCCACATCGAGCACATCGGGCTCGTCTGGGTGGGGGTGGGTGGCTGAAACGGGGGCTGGGCGCGTGGCCTAGGGACAGTCCGGCCCCGAGAGGTAGCCGAGGGCGCACAGGCGGGCCCGGTCGGCGTCGGAGAGCTCGGCCGTGTCGCCCTCGACCCCGAGGGCCTCGGCATCGCCCACGGCGCCGGCCAGCGCGTCGCCCAGGGAGCGGGCGTGGTCCTCGGGGAAGGTGCCGCAGATGGCGGACCCGCCGTCGAGCAGGTCGTCGTGCTCGCCCGGGTCGGTGATGACGTCGTAGAGGGCCAGCGCGGGCAGGTCGCGAGAGCCGCCAGGGGCGGCGCGGTGCAGGGCGAAGCCGTCGCGACGCACGGCCTTGACGCGGTTGGCCTCGAAGTCCTCCTCCATGACCACGAGCCGATCCAGGGGGTGGCCGCGGCCGGCCAGGCAGGCCTCGGCCGGGGGCACGGCGGGGGCTTCCGGGGCGACGACCTCGTCATAGACGGGATCCTCGCCGTCAGAGCCGTCGTCGGAGGCGGCGTCGGCGCCGGGGGCGGCATCGGCGTCGGCATCGGGGGCAGCATCGGCGGCCGCGGGGGAGGACCCCAGGTCGGCCAGGAGCGAGGCGCCCGCCCAGGAGGGGTCCGGGCCCACGCCGGCCAGCTCGGCGATGGTGGGGGCCACGTCGAGGTTGCGGACCTGCCAGGAGGCGACGGTGCCGCCCTGGGCCCCGCCGGGCAGGCGCACCACCAGGGGCACGCGGGTCTGCTCGGCGTAGAGGGTCTGGCCGTGCCACCAGCCACCGTGCTCCTGGAACTCCTCGCCGTGGTCGCTCACGAGCACGATGGCCAGGTCGTCGTACAGGCCCCGCTCCTCGAGGGCCGCGACGAAGGCGCCGAGCTGGCGGTCCAGGTGGGCGACCTCGCCGGCGTAGAGGGCCCGGAGCTCGTCGGCGCGGGAGGGGTCCGGGTCGGGGTGGGCGG
>CAZPJM010000535.1:0-1962 GCA_964586865.1 uncultured Enterobacteriaceae bacterium
GACCACCGAGATCTACACTCTTTCCCTACACGACGCTCTTCCGATCTCCCCGATGCCCCGCCGGCCGCGGCCCCCGTCGCGCCGCGCCCGCACGCCGACACCACCCAGGAGGCCCCCCAGCCCGCCTGGGGCGCCGCCGGCACCTGGGAGTCCCTGCCCGATGGCGAGCATCCCGGCTCCGGGCGCACCGACCCGCGCGGCGCCGACCTCCTCCCCTCTCCCGAGGGCATGGAGGACCTGCCCGGCTTCGACGGAAGGCAGCGCCCCGCCAGCCCGCTCGACCAGGCCATCGCCCTCGTCCGGGACAACACCTGGATCGCCCTCGGCGCCACCGTGGGCCTCGTGCTGGTCGTGCTCGTCCTGGCCGGCCTCGCCATCCAGGCCTGCTCGGGCTGAACCCCCTCACCCGCTCCCGGAGTCTCCCGTGGACATCACCTTCACCACCGCCGACGCCCTGACCCTCGACGCCGACCTCCTCGCGGTGGGCATCGGGTCCGACCTGGACGGCCTCGACGCCCTGACCGCCACCCTCGGCGAGGGCCTGGCCGACTATGCCCGGGCCTCTGGCTTCTCCGGCGCCGCGGGCACCTCCCTGGTGATCCCCGGGCTGGGGCGGACCGCCGCCACCAACGTGCTCCTCACCGGCGTGGGCGACGGCAGCCCCCGCGCCCGCCGCCAGGGGGCCGCCCAGGCCGGCCGTCAGGCCCGGGCCCTCTCCGCCCGCAGCCTGGTCCTGGCCCTCGGCGACAGCCTGGACGGCCGGCTGGCCATCGAGGCCGTCTCGGCCGGCAACTACGACTGGGACCGCTTCAAGCGCGAAGAGGCCCGGACCCCCGCCCTCGAGACCCTGACCATCCTGGGCGATGGCCACGTGGTGGACGTGGAGGGCTCCCGCATCCGGGCCGCCTGGCAGGGCCGGGCCCGCGACCTGGTCAACCTGCCCGCCGCCGACCTCTACCCCGAGAGCCTGGCCGACTGGGCCCGGGAGCACCTCGGGGCCCTCGAGCACGTGACGGTCGAGGTCTGGGACGAGGACCGGCTCCGCGCCGAGGACTGCGTGGGGATCCTGGCCGTGGGCCAGGGCTCGGCCCGCCGTCCGCGCCTCATCAAGGCCAGCTACCGGCCCGAGGGCGCGGTCGACCATGTCGGCCTCGTCGGCAAGGGCATCACCTTCGACGCCGGCGGCCTCTCCCTCAAGCCCACCTCCGGCATGCAGACCATGCGCTGCGACATGGGCGGCTCCGCCACCGTGCTGGCCGCCTTCGGCGCTGCCGCCGAGCAGGGCCTGCCCATCGCCCTCGACGTGTGGGTGGGTGCCGCCGAGAACCTGCTCGGTGGCGAGGCCTTCAAGCTCGGGGACATCCTCACCTACAAGAACGGCGTCACCGTCGAGATCCACAACACCGACGCCGAGGGCCGCCTGGTGCTGGCCGACTGCCTGATCCGCGCCTGCGAGGTCGAAGGCGTGAGCCACGTGGTGGACGCCGCCACCCTCACCGGCGCCTGCGTGGTGGCCGTGGGGCCCGACTTCACCGGCCTCTTCACCGACGACGACGGCCTGGCCACCGCCCTGGTGGACGCCGCCGACGCCGCCGGCGAGGGCCTGTGGCGGCTGCCGCTCCACGCCCCCTACAACCAGATGCTCAAGGGCACCTGGAGCCAGATCAAGAACGTGGGCGGCCGGGCCGCCGGGGCCACCACCGCCGCCCTCTTCCTCCAGCACTTCGTGGACGGGCCGGCCTGGGCCCACCTGGACATCGCCGGCTCCTCCTTCCACGACAAGGCCAGCGGCAGCTACGCCGCCGGGGCCACCGGCGAGCCGGTGCGCAGCCTGGTCACCTGGCTCGAGGGACGGGCGCGGGGCTGATCCCGACGGGCGCCCCCCGCCCCGCTGCTCTCCGCGCAGGGCTAGCAGTCTGTGACGCAAACTCCCGTCGCCCGGCCCGCCCGCCGGCTTCTCAG
>CAZPJM010000536.1:0-1928 GCA_964586865.1 uncultured Enterobacteriaceae bacterium
GGAGGCCGAGGCCCGCCTGGCGGGGCCGCGGGTCGAGACGGCCCGCCTGGCGCTGCACCTGGGCGCCGCCGACCCGGCCCGCCTGGACCGGCTGGTGGGGGTCCTGGGGCGCTCACGCCTCCCCGAGCGCGAGATCCTGGCGGATCGGCTCCGCTTCGACGAGGGCCTGCGGGAGGCCGTGGACACGGCGCTGGTCCACCACTTCGGGGGGGCCGACGCCGAGGCGCGGTGGGCGGCCGACGCGGCCCTCACGGCGGTGCTGGACGCCCTCTCCAGCGGGCAGATGGACGGATCGGGCTGGCGGGACGCGCGGGGGGCGATCCCCCTGTCGGACGCCGCCCTCGAAGGCGGCCTCGAGGATCGGGCCTCGGCGCTGGTGGGCGAGCTGGCGGCGGCCCGCGCCCCCGAGGAGGCCCGGGAGCGCGCGGTGGACGGGGTGGCCGAGGCCACCGCCCGCCTGTGCCGGACCCTGGCCTTGGCGGTCCTGCTGGACGAGGAGGAGGAGGACGAGGAGGAGGGGTGGTTCGATCCCTCGGTCGAGCTCGACTGATCGGGCTGGCGCTGGCCGCCCTGCTGGGGACCGCGTGCACGGAGGGCGGGATCGACGACCCGGTGCTCCGCGCGGCGCTCCACGCCGCCCCCGAGGTGCAGGGGGTGGCCGGCCCCGCCGCCGAGACGCTGGCCGGCGCGACCGGGCTGCCGGTGGATCCCGAGGCCGCGCTGTGGGTCGGTCCCGCCGACGCCGCCCCCGAGGGGGAGGGCGCCTGGGATCGGCTCGCCACCGACGCCGCGCGATCCCTGTGGCGCGAGCGCCGGCTCCCCCCCGTCGAGGCGGTGGCGGTGCGTCCGGACAGCCTCCCGGGCGCGCCCACCGGCGATCCGGTCCTGCACGCGGTGGTGATCCACGGCCTGGACCGTCGGTCCGGGGTGCTGGTGGGCGAGGTCTTCACCCGTCTCCCAGCCCAGGTGCCGCCACGGGCCTGCCTCTTCCTCGGCGAGGTGGCGTTGGGCCCGGTGGGGGGCGCTGGACTCCGGGTGATCCCGGGGCAGGGACCCCGACCCCTGGTCCGCACGCGGGTGCTGGCCGAGGGCCCCGCCGTGGGCGAGCTGGGGGCCACCGCCCCCCTGGAGCTCCGCCACTGCCGTCACGGCGACCGCCTGGCCGGACCGGTCTCGGTGGAGCTGAGCGCGGCCGACGGGGTGAGCCGCGCCGATCTCCGCGCTGTCACGGGCGAGCCCGACCCGGACGCCGCGTTCGCCGGACCCCCCGTGACCCGCCAGGCCCTCCACCGTCGCCCGGACGGCTCCATGGAGCGGCGCCCCGGTCCACCGCTGCCCCGTGTGGAGCGGGGGGATGCGTGGGGACTGGTGATCCTGCCCCCCGTCGATCCCTCCTCCTGGGACGTGGACGCGCTGATGCTGGACGGCCGGGTGGCCCCGGGGCCCCTCACCGGGCTGGAGGCCATGTTCACCGAGGCCGACGGCGTGGTGGTGGGCTGGGATGCGCCCGCCAGCCGGGTGGGGGAGCGGACCGCGCCGCCCGGGGTCCGACCGCGCCGGGTGGTGCCCGAGGCCCTCCGTCCGCTCCCCCGGCTGAAGGTGGATGCCCTGCTGCCGGGGCCCCACGCGGGCGATGCGGGTCCCGCCGGTCGGGCCGCCACCGTCGAGGCCGCCCGCCGGCTCGGGCTGCGGGCCGGGTCCCACCACACCACCCTCACCGTGGGGGACGGCGATCGGTCGGTCTCGGTCCGCCTCCTGCACGCCGACGATCCCGCCGAGGCCGCGGCGCGCCTGGCCGAGGCCCGCCGCGAGGCCCCGGCGGCCCTGCGGGTGGTCCAGGTAGCGGCGGGGGGCGGCGCACTGGAGGGAGCAGGGCGGGGGCGAAAGTGACGATTTGAGTTCGGCGAGCGCGGCGGGGGGAGTGAGCG
>CAZPJM010000537.1:0-1917 GCA_964586865.1 uncultured Enterobacteriaceae bacterium
CGCCCAGGGTGCCCTGGGTCCGCGCCTCCTCGAGGGCGAAGCGCAGCTCGTGGCCGTGGGCGGCGCGCCAGGCGTCGAGCACCAGCGCCTTGCCGCCGGAGAAGGCCAGCTTCGAGAGGTGGGCGGTGAGCTTGGCCTCGGGGTCGTAGAGGGTCCAGCCGCCGAGGTCCCCGAGCAGCTCCTCCAGGTACGCGAGGTGCGCGGCCACGGCGATGTCGACCTGGGCCTCCGTGCGGGGCGTCCGGGGCTTCTCGACCTGCGTGCCCGGGATGGGATCGCCGTGGAGCTCGAAGAACTCAGGCGTGAGCTGGTGCAGGTCGGGGGCGTCCCGGGTGTCCTGCGGGACCGCGCCCGCGCCGGCGCCGAGCTCCAGGCCCTCGCGCACCGTCGCCTTGACCCGGGTTGGCAGGGCGCTCCGGTCCAGGTGGTCCCCCAGGGCGATGCCGAAGCGCTCGACGTAGGTGGCCTGGATGAGTGCCGAGGCCGGGCCCTCGTGGTCGGGGCTGGCGTCGATGAGGGCGCGGGCGGGGGTGAGGAGGTTGTTCTCGCCGCTGCCGCGCGCATACTCGGAAGCCGCCTCGGCATTGCCCACCGTGATGGCGACGAACAGTTCCTCTGTGCGCTTGGCGAGGGCGTACTCCGCCTCCACCACCGCGTTCGGGCGGGTGTCGTCGGAGGCCTTGAGGGCGACGGCGATGGAGACGTACCCGAGCTGACGGGCCATCTCGTCGCTCCCATCCAGCTTCTCGATGGCCTGGGGGAGCGGGCCGCCCAGGGGCTCGAAGCCGGCTTCCAGGGCGTTGGTGAAGGGTGAGCGGTCCTGGAAGTCGAGAACGCCACGCGAGGCCGCCGCGTTCCAGGCGCGGTCAGCGTGCTCAGCATGCGCTTGGATCCGACTCGCATCCCCAGCCCCGACCGCCTCCGCCAGCCGCGCTCCCAGCGCCACCGCCTCCTCCAGCAGCACCTGGAGCCGCGGATCGTCCTGCCCGTCCGGGTCGACCCGCTCCGTGCCGGTACGAAGGGCCTCGCGCCCCAGCAACCGGGCCACCTTCCGCCGGGTGGCGAAGTCGGCGATGGCATCGAGGAGGGAGAGCACGCTCACCCCGCGCCCCTCCAGCCGGGTGTCGACCGCCTGGCTCGCCTGCCGGACCAGGTGGCGCGCCAGCACCGGGTCGCCCCACGCCTGGGCCGCCTCCAGGAAGCGGGCCCGGGCCCGGGTCAGGATCCGGAGCGCCGCCTCGCCGGGCTCGTCGGACCACCACCCGCCCAGGCCGGCCACCAGCCCGGCCAGCGCGTCGACGGTCGCGGCGATGTCAGGCTCGACGGTGCCCAGGTAGCCCCGGTCCGAGGGGGCGGCGTCCGTGGCCACGGCGCCGTCCGGGCCCACGCAGTCCGGATCGGACAGGGCGCCCGCCCCGGGGTGGGCCTCGGCACCGCCCAGGGCCCCGTGGACCCGACGCTCCAGGGCCTCGGCCAGGGCGGGGGCGGCATGGCGCAGGTCCCGCACCAGCACGCGGTCGGCGGCCAGGGCCTCCGCCGCCTCCATGGAGAGGGACTCTGTCAGGGCGGCCTCGACCTGCTCGAGGTCCCCCGCCTCCAGGCTCGCCCGCAGCCACAACGCCGGGTCCTCGGGGGGGAGCTCGCCGCGCCCCAGCACCCAGTGCATGCGCAGCCGGTCCGCCGCGTCGAGGCCCTCCATGAGGGCGGGCAGCCGCCGCCCCTCCCGCAGTCGCGGGCCCAGGCCCTCGACGTCGTGCCACTGCACCAGCCACCCGAAGCGGGTGTCGGCGGGCGCGCCCTGCAGCCGCTCGAGGGCCGCCAGGATCGGGTCGGCGTGGGGCCGCAGGGCCAGCCCGTCCACCCCCGCCCGGGCCCACCGGGGCCCGGTCCAGAAGCCCAGATCGTGCCAGGCCGCGG
>CAZPJM010000538.1:0-1902 GCA_964586865.1 uncultured Enterobacteriaceae bacterium
GGGGCCGGTCGGCCAGCTCGCGCTCCGGCGAGAGGGTGTCGACGCTGTCGGGATCTTCCGGCATCGCCCCGGCGTCGACCGTCGGGCGCTCGACCGGAGGGGGGGCGGCGGGGGCCTGTTCGGGGGTCGCGTCCTCCGCGGCCACCGCGGGGTCCTCCTCGGGCTCCGCCGCGACGGGCTCGTCCTCCCCGGCCAACGCGGGAGCGTCGTCCTCCGCGGCCATCGCGGGAGCGTCGTCCTCCGCGGCCATCGCGGGAGCGTCGTCCTCCACCACCACCGAGGGCTCCTCGAGGGCGTCGTCGTCCCGCGAGACGTCGTCGGCGAGGGGCTCGCCGGCCCGGGCCTCGGCGCCGTCCAGCGCGGTGGCCAGGCGGGAGCTCTCCTCGGACGGGAGGGGGGTGGGGCCGTCCAGCGCCGTGACCCACGCCTCGGAAGGGGGCGGGGCGGCCGCGGCCAGGGGGCCCACCGCCGGGATGGCGTTGGGCGCGTCGGGCCACTCGGCCAGGCGGCTGCGGGTGGCGGCCACCCGGCCGAGGAAGCGGCGCAGGCGCTGGGCGTGGATGGGTCGCTGGATCGGCACGCGCTACCCCAGGTGGTCCAGAATCTCGTTGGCGGTCGCGCCCTCCTGGCGCCAGAAGCTGGCGGCGTTGACGGTCCGACCCTCCCCGATGAGGAACTTGCAGACGTCGTTGCCCATGGCGTAGCACTGGACCTCGATACCCTCGCGCTCGTCGCGGAGGAAGTAGGTCATCGCGCCCGCGAAGAGCCCGGCGTACATGTGGCACACCGGCTTGCCCACCCGCTGCATCGACTGGGCCACCGCGCTGTTGCGGATCTCCACCAGGGTGATCCCGCGGTCGTCGAAGTCGAGCTCCAGGGTCCAGGCACCCCACCCGGTCACGTTGAGGGGCCACCACCAGGTCTCGAAGACGAACCTGGGGTTCATCTGCCACACGTCGAGCTTGCCGCCGCCGAACTCGTGGCGCATGCGGTGGTTGAAGCGCTTCATGTCCTGGAGCGCCCACTCGAAGCCGCACCGGTACATGATGTAGCCGCCGGCCCCACCGACCTCCTCCTCGAGGCCGCTGTGCAGGCCCGCCACGAAGTCCTCGCCCACGTGCGCCGCCCGCTGGCCATCCCGCAGGTACAGGGCACCCTCGCCGTCCTCCCGGCGGAAGAACTCGTCGGGGACGTAGTAGTTGTGGTAGCCCTTGTAGCCGCCGTCGCGGGGTGAGATGGGCATCAGCGACCTCCCGGGTCGGTGGTGTGGATGTCGGTGATCGAGAAGTCCACCCGGCGCAGGCCCGAGATGGCCGAGCGGGTGATGATCTTGCCGCGCTGGATGAGGATGCGGCCGTCGACCGGGTGGAGGATGGGCTGCTTGGCCCGCTTGCCGATCAGGTCCTCGAGGTCGTCGGCGTCGCGGATGTAGCGGCCGTCGGGGACCCTGGCGCGGACGCCGTCGCCGATGACCCGGGCCTGGCAGGCCAGCCGGCTGTGGTGGTCCGAGCCCGAGAGGCGGGCCAGCGTCCGCTTCTCGCGGTCGGTGGGCGGGGAGAGGCTGTCGGCACCCTCGATGACGTGCACGTGGCAGGTCGCGCACAGGCCCCGCCCCCCGCAGACCATGGGCAGTTCCACCTTCTCGCCGAGGAGGACGTCGAGGAGCAGCGAGTCGGTCTTGCAGCTCGCGCTGCGCTTGAGCTGGGGCAGGTCGAGGACCTTCATCGCGGGCCTCCCTTGACGGGTGCGGGGGCGGTCGAGGGGCCCGGCAGCACGGCCCGCACGGCCGGCCCGAGCTCACCCAGGTGGCGGGGGAGGGTGGCCACCGCCGCCAGGGCGCGCGCGTCGACGGCGCCCTCGGCCTGGCGGCGGTGGCCGATCCGAAGAGCACACGTCTGAACT
>CAZPJM010000539.1:0-1893 GCA_964586865.1 uncultured Enterobacteriaceae bacterium
CGAGGGCCCTCGTGGTGAGGCCATCCCACCCGTCCCGGTGGAGGATGCGCGCGGCGGCCTCGAGCAGCGCGTCGCGGCGCCGAAAGGCGCGCGCCTGGCGGGGCTGACGGGGAGGGCTCACCTCAGGACCTTGCACCGGCTCCCCCGGCAGGGCAAGCTCCGAGAAGTTGAGCGTATGTTCAACTTCAGGAGGCTCCCATGAAGTCCTGGGTGGTCGACGGGGTGGCGCTGGCGATCCTGGGAGCGCTGGCGCTCGCGTCGGGTCCGCTGCTGAACACGGTCCTGACCGTCATGGCGGTGATGGTGGGGATCGCCCTGCGGCGACAGCCCATCCCCAGGCTGGTCGGCTGCCTCGCCGTGGCGCAGCTCCTGCCCCTCTGGCAGCTGGCGATGCCCGTCGCCCTGTTCGTGTGGTGGCTCCACGACCGGCGGTGGCCCGAGGGGTGGCGGTGGGGACGGATCCCCCTGGGCTGGACCGCGCTGGCGGCGGGGGTGACCCCCATCGGCCTCGTGACCTGGCTGATCCTGTTGCGACCGGACCTGGGGGACATCGTGGACCGCTACGTCCCCGATGCACATCCGGCCTGGCTGGTGGTGGGGGCGGTCCTCTTCGCCGTCTCCAACGCCCTCGGCGAGGAGGCCATCTGGCGCGGGGTGGTGGAGCCGGAGCTGGAAGGCAAGGTCGGCGTGAAGGCCGCGATCCTCATCGCGGCCCTCTCCTTCGGCCTCCAGCATGCCCACGGCTTTCCGCGCGGGGTGTGGGGCATGTCACTGGCCGCGGGCTGGTCGGTGCTCCTGGGCCTGGTGCGCCACCGCGCCGGCGGCCTGCTGGCGCCCTTCCTGGCCCATCTGGTCGCCGACGCGGTCATCGCCGCCATCGTCCTGGGCTGGCTGGCGGACTGATCCGACGAGCCCCGGGCCTACTCGGGCAGTGCACACTCGGGGCCGACGGCCAGCGCGGCGGCCTCGTCGGCGGTGAGCAGGGCGCCGTCCTCCGACTCCAGGTCGTCGATGCGGGCGGCGGACCAGCCGGGCCGGAAGCCGGCCTCGCTGTAGAAGGCCGCGGTCTGCGCCTCGAGGGGCGGGGGGAGCCAGATGGCGGTCACGGCCGCGCCGTCAAGGCAAGCGGGGAGCTGGCCGGTGTCGGCTTCGGAGAGGCCGCCCGAGCCGTCGCTGTCGACGTAGGCGAGGGGCACCTCGAGGGTGAGGCCGGCGATGTCGCCGTCCGGATCGGCGTGGTCGCGGGGTGGGGGACCGTCGAGCTCGAGGGTGAAGGTGCGCTCGAGGGTGACATCAGCGAGGAAGGCGTCGGGAACGATGCCGTCGAAGGCGGGGGAGGGGACCAGGGCGATCCGACGACCCCGCAGGTCCAGGGCCTCGGAGACGCGGCCGGAGAGGACCAGGGGCGGGCCGATCCGGAGATCCTGGGCGAGGGGGATGGCGTCTAGGGAGACGGTCCGGGGGAGCTGGCCGTCGAAGAGGACGGCATTCCAGCCCTCGGTCAGGCCGAGGGCCTCGAGCTCGGGGCTGGAGCCGTCGAGGAAGAGCAGGGTGGCGGGCCCGAAGCCCACGAGCGCCTCGTCCAGGCCCTGCCGACCGTTGCCGTCCGCGTCGTCGAACGCGGTGAGGGCGTAGTAGGCGCCCGTCACCCCGAAGAGCTGGGGGTCCAGGACGTCCAGCTCGTCGGGGTCGGGGGTGGGCACGGAGACGGTGGTGCGCCGGTCGGGCAGGGCGGCCTCGAAGGTGATCTCGCCGAAGCCGGTCTCGTAGAGGCGGGTGAACACGACGCCCAGCTCGCCCGGCTCGCCGTCGACCTCGAAGGTGAGCTCGGTGCCCGGATCGGTGTCGGTGTCGGTGTCGGTGTCGGTGTCGGTGTCGGTGTCGGTGTCGGTG
>CAZPJM010000540.1:0-1883 GCA_964586865.1 uncultured Enterobacteriaceae bacterium
CCGCGTCGAAGGCGGCGTGGAGGAGGTCCTGCACCCGGGGGAGGAGGGCCTCGGCGAAGGCGCGCCCGTCGGTGTCGGAGAGGCCGGCCCGGGCTGCGTCGGCCAGGAAGCGCGTGACGGCGTCGTCCTCGACGAGGGGGGCGCTCGCCGAGGGGGCCGAGGGGGCCGCGGGGGCCGGGTCGGGCACGGCGGGGCGGGTGGCGCCCATCCGATCCGCGGCCCAGGCGATGACGCTCCGCAGGCTGCGGTGCTCGTCGAAGCGGAAGCCGTCCTCGCGTGGGATGCCGTAGGTCTCGCGGACGACGGCGAAGATCTCGGCCTGCTTGACCGTGTCGATGCCCAGGTCGGCCTCGAGCTCGAAGTCCAGGTCCAGCTCTGCGACGTCGTAGCCGGACTTGTCGGCCACGATGCGCAGGATGCCCTGCTTGACGTCGGGCGCGGCCTCGCTCGCCTGCTCCACGAGCGCCAGGTGGGCACGGACCGCCTCGGTGGTGGCCTTGCGGGGCTCGGGCTCGGTGAAGAGGTCGGGGATGCCCTCGGTGGGCACGTCCCGGACGGGCATCCCCATGGCGAGGAGGCCGGCGAGGGCGTCGCGGAAGGAGCCCACCCCCCCGCGCTTGGGGTGGTTCGTGTAGAGGGCCCGGTGCGGCCGACGCTTGAGGATCGAGACCACGAAGCCGGTGAGGGCCCGCTTGGGGCCGCACTCGACGAAGGTCCGGGCGCCGTCCTCGTACATGCGCTCGAGCTGGGCGGTCCACTCCACCGGGGCGCTGATCTGCTGGCCGAGGAGCTCGATGATCCGCTCCACCGCGCGGTCGTCGGTGGGGTAGAACTCACTCGTCACATTGGTGGTGATGGGGCGGCGGGGGGCCTTCAGCCCGAGCCGTCCCAGGATCTTCTTGAGGGGCTCGCTGGCCGGCGCCACGATGGCGCTGTGGAAGGCGTGGCTCACCGGGAGCCGGTAGACCGTCACGCCCCGGGCCCGGAAGCGCTCCACCGCCTCGTCGACGGCATCGGACGCCCCGGCGATCACCGTCTGGCTCGGGCAGTTCTTGTTGGCGGCGATGACGTAGCCGCCGCACTCGGCCAGCACCTCCTCCACCACGTCGATGTTGGCGGCGATCCCGGCCATCTTGCCCGGGTCGTCGATGCGGATGGACGCCATCTCGCGGCCGCGGGCCGACACGGCCAGCAGGGCCTGCTCGAAGTCCATGATGCCGGCGGCGACGGCGGCGCCGTACTCGCCGAGGGAGTGTCCGGCGACCATGTCGGGGAAGATGCCGTAGCTCGCGAGCAGGCGGAGCAGCGCCACGTCGAGGGTGAGGGTCGCGGGCTGGCTGTACTCGGTCCGGCGGAGGGTGAGCTCCTTCTCCTCGCGATCCTCGCCCGGCGCCAGCCGGATGAAGTCGGTGATGGGCCGGCCCAGAGCCGGGGTGAGGATGCGATCGGCCTCCTCGAAGGTCTGACGGACCAGCGGGAAGGCCTCGGCCAGGTCCAGGCCCATGTCCAGGTACTGGCTGCCCTGGCCCGTGAAGAGGAAGGCCACCTTCCCGTCGACCGGGGCATCCTCGAAGAAGATGGAGCGGGCGCGGAGCAGCTCCGGGTTCTGCTCCTTGGCGATGACCTTGCGGGCGCGGGCGAGCTTCTTCTGGAGATCCTCGACGGTCTCGCTGGCGGCGGCGATCCGGAAGGGATCGCTCGGGTTCCACGGCACCCGGCGCCCGGCCTCGAGGGCCTCGAGCTGGGCCAGGAGGGTGGGCCGATCGAGGGCCGAGGTGGCCCAGAGCCCCTCGGGGAGGGGGCGCTCCACCACCTCGACGCGGGCGGGGATGGCGGGGGGAACGGCCTCGGATCCGGCGGGGGCGGCGGCCGGCCGCGCCGGG
>CAZPJM010000541.1:0-1879 GCA_964586865.1 uncultured Enterobacteriaceae bacterium
TCTCCCGTTCGGGGCTTCCGACCCCCCCCGAAGGCCCCCCGCTGAGCCCGCCCCGAAGCCGCCGACCGGGTCCGCCCCGAAGCCGCCCGCGCCCTCCGAGCCGGCGCCCGCCGCCACGACCTTCGAGCCCATCGAGGTCGACGGGACCACCTTCACGAACCTGGCGCATGTCGAGCGCGCCCTGGTCTTCGTGAACCGGGCCGACCGCCAGGCCCTGCTCCAGGGCGGTGTGTCCCACTACGTCGTGGAGACCGTCCTGGAGAACCGCCCCTACCGGACCATCCAGGCCTTCGCCTACACCCGCGGCATCGGCCCCAAGACCGTGGCCGCCGTTCACGCGCACACCCGCTGACGGGAGTTCCCATGCACATCGAGGACCTGCTCCGGTCCATGCGCGCCCAGGAGGTCCAGTCCGACGAGGCCATCCAGGCCTTCATCGACGGCCTCACCTCAGGGCGCATCTCGCGTCCCCAGGCGGCGGCCTGGCTGGCCTGGGCCTTCACCCGCACCCTCACCGACGGCGAGACCTTGGCCCTCACCCGGGCCATGACCCGCTCGGGCACCGTCATGACCTGGCCCGACGGGCCCACCCTGGTCGACAAGCACAGCACCGGCGGGGTGGGGGACAAGGTCAGCCTGGTGCTCGCCCCCCTGTGGGCCGAGCTGGGGCTGCGGGTGCCCATGATCTCCGGCCGCGGCCTGGGCCACACCGGTGGCACCCTCGACAAGCTGGAGGCCATCCCGGGCTTTCGCACCGACCTCTCCGATGATGAGCTCACCCGCGTCCTCGCCGACGTGGGCTGCTTCATCAGCGGGCAGACCGGCACGCTGGCCCCCGCCGATCGCACCCTCTACGCCCTGCGCAACGAGGTGCAGTGCGTGGAGAGCATCCCCCTCATCGTCGGCTCCATCCTCTCGAAGAAGCTCGCCGAGGGCGTCCGTCGGCTGGTCCTGGACGTGAAGTGCGGCAGCGGCGCCTTCATGGAGACCCGCTCCGATGCGGTGGCCCTGGCCAGGGCCCTCACGCGGGTGGCGGCGGGCGCGGGCGTGGATGTGGTGGCCCACGTGACCGCCATGGAGCGGCCCCTCGGGCGGACCATCGGCAATGCCCTCGAGGTGGAGGAGGCGGTCGCCACCCTCCAGGGGGAGGGGCCCGCCGATCTGGTGGCGCTGACGGTGGCCCTGGCCGAGCACCCCCAGGCCGCGGAGGTCCTGGCGTCGGGGGCGGCCTATGAGCGCTTCGTGCGCATGGTGGAGGCTCAGGGCGGGGATCCACGGAGCCTCTCCGGCGGCCTGCGCGGCTCGGGGACCTCCCAGGAGCGGGTCCTGGCCCCCCGGGGCGGCTTCCTGGCGAGCTGCGACGCCCGGGCGATGGGCGTGGCGGCCTTCCGGCTCGGTGCCGGGCGCCGCCGGGCCGAGGATCCGGTGGACCACGGGGTGGGCCTGCGCCTCCACGCCGACGTGGGCGATGCGGTCTCGGAAGGGGAGCCCCTCGTCACCCTCGTCCACCGGGACGGGCGGGCCCTCGACGAGGCCCGGGACCTGGTTCGCGAGGCCCTGCGGATCGAGGATGCGCCCCCCCAGGTCCCTGCGCTGCTGCAGGCCCGGGTCGAGCCCGACCCCGCGCTGGTGTAGCCTGCGCGCGCTCCGGGCTGGCCCCGGGCCCGGGAGGTGAGGGTGCAGCGGTGGTGGTCCTGGGCGGTGCTGGCGGTGCTGGGCCTGCTGCTGGCCGGGGTGGCGGTCGCCGCCCCCGACACCGACACCGACGCCGACGTCGGCCGCGATGCCACCGGGCCGGCGGACGCGGTGGAGCCGGCCGGGGCCCTCGACCCGGCCCAGAAGACCGGAGCCGCGGAGCCTCCCGCCGGGGCGGCGCCTC
>CAZPJM010000542.1:0-1866 GCA_964586865.1 uncultured Enterobacteriaceae bacterium
TGGCCGAGGCGGTGCCACGGGCCGGAGAGTACGCGACGCCCGGCGCGGGGAGCGACGCCCCGGCCGCCGACGAAGCGTCCGAGGCCCTCGACGAAGCGTCCGAGGTCCCTGACGAAGCGTCCGAGGCCCTCGACGAAGCGTCCGAGGCCCTCGACGAAGCGTCCGAGGCCCTCGACGAAGCGTCCGAGGCCGCGGAGGAGCTGGCCGCCCGGTGGCGCCGCCCCCTCCCCGAGCCCGCCGCCGACGCGCCCTGGGCCGATCCCCCCGACAAGTACGACCTGGGCCTGCTGAAGATCGCCTCGAGCTACGCCGCCCGGATGGCCTGCTCCTGCCTCTTCGTCTCGGGGCGGTCGGAAGAGGCGTGCCGCCGCTACATCCGGGTCTCGCCCGACGTGGCCCGCATCAAGGTGGACCGGGAGGCCCGAACCGTGCGCGCCCGCAGCCTGGGCTTCGCCAAGGTGGTGGCGCGCTACGTGGGGCCCGAGGCCGGCTGCACCCTCGAGGAGTGATAGCGTCGGCGCCTGGAGGCCCGGGTGCCCACACTCTGGAAGGACAAGGAGCGCGACGCCTTCTACCTCATCGAGGAGGGGGCTCCCCTGCCGGCGGGCGAGCTGGAGCTGCAGGACCTCCGCAAGCGGGAGTGGTCGGTGGATCCGACCGCGGCCGCTCGGTTCCGGATCCCCGAGGACGAGGCCCGCGAGCGGGCCGTCGCCGAGATGGCGCGGATCCGGGATGCGGTGAAGGCCGGCACCCGCCGCTTCCGCGACGTGGCGGCCGGCATCCACGAGCGGATCGCGGCCTACGAGGCGACCACCCACCCCGACGCCCTCGCCGGGGCCCACCGGCCCCCGGATCCGGACCCCGGGGCCCTGCGGGAGGCCATGAAGCCGCACGTGGACGCCCTCGGCCAGGCCCTCGACGCCCTGCTCACCGAGGACGGCCACACCGAGGAGGGCCGGGCCCGCCTGCTCCGCATCGCCGAGGCGGTCCGGGACGGCGGGGGCCCGGACTGGACCGACGACCCGGCGGCCATCCCGGCCCGGCTGCGCGAGGCCCTGTCCGATCCGAGCCTGGCCCAGCGGCTCGCCGGGCTGTGGCGCGATGTGCGGGACGGGGCCCCGGTCCCCGGATCCGCTGCCGCCGCTGGTGACGACGAGGGCCCCGATCCCGGCGCCGCCTCCCATGACGACGAGGACCCCGGCTCTGGCGCCGCCGGGTAGCGACCCGCGCCGCCCCACCCGGCCGCGCCGGGCCCCGCGACCCTACGCCGATCCGACACCGGGTCGGGCCCGCCTGGCCCCCTGGACGGCGCGGCCCCGGGGAGCGTTCGGACCTCGTGACAGGTCCGCCCCGAAACCGAACCCGTTCGGGGGGGCGGTGGTGGTACAACCGCTCCCGTCGCCCACTCCTCGGGGCGGGACAAGGAGCAAGCCATGTCGGGCTCACGCGGTCGCCGTCGGAGCACCTCCCAGCAGGGTGCCGAGCAGGAACAGTCCATCCCGAGCGCCGCCAGCGCCGGGCCCCAGGGCTCCAATGCCGAGGCGCAAGCCTCGCTGGGCGGGGGGCCGGCGGGTCCCGAGCCCACGCCCGTCCTCGGAGCGATCTCCCAGGCCCAGCGGGCCCCCGAGGAGGCGCCGGCCGAGGAGGGCCCGGTCGGCGGCGGGGTCGATGCGGTGGGCGAGGGCCACGCCAATGCGGCTCCCGGCGATGGCGGCGGCGGCGGTGGCGAGGATGGCGGCGAGGATCCGGCGGCCGCCCTGCGGGGGGCCTCCGGCGGGGGCTCGGCGGGCGGCGGCGAGGGGGCTCCCGCGGCGCCTCCCAGATCGGAAGAGCACACGTCTGAACTCCAGTCACGTGAAACGATCT
>CAZPJM010000543.1:0-1860 GCA_964586865.1 uncultured Enterobacteriaceae bacterium
CCGCCCCGCCGCCACCGCCGGCGTCGGGGGGCTGCCGGGTGGTGCCAGGCCCGGTCCCCGTCGGCGCGGGGGTCCTGGTGCTGCTGGCCGTGGCGGCGCGACGGGGCCGATCCTCTGCGTCGTAGGGCGGCCTCTCACTCCCCCGACGCCAGGACCGGGGTGTCCCCGCCCACGAAGCGGTGCAGGGCCCGACCGATGTCGGTGTGGTGCTGGATCCGGCCGAAGGTGTCGGAGCCCGGGCCCACCGCGATGACGGGGACCGGGGTGTGGGTGTGGGTGCCCGTGGACCACACGACGCCCTGGCGACGGGCCAGGACCCGGGCGACCACCGCGGTGCGGTGTCCCTCGCCGTAGGGGTAGAAGCTCGGGAAGTCATGGATGGGGGGCATGGTCCCCTCGGGCGCCTCGGCGTCGCTGCGGGCGGGGGTGGGGCGATCCTCCAGGATGTGGGCGGCCTCGTCCTCGCTGATGGGGAAGCCGGTCACCTCCGTGAGGCGCTCGGCGAGGAGGGCCGGGGTGCGCTGGGCCTCGGGGAGGGCCGCGAAGCCGCGCAGGACGTTGGCCACGGTGTCGGACTGCCCCGCCAGGGTGTCCAGGTCCTCGCGCTGGCCGAAGTTGTAGTTGGGGGCGTACTGCACGCCCTCGAAGGCCGGCCCGGGCAGGTCGCGGGGCTCCGGGACCTCCCAGGCGCTGTACGAGAAGCCGAAGCCGCCGGTCTCGTGGTCGGCGGTGATGACGAGCAGGGTGTCGTCCCGGCCCTCGAGGAAGCCCTCCAGCACGGTGAGGGTCTCGTCGCAGCGACGCATCTCGGCCAGCATCCAGCCGGCGTCGTTGGCGTGGCCGGCCCAGTCGATCTGCCCGCACTCCACCATCAGGAAGAAGCCCTCCGGGTCCTTCGACAGCCGGGTGAGGGCGGCGTCGGTCATCTCGGCCAGGCTGGGCTGGACACGGTCGGGCTCCTGCCGGCTCGCGAAGTCGGAGATGGCGTCCTGCATGCCCGAGGGGGCGAACAGGCCCAGCAGCCGGTCCCCCTCGGCGTCCAGGAGCCCCTGCCGGTCGGTGACCACCTCGTAGCCGGCGTCCCGCGCCTCCTGGAAGAGGTCGCGGTCGTCGTCGCGGCGGGACCCGTCGGTGTCGGCCGCCAGGAAGTGGCGGAAGCCGCCCGAGAGCATCACCTGGGGGCCGGTGGCGATCATGTCCGCCGCGATGTCGTTCTCCATGGAGCGGTGGGGGGCCACCGCGGCGAAGCTGGCCGGGGTGGCGTGGGTGAGGCGGGTGTCGCTCACGAGGCCGGTGGCCTTGCCGCGCTGCTGGGCGACCTGCAGGACGGTGGGCTGCGGCGCGCCCCGGACGTCCACCCCGATGCCCTCGCTGACCGCGGGCAGCCCCAGGGCGAGCTGGGTGGCCGAGCAGGCCGAGTCGGTCACGATGCCCTCGCCGGGCCAGTGGCTCGACAGGCCGACGTACCCGGCGTCCGCCAGCCGCTCGAAGGCGGTGGGGCCCCCGGGGGCGGTGTTGGGGGCGAGCGAGGCCCAGGTGTGCAGGAGTCCCACCTGCTGCGGGCCCATGCCGTCCCCGATGACCAGGATGACGTTCCGGGGTGCCTCGGGGGCGGGGGGCGGGGCCACGGGGGCGGCGTCCAGCGCGACGGGGCGCGCACAGGCGACGAGCGCGAGGGTCAGCACGGCCAGACGGGGCATGGCTCCTCCCTGCAGGTGCTACCGCAGGGTGGGCCCCCGGGTCCATCTGCCGCAGCGGATGTCGCACCATCGTCGCAGCCCCAACCCGCTCCCGGACGGGTGACACGAGGGGCGAAGGCGGCTATTCTCGTGCCGCGGCCCCGCCCTCCCCGGGCCCCCC
>CAZPJM010000544.1:0-1852 GCA_964586865.1 uncultured Enterobacteriaceae bacterium
GGCTGTGGGCCAGCGAGTGCGCCATGGCCGAAGCTGTCTGGGCCATGGCGACTCCGGCGGCCGCGGGGTCTTCCCCGGAGATGAGCCTCCCGGCATCGGAGGCGAGGCCCTGGGCCGAGGAGAGGCCAGCGTCCACCCATGCGCCGGCGGACTCGCGCCCCTGCTCCACCAGGTCCCAGGCCGACCAGGAGGACCCGTCCTCCGTATCCGTCGAGGTAGCGACGCCCTCGGCGGAGGCCTGGCTCGCGGCCTGGTCGAGGATGGGGCTCGGCTCGGGATCCCGCTGGACCCACGAGGTCGGGAGCGTGAGGACCACGCCCTCGGGGACCACGTCCGGGTCGGGGATGAGGTCCTTGTTGAGCTCCCAGAGGTCCTTCCAGGCTTCGCGGGGCTGGCCGCGCTCGTCGCAGATGACGCCGAGGGTCTGTCCGGGCTCCACCGTGTGGGTGAAGCGCGCCAGGTGAGCGCTGGCAGCGCGGTTCCCCCGGGCCTGCTCGACCTTGGGTGGCGGGGCCTGCTCGGGGGCGGAGGTCGGGCTCTCCGACAGGCCGAGCATGGACTTGAGCGTGCTGTACATGGAAGACCTCGAGGAGTGAGGGCGGTGGGTGGGCCGTCGACTGCGAATGCTAACCCGTCGGGTCGGCCCGGGTGTCGACGACCGGAGTCGGGCGCCTGTCGGCCTTCTTGCACCCGGCCGGTCTCCTGCGCCGTGGCGCCCCGGATCAGGACAGCCGCAGCGCCCCGTCCAGACGCACCGTGGAGCCGTTGAGGTAGGGCTGATCGAGCAGGCTCTCCACCAGCCGGCCGAACTCGGCCGGGTCGCCCAGGCGGTCCGGGAAGGGGACGGCCGCGGCCAGGCTGTCGAAGACCTCCTGGGGCACCCCGCGGAGCATGGGCGTGTCGAAGGTGCCCGGGGCGATGGTCATCACCCGTACCCGCCGGCGGGCCAGATCCCGGGCCATGGGCAGGGTCATGCCGATGACGCCGGCCTTGCTGGCGGCGTAGGCCACCTGGCCCTTCTGCCCCTCGAACCCGGCCACCGAGGCGGTCTGCACGATGGTGCCCCGCACCCCGTCGGCGTCGGGGTCCTGGGCGGCCATCCGGGCCGCGGCCAGGCGGGCGGCGTTGAAGGTGCCCACCAGGTTCACGGCGATGACCTTCTGGAAGAGGTCGAGGGGATGGGGGCTGCCGTCCCGCCCCACCATCCGCGCGGCCCAGCCCACGCCGGCGCAGCAGATCAGGGCCCGGAGGGGGAGGCCATCGGTGGCGCGATCCATCACCGCGCCCAGGTCCGCCTCGGAGGTGACGTCGGCCTCGTGGAACCGGACGTGGTCTCCGAGCTCGGCCGCCAGGGCCTCGCCGGGCTCCACCGCCCGGTCCGCCAGCACGATTCGCGCCGCGCGGGGGGCGAGCACCCGCGCCGTGGCGGCGCCGAGCCCCGAGGCGCCTCCGGTGATCACCACGCTCGCCTGCGACAGGTCCATCATTTCTCCAGGGTGGATGGGGCGCCAGGCTACGCGACCGCGGCCGCCCGCGATGCGACCGGGCTCACCGGGAGAGCACCGTCACCAGACCCACGGCGTTCTCGTGGCCCAGGTGACCGCCGGCGTTCTGGGCCACGCCCACCCGGGCCCCCTCGACCTGGCGATCCCCGGCCTCGCCCCGGAGCTGCCAGCCGAGCTCCACCACCTGGGCCAGCCCGGTGGCGCCCACCGGGTGGCCACGGCACTCGAGGCCGCCGGACGGGTTCACGGGGATGCGCCCGCCCAGGCGGGTGGCCTCCTCGGCCACGAGCCGGGCCGCCTCGCCGGGACCGCACAGACCCAGCGATTCCCAGGCCATGAGCTCGGCG
>CAZPJM010000545.1:0-1820 GCA_964586865.1 uncultured Enterobacteriaceae bacterium
GAGACGCGCTCAGGAGGCGTCGGGCGCGGCGTCGGCGTCGGGCGCGGCGTCGGCCGCGTCGTCCGACGGCTCCTCGGGACGGGCGAAGCCGTACTTCCGGTAGAACTTCTCGACCCGGCCCTCGGTGTCCATGATGCGCTGGGTGCCCGTGTAGAACGGGTGGGAGGCGCTGGAGATGTCCACGTTGATCAGCGGGTACTCCTGCCCGTCGATCTCGATGGTCTTGTCCGAGGTGGCGGTCGAACGGGTCACGAAGGTGAACTCGTTCGTGATGTCGCGGAAGGCGACGAACCGGTACTCGGGGTGGATGCCCTTCTGCATGGGAACCTCTCGGGCCGGGGCGGCGGCCGGGGCCGCCGGGACGCCCGGACTGGCGATGCGTCGTGGGCGCGGCGCTCGGGGGGCCGCGCGAACCGTCGGCCTATGGCCCGGTGGCGGGCGCGTGTCAAGGGAGCGCGGGCTATCCCGCCACGCTGGCCGGCGTGGGCACCGAGGAGGCCCAGGTGAGCAGCGCCGCGGCGTCCTCCACCACATCCCCGGTCAGGTTGGCCCGCCAGCGGTCCGCCTCGGCGAGCTCGTCGGCCGAGAGGAGGCGCTCGGGCCGCAGGGTGAAGCTGCGGGCCACGTCGACGGGGGGGCGGATGCCCCGATCGGCCACCTCGCGGGACAGGACGAGCTGGTGGTTGACCACCTCGGCCAGGTCATCGAGGAGGGCCTGGGCCAGGCGGGAGTCCACGTCGCCCGAGAGGATCCCCACCACGGTCAGGCTGCCGCCCTCCTCGAGGGCGCGGGCGGCGCCCAGGTAGCGGCGCAGGCGATGCAGGGCGGCCACGTCGACGCCGCGCATCTCGCGGCCGGCGGGCGGCAGCTCGGCCAGGCAGGCCCGGAGGAGCCGGTCCAGGGAGTCCACGAGCAGCACCACGTCGTCGCCGCGCTCCACCTGGCGGCGGGCCCGCTCGAAGACGATGTCGGCGACCTGCACATGGCGGGCGGCCGGGTCGTCGAAGGGCGTGGCCACCACCTCGGCCGCGGTGGCGCCGCGCCACTCCTGGATCTCCTCGGGACGCTCGCCGATGAGCAGGACCGTGGTCTCGAGCTCGGGGTCGGCGGTGAGCACGCTGGCCAGGCGACGCAGCAGGTCGACCCGCCCGGTGCGGGCGGGCGCCACCACCAGGCAGCGCTGCCCCAGACCGAGGGGGGTGACCTTGTCGATGACCCGCAGCAGCTCGTCCCGGGCGAGGGGGATCCGCTCGTCGGGGTAGATGGCGGTGAGCTGGTCGAAGCCCACCGGCTCGCCACCGGGGGGATCGCCGTTCACCGACTCCACCCGGAGGAGGGCCAGGTACCGCTCGCCCTCCTTGGGGGGGCGGACCTGACCGATGACCGTGTCGCCGGTCTGGAGCTTGAACCGGCGGATCTGGGACTGGGAGACGTAGATGTCGGCGGTGCCCGGCAGGAAGTCGTGCTCGGGGCTGCGCAGGAAGCCGAAGCCCTCGCCGTGGACCTCGAGCACGCCGCGACCCAGCTCGATGCCCTGCTCGAGGGCCACCGCCCGGGCCACGGCGAAGGCCAGGTCCGTGCGGCGGGCGGGCGGGCTTTCGAGGCCGAGGCGGTCGGCGCGGGCGCGCAGCTCGTCGGCCGAGGCGTCGTGGAGGGCGGGCAGGTCGAGGGCCATGGGGAACCTGGGCGGGGACGGCGACACCGGGCCCGGGGCGCGGGAGGAGCGGCGGGGGGGGGGGCGCCGGGGGGGGGGGGGGGGGGGGGGGGGGGGGGAGGGGGGGGGGGGAGGCGCCCGGGGGGGGGGGGGGGCAACCGAAAAG
>CAZPJM010000546.1:0-1803 GCA_964586865.1 uncultured Enterobacteriaceae bacterium
GCACGCCGCTGCTCGTCAAGGCCACCGCGGGCGGGGGCGGGCGGGGGCTGCGCCGGGTGGACGACCTGGAGGCCCTCCCCGCGGCCGTCGAGGCGGCCCGACGCGAGGCCCGCGGCGCCTTCGGCAGCGATCGGGTGCTGCTGGAGCGCTTCGTCGAGCACCCGCGGCACATCGAGGTGCAGATCCTGGGGGATGCCCACGGCACCCTGCTCCACCTGGGCGAGCGCGAGTGCAGCATCCAGCGTCGGCACCAGAAGATCGTCGAGGAGGCACCGAGCCCTGCGGTGGGCCCCGAGCTGCGCCGGGCCCTGGGCGAGGCCGCCCTCCGGGTGGCCCGGGCGGTGAACTACGAGGGCGCCGGGACCGTCGAGTTCCTCCTCGAGCCCGATGGGCGGTTCTGGTTCCTCGAGATGAACACCCGCCTGCAGGTGGAGCACCCGGTCACCGAGCTGGTCACCGGCCACGATCTCGTGGCGCTCCAGCTCCAGGTCGCCGCCGGCGAGGCCCTGCCCATGTACCAGGGCGACGTGCGCATGGAGGGTCACGCCATCGAGGTGCGACTGGTCGCCGAGGATCCCATGGCCGACTTCCGCCCGGCGACCGGCACCCTGCTGCGGGTGGATCTGCCCGGCGCCGGCGGGGATCGGCCCGGGGTACGCGTCGACGCGGGCCATGGACCGGGGGACGCGGTGAGCCCGCACTACGACGCCCTCATCGCCAAGATCATCGCCCATGGGCCCGACCGGGCCGCCGCCACCCGCCGCCTCCGCCGGGTCCTGGACGAGGCCTGGGTGCCCGGCCTCCCCACCAACCTGCGGCTGCTTGGGCAGATCCTCGACGCCCCCGCCTGGGCGGAGGGCGGTCTCACCACCGACTTCCTCGCCCGCCAGGGCCTGCCGGTGGCGCCGCCCCTGCACGTGGTGGAGGGGGTCCGGGCCGCCACGGTCCTCGGGTGGTGGCAGCGCCGGGGGACCCAGGTGGTGGCCGGCTGGCGACTCGACGGTCCGGCGGAGCAGCGGGACCGGTGGACCAGCTTCGGCGTCGAGGCCGAGGCGCGCTGGCAGGCGCAGGGCCGGGATCGGGTCCGGGTGGCGGTCCGGGTGGGCGAGGATCCGCCGGTCGAGGCGGAGGTCCGGGTCCTGGAGGCCCCCGACGAGGGCCTGGTGGTCGAGGTGGACGGCCTCCGCCAGCGCTGGCGCCTGGTCACCGCCGACGGTGGACCGGTCCGGGACGGGAGCACGGTCTACGCCCACCTCGGGAACGGGGTGGAGGCCATGGTCGGCCTGCTGCCGCGGCACCCGGCGCCGGGCCTGCTGGACGACGACCCGGGGACCCTCACCGCCCCCACGCCGGGCACCATCCTCGAGGTACGGGTGGTCCCGGGGCAGGAGGTGGCCGCGGGCGATGTGCTGGTGGTCCTCGAGGCCATGAAGGTCGAGCACACGGTCCGCGCCGCCGAGGCCGGCACCGTCGAGGCGGTCTCGGTGGAGGCCGGCGAGGCGGTGTCCGAGGGGGCGGTGCTGGTGCGCCTGACCGTCGAGGACGGAGGGGGCTAGCTTCCCGCGGTCCCGGGCGTTGCGACGCCCGCGAGCGCGTGACGGGCGCCGGCCAGGGCCCGGGAGATCCGGGCGGAGGGGCTCGCTCCGAGAGGGGCGGCCAGGGTGGTGGCGCGGTCGAGCAGCCCGCGGGCGGCCACCGGGTCGCGCCCAGCCAGACGGCGGGCCCTCCTGGCCAGGTGGGTGGCGTGACCGTGGGGGAAGGGCACGGCCGTGAAGTGGCCCTCCGCGGCGGCGGCGTGGCAGA
>CAZPJM010000547.1:0-1782 GCA_964586865.1 uncultured Enterobacteriaceae bacterium
CACCGAGATCTACACTCTTTCCCTACACGACGCTCTTCCGATCTGCCTACGCCCGCCGCGTGGCCAGGGAGATCGACCCCGAGGACCGGGCGCGGGTGGCCTGGACCGTGGCCCGCCGGCGCGAGCCCGAGGCCACGCCCCTGCTGGTGGGCTGGGCCGCGGACCCGGATCCGGCGGTGCAGGAGGCGGCGGTGGAGGGCCTGCTGGCGCGGGTCCGCCGCACCGCCCGGGCCCGCACCGACCACGTCCGCCAGGTGCTGCTGGCCCGCCTGGCCGAGGGGACCGACCGGGCGCGCCGGCACGCCGCCGAGGCCCTCGGGCGCTTCTCCGGCCCCGTAGTGACGGAGGCCCTGCGTGCCCACGCCGCCGACCCGGTGGTGGCCGACGCGGTCCGCGCCAGCCTGGAGCGCCTGTCATGACCCGGCTCGACAAGGTGGTGGCGCGCCGGGCCGGGCTCTCCCGTCGTCAGGCCCGCGAGGCCATCCAGCGCGGCCGGGTGCAGGTCGACGGGGTGCGGGTCCGGGACCCGGGCCTGTCCATGACCGGTGCGCAGGCGATCCTGCTCGACGCCACGGCCCTCGAAGCCCCGCCCTGGGTGGCGGCCCTCCACAAGCCGGTCGGGGTCGTGTCCACCACCTCGGACCCATGGGGCCGGGACTGCCTGACCGCCGTGGCCGGCGACCTCCTCGACCGGGGCCTCCACCCCGTCGGCCGGCTGGATGCCGACACCGACGGCCTCCTGCTCCTCTCCCGGGACGGCGCCCTCACCCAGCGCCTGCTCCACCCCCGCCACGGCGTCGAGAAGACCTACCGGGCCACGGTCGAGGGGGCGCCCGGGCCCGAGCTCGGCCGGGTCCTGGCCGAGGGGGTCGCCACCGCCGACGGGGTGCACACCGCCCGCCTGGACGCCCTGGAGGGAGAGGTGGTGACCCTGATCGTGACCGAAGGGAAGCACCGGATGGTCCGGCGGATGCTCGCCAACGCGGGCCACCCGGTGAAGGCGCTCCGACGGGTGGCCTTCGGGCCGGTGGTGCTGGGCGACCTGGCCCCGGGGAGCTGGCGGCCGGTGGACCCCACCGAGGAGGCCGCGCTCCGGGCCCTGGTGGGGGCTCAGGCCTCCTGAGCGGGCAGGGCGTGCTCCATGAGGGCCTCGAGGGGCACCGCCTCGAGGGCGGCGGCGTGGGTGGCCTCCAGATCCACGGGGCAGGCCACCCCGGAGCGGTAGGCCTGGTACCAGGAGCCTGCGCAGACGCACCACCGATCCCCCGGCTTCAAGCCCGGGAAGGCGTACTGGGGCATGGGCGTGACCAGATCGTTCCCGCGGGCCTTCAGGAAGGCCAGGAAGTCCGAGGTCACCTGGGCCGCCACCGTGTGTGAGCCCCGGTCGTTGGCGTCGGTGTTGCACGAGCCGTCCCGGAACCACCCGGTCAGGGGGTCGTGGGAGCAGGGCTTGAGGGGGGTGCCGAGGACGTTGAGGGAGGCGCGCATGGGGGGAGGTTAACGACCGGCGCCCGAGCCGTGGCCGTCTGGTGGCCGCCCCGTGATCCCCACCACCGCCCGTCCCACCCCGCCCTGCCGAGGTCCGCATGCCCCGCCGCGATCCACCCGATGACCGCGTGGCCGCCATCCTGGAGCGCGTCCTCGAGGCGGGACCCGCGCCCGAGGGCCGCTGGCTCCTCCACGACGAGCGGACCGGACGCACCGCGGCCCGGCTCGCCGACGGGGGCGCCACCCCGGTGCCCTGGCTCCGCACGGCCGGGCCCTGGGCCGGCCAGGCCACCG
>CAZPJM010000548.1:0-1769 GCA_964586865.1 uncultured Enterobacteriaceae bacterium
GGCCCCCTCCGCGTCGAGGGTGTCGGCCGCGGCCAGGAGACGGGCCGGCGCCGGGTCCAGGAGGGCCGGGACCACCGCCGCCGCCACCGGATCGACCACCTCGCCGGCCGCGGCGCGCACGGTCCAGGCCCGGGCCAGGCGAGACGGCCACAGGGCCGGGGTCGGGGGGCTGACCAGGGCGAGGCGCGTGGCGAGCTCGGCGTCCCCGCGCTCGGTCGCCACCACCAGGGCGGCGTCGATGGGGTGGGGCCCCTCCTCGTCGACCCGGGGCAGGTCGGGCAGGTCGCCCAGGGCGGCGAGGGCCCGATCCCGCAGGGGCCCCTGGCCATCGGCGACCAGGACGCTGGCGGTGGTCAGGTCGAGGGCGGCCTCGAGCGGGCGGCCGCCCTCGAGGAGGAGGCGCCCCCGGATCCCGAGGGCCTCGGACAGCTCCACCGCCTGGCGCCCCCGGTCGAGCCGCCCCCAGTCATCGGGGGCCGGCCGGGCGGCCTGCGCCACCGCCTGCCGGGCCACCTCCAGGGCCGCGTCGTCGCCCGCGTCGGCCAGGGCCTCGGCATGGCGGGTGGCCAGGGGCGCCGAATCGGCCATCGCCCGGACCCGCTCGAGGACCGGGCCCACCGCGGCCCGGCGTCCTCGGCGATCCAGCGCCTCGACCAGGTGGGCGCCGAAGACCCGGGCCTCGGCGGGGGTGAGGGCGGCCAGGGGCAGGCGGTCCGGGTCCGGGTCGACGGCAGAGGCCAGGGCCAGGGCCTCCAGGTGGGCCTCGGGGTGGGGGGCGCGGGCCAGACGGGAGGGCTCGCCCAGGGAGATCAGCCGGGCGGTGGCGCGGGCGCCGGCCCGGTCGAGCCCCGCATCGAGGGTGGCGGCCCGCAGGCGCCACAGCACCAGGGGGTCGTCGATCTGCTCGATGCGCCGCTCGAGGGTGCGGGCGATGGTGCGCTGGGCCCGCCGGAGGGGCCGATGGGCCGGGACCTGGAGCGCCGGCACCACCGTGCCCGGGTGGGCCGGGTGGCGGTGCAGGGTCTCGAGGGCCATGGCGGCCGAGGCCCGGGAGGAGCTCTCGGGCAGGGCGGCCCGGAGCTGGAGCTCGGCCGCGTAGGGCTCCGGGTGGTCCTCCAGGACCTGACGGGCCAGGTCGACCCGCCCGTCGTCCAGGGCCAGCTCGCCGAGGGCCAGGAGGGAGAGCTGGAGGTCGCCGGACCGGACGGCGGGCTCGCCCAGCACCGCGGGGGGCATGGCCCCGTCGGCCACCCGGGTCCAGGCGTGGGCGGTGCGGAAGGTGCCGTGCTCGCGGGCCAGCCCCCAGGCCTGGGCCTCCACCAGCGGGGCCAGGCCCAGGGCGTCGCCGGCGTGGAGCCACAGCCGCACCGCCCGCCAGTCGTCCATGTCGCGGGAGAGGGCGCGCCGGGCGTGCTGCAGGGCGGTGATGGCGTCGCCCTCGGACAGGGCCGCGCGGCCGCGCGCCACCTCGAGGGCCGGGGGATCGGCCGCGGGGTCGGCGAGGGCCAGGAGCCCGAGGGCAGCCAGGATCACGAGGGTGGCTCCGTGTCATCGGGGGGATGCCGGGCGTGGATCGCGCGCAGGACGGGAGGTGGAACGTAGCGTGCCACATCCCCTCCGTTGACCGCGATCTCCTTCACGATGCTGGACGAGACGAAGACGTGGCTCGGGTCGGTGAGCATGAAAAGCGTCTCCAGACCCGAGAGATCCCGGTTGGCCAGTCCATTGCGGAACTCCATGTCGAAGTCCGACAGGGCCCGCAGGCCTCG
>CAZPJM010000549.1:0-1769 GCA_964586865.1 uncultured Enterobacteriaceae bacterium
GGCCCGGAGACGGTCGCTGCTTTCGTCGCGGAGACGGTGTCGGGCGCAACCATCGCCGCCCTGCGCGGCGCCCACGAGGCGGCCATGATGGGGCACGACGCCGAGGCCGCGGGCCTGGTGGGGGCCTCGGCCGCGTGGCGCCCCGTGCTCCGCGCCATCCGAGCCGCCGCCAGCACCGACCAGCCCGTCCTCGTCACCGGACCGCGCGGCTCCGGGAAGGACGCGGTGGCCCAGGCGCTCCATCGGCTGTCGGGCGTCGCGGGCCCGCGCATCGTCTTCCCCTGCGCCGCCACCCCCGCCTCCGAGCACGCCGCCAGGCTCTTCGAGGGGCCGGGAGAGGCGTGGGAGCGGGCCCGGGGCGGCGTGCTGCACCTGGATGAGATCGACGCCCTCTCCCCCGAGGCGCAGCTCCTCCTGGTGGCGCGGCTCGACGAGCCGCGACGGTCCGTCCGCGTGGTCGCCACCACCCGGGTGGACCTGGCCACGGTGCCCACCCTGCGGCCCGACCTGCACTACCGGCTGGCGGTCCTCCGGGTGGTGCTGCCCGGCCTCTCCGCCCGTGGTCCCGACGTGGAGCTGCTGGCCGAGCACGCCCTGGACCGCCTGGGGCGGGATCGGGACGGTCGCCCCTGGAGCCTCGCCCCGGCTGCGGCGGCGGCCCTGCGGGCGTGGTCCTGGCCCGGCAACGTCCGGGAACTCTTCGACGTGCTGGAGCAGGCCACCGCCCGGGCCGGCCGCGGCCCCCTGATCCCCGAGCACCTGTCCGCCCGCCTCCGCCAGCAGGCCCCCCGGGCCCCGGCGCCGGCCGCGACCCTGGCCGATCTGGAGCGACGGGCGGTGGAGGAGGCCCTCGAGGCCCACGGCGGCAACGTCACCGAGGCCGGCAAGGCCCTGGGCATCCCGCGCAGCACCCTCTACCGCAAGCTGAAGCGGTGGGGCCTCAAGTAGGGGCCGGTCCCCCGGCCAACCGGGCCGCGCCGGTGGCGACGCCGCACTACCTTGGGGGGCCTGGAGGTCCCCGTGCCCGCCTCGCCCCACCTGGAGCGCTTCACCCTCACCGAGGATGACCGCGCCATCGACGTCGTCGCCCTGACCCACCAGGATCTGGACGGCGTGGAGTGCGTGCTCCTCGTGCGCGAGGACGCCTTCGACGACCCCGATCCGGACATGGACGCCTGGGTGATGGCGGTGGAGGACGACCCACGCGGCGGCCGCCGCCTCGCCGAGCTCCCCGAGGAGCTGGTGGACCGGGCCTGGGAGACCGTCGAGGACCTGCTCTCCCTCACCTTCTCCGAGGAGCCCTCCCCGTGAGCTTCACCCCCGCCCACAGCCTCGTCGCCGCCCGGGACGCCGCGCCCACCCGCACCGCCTACGTGCTCCACGGCATCCTGGGCAGCGGCCGCAACTGGCGCACCACCGCCCGTCGCCTGGCCGCCGCCCGGCCGGACACCCGCTACGTCCTGGTGGACCTGCGCAACCACGGCCGGAGCGACGGGGCCCCGCCCCCCCACTCGGTCACCACCGCCGCCGACGACCTGGTGGCGCTGCACGCAGAGGTGGGCCCCCCCGACGAGGCCATCGGGCACAGCTTCGGCGGCAAGGTCGCCCTGCGCTACGCCGAGCGGCACCCGCAGGGCCTGGGGCAGGTGTGGGTCCTGGACAGCCGGGCCGACGGCGCCGAGCCCGACCCCGACAACGACGTGGCGCGGGTCCTGCGGGCGCTCCGCCGCGTCCCCGTGCCCCTGGCCGAGCGCGAGGAGGTGGTGGAG
>CAZPJM010000550.1:0-1732 GCA_964586865.1 uncultured Enterobacteriaceae bacterium
CTGGCCCCCCTCCCCCCGGTCCTCGGCGACGGCAGCACCGTCACCACCGTGCACGTCATCGCCCCCGCCGGGACCCGGGTCCGGGCCCAGGCCGATCGGGGCGAGATCCTCGGCGTGACGGCCATCGACGGGGGCCACCTGATCACCTGGATCCCCCCCGTGGTCGAGGCCCCCACCGAGCTGGGCCTCACCCTCAAGGTCCGAGGCGGCGGCGTCCGCGAGGATCTGCGCCTGGACGCCCAGGTGGTGCCCTCCTGGAACGGCACCTTCTCCATCACCGCCGATCCCGACACCCTGGCCCCCGGCGAGAGCGCCACCGTCCGGATCCGCCCCTCCTCCCCCGGGCCGGTCGAGGGCACCCGGACCCTGCGGCTGGCGGTCAGCGAGGGCACCATCGGCGATGCCGTCCCCTCGGACGACGGCTCCTTCGTCGCCCGCTACACCGCCCCCCGGCGCCTCGACGCCCCCATCCGGCCCACCGTGGCCGTCGTCGACGTGGCGGCCCCGACCACCTTCGTCGACGCCGAGGTGATCCCGGTCCAGGTCACCCGCGACCTCACCTTCGAGGCCCCGGCCGACAGCATGAACGTGCTGCGGGTGGGCAGCCGGGAGTACGGCCCCGACAAGGCCAGCCCGGCGGGCCAGGTCAGCTTCGAGGTCGAGCTGCACCCGGACATCACGGAGGGCACCCTCACCATCTCCCAGGGCGCCCAGGTCACGCCGAAGACGGTCCCCCTCCCCGTCGAGGTCCCGCCGAGCCTGGTCTTCGCGCCCCTCCCGGACAAGGCCGGTGGCGGGACCACCCTTCCGGTCCTGCTGGCCTGCACCACCGGACCCGGCCAGCCCTGCGGCGCGCGCGAGGTGGAGCTGTCGACCACCGGGGGCAGCCTGGGCGAGCCGATGCGGCGTGGCGAGCTGCTCCTCATCCCCTGGACCCTGCCGGACAGCGGCACCCCGACCCTCACCGCCACCGTGGGCGATCAGACCGCCACCGCCCGCCTGTCCATGGTGCCGAGCCCCATCTCCCTCACCCTCTCCTCGGATCCGCCCGCCTTCGGCGAGGACGACCGCTCCCTGGCCATCACGGCCCGGGCCAAGGACCCGGCGGGGCGGGGCGTCACCGGGCGCACCCCCGCCTTCGAGGTCCGGGGCGGGCGGCTGTGGCGGCGGGCCCGGGACAACGGGGACGGCACCTACACGGGGACCTGGGGGCTGGAGCAGGGCACCGACTGGGTCGAGGCGGTGGCCTGGACCCGACTCACGCCGACGGGGCTGGCGGCGCAGCGCCTGGTGGCCTTCCCGGTGGCCGACTCGGTCACCGCCGACGGGGCCACGGCCATCACGGTGGTGGTGGTGGCCGAGGACGCGGTGGGCATGCCTGTTCCGGGGGTGGCCCTCGACATCGCGGTCCCGCGCGGGGACGGCGCCATCGCCCCCACCGCCGAGACGGACCGGCACGGGGTCGCCCTGCTGACGTACAAGGCGGGCCTGGAGCCCGGCCTGGCCGAGATCCGCATCGAGGGGGCGGGCCTCGAGACCGCCACCCGCCTCTGGCAGGCCACCCCCGAGGCCCCGGCCCCCACCCTGGCCCTGGCCGGCAGCGCCCCCGACCGCGGGGCGGTGGCCCGGTGGCGGGACCGGGTGGCCTCCCTGTTCATCCCCCGCGAGGCCGCGCCGGTGGTGGCCCAGGCCCCCACGCCCACCCCGGACACCGCGCCCCCCTCCTCGATGC
>CAZPJM010000551.1:0-1708 GCA_964586865.1 uncultured Enterobacteriaceae bacterium
ACCCGCGCCACCCCCGCCGTCCGCCGCGACGCCCGGGAGCGCGGCATCGACATCCACGCCGTCCCCGGCACCGGCCCCGGCGGCCGGGTCACCCGCTCCGACCTCGATGCCCACGAGCAGGGGCCCGCGCCCTCGGCCCCCTCCCAGCCGGCCCCGGGTGCCAAGGCCCCCCCCGCCCTGCCCCAGGTCACCCCCTCCGGCCACGAGGAGAAGGTCAAGATCATCGGACTGCGGCGCAAGATCGCCCAGCAGATGCTCGCTGCCAAGCAGACGGCCCCCCACTTCACCTACGTGGAGGAGGTGGACGCCACCGAGCTGGTGGCGGTGCGGCGGCGCCTCAAGGCCAAGGCGGCCGAGCGCGGCATCAAGCTCACCTACCTGCCCTTCATCATGAAGGCCTGCTCGGTGGCGTTCCGCGACTTCCCGAACGTGAACGCCACCATGGACAACGAGGCCTATGAGCTGACCGTCAAGGGCGACCACAACATGGGCATCGCCACCGACACCCCGCAGGGGCTCTTCGTGCCGGTCGTCAAGAACGTGGAGCAGAAGTCCATCCTCCACCTGGCCGCCGAGCTGGCCGAGCTCACCGGCCGCACCCGCGAGGGCCGCGCCAGCCTGGACGAGCTGCGCGGCGGCACCTTCACCATCACCAGCGTGGGCAACATCGGCGGGGTGCTGGCCACCCCCATCCTCAACGTGCCCGAGGTGGCCATCCTGGGTGTCAACGCCATCCGCGACCGCGCCGTGGTCATCGACGGCGAGATCGTGGTGCGCAAGATGTTCAACCTCTCCCCCTCCTTCGATCACCGCATCATCGACGGGGCCGTGGCGGCGCGCTTCACCCGCCGGCTCAAGGGCCTCCTCGAGGATCCGGCCGAGCTGCTCGTGGAGCTGTCGTGAGCCTCGCCGACGCCATCCGCACCGTCCAGCAGGCCGATGCCGCGCTCATGGCGGCCGGCCCCAGCCCCTTCCCGCTGCCCATCTCGGGGCTCGAGGCCGTCGTCGTGGGGGCCCTGGAGGGCCTGGAGCGCGGCGACTGGTGGGTCCCCGGCCTGCGCGAGCGGGCCGGCGCCGTGCTGCGGGGGGTCGGGACCGACCGCCTGATCGACGGCTTCCGAGGCGCGCGACCCTACAAGATGGCCCCCCCCACCGCCTCCCCGGCCACCCGCGCGCTCCACGCGGTGGGTCTCGCCCACGGCAGCGGCCGCCCCACCCTGGTCCACCTGGGCGTCGGCTCCGTCGCCGACGGGGCCTTCGCCGAGGCCCTCGACCTGGCGGCCCGCCATGGCGCCCCCGTGATCTTCCTGGTGACCGTGTGGCCCCTCGGCGACGAGGCCCCCCTCGGGCCCCAGGCCGCCACCCGCCCGGAGGCGCTGGCCCGGGCCTGGGAGCTGCCCATCACCGAGGTCGACGGCACCCGCGCCCACGCCGTGCGCGAGGCCGTGGCCCGGGCTCGCGAGGCGGGGGGTCCCCACGTCCTCGTGGCCACCCTCACCCCGGGCGCCGATCCGGTCGCGCGGGCCGACGCCTGATCCGAACCCCGAACCAGCGGGCCCGGCCCGCGGGAGCTGTCTTCCCATGAGCGAGACCCAGTACCAGGCCATCGTCATCGGCGCCGGTCCCGGCGGCTATCCCTGTGCTATCCGCCTCGGCCAGCTCGGCATCCGCACCCTCGTGGTCGAGAAGGAGTACTGGGGCGGCGTGT
>CAZPJM010000552.1:0-1695 GCA_964586865.1 uncultured Enterobacteriaceae bacterium
GCTGGCCGGGCTCGACCGGACCCTTGGGACGGTACCCGATCTATGGCCCATGATCCGTCCGGGTCCCGTGTGGGACAGCGAGGGGTGGCCCGACAGGCCAGCTTGGGTGGTGCTTCAGGAGGCCACGCGGAACCGGGGCCGGGAACCCGAAGGTGTGTGGAACAACCTCTCGCTTCCACGGTCGATCCGGACCCCGACGGCGACGTTGGTTCGGACTCCGGCGCGCCGTCGGGACCCGGAGGCCTTCACCGGGCCCGAGGGCCTCCGTGGACTGTTGACAACCTGGCTGGGCCTGTGGGATCACTCGGCGCCGCCACGGCGGGAGGTGCACCTCTCCGATGCCACGCGTCAGGGCCTGCGTGCGCTGGGGTACCTGGGTGGGGAGGGGGATACACCCGACACGGACGAGCCCTGACGGCAGGGTCCCGTGATGATCGCGCGGCGGGTCCGCCTGTGGATGGGCGCCGCCGTCCTGTGGACAACTCTGGGGACAGGCCGTCCGGCGAGGGCGGCCCGCACGCCGCCGCGTGACTATGGCACCGCGGGCGCGTCGTCCACCCGGACCTGCGATGCCGCATTGTGGAGGACGATCCTGCGGTCGGTGCGCACACGGCCATCGGTTCGCAGGTTGGGCACGTCCATGTGCACGCCCATGCGCTGGAAGCCCATGGCCTCGTACAGCGACAGGTCGCTCGCGTGGGACGCCGAGACCCGGAGCACCACATCGGGGAAGCGATCCCGGGGCAGGCGCTTCAGGCGATCCCGCATCAGGCGCCGGCCCAGGCCCTGGCCGCGCCACTCGGGCAGGACGCCCAGCTCGCCGAAGTAGAAGGTGGTGTCCACGTCGACCAGGCCGGCGAGCAGTGTGCAGACGTCGCGCTGGTGGCGCAGCGGGAGGCCCATGGCGAAGCCCACCACCTGGTCTCGGGGGGTGACGGCGACCAGGGTGAGGTGGTGGGGCAGCCCGGTGAGGCGGCGCCAGCGGCCGTCCACCTCGTCGGGGGTGAAGCGCTCCAGGTAGGGCGCCCCGGCGAAGACGGTCTGGTAGGCGCCGACGAAGCCGATCCCCCACCGCAGCCGGTCGGCCTCGGACGCCACCGACACCACCCGCACCGGGCCGGTGGCGAGCTGGGCGTCCTGGGGGCGGGTGTCGAGAGAGCCGCTCATGGCGGGATCCTGCCATCCCGCCCGGGTCGCTGGAAAGCGTGGGTCGGCCTCAGGCGGCCAGGCGCGCCTCGACCAGCACGTCCTCGTCGCCCTCGGGGCGCCAGGTCAGGACCAGCTCGCCGCCACCCAGTGCGGCGTGGCAGGCCGCGGCGCGGCCGTGCAGCGTCACCCGTACCGGGCCTTCCGGGTCGATGGCGCCCACCCGGATGTCGCCCGGAGGCACGGCCATGCCCTCGCCCAGGGCCTTCTGCACGGCCTCCTTGGCCGACCAGGCGATGGTGATCCGCCGGGGGTCGTCCCCCACCAGGGCCCGCTCCTCCTCGGTCAGCCAGGTCTCGACGAAGCTCGCGGGCCGCTCCTCGACGCGCTCGAGGTCCACGCCGATCCGCCCGGTCCGGCTGGCCACCGCCACGGCCCGGCCCTCGCGGTGGGAGAGGCTCACCGCCACGCCGGGGTGGCCCGGGACATTCACCCGAGGCTCCCCGGAGGGGGCGGTGTGGAGGCGGATCTCGAGGGGGGGCACCCCGG
>CAZPJM010000553.1:0-1691 GCA_964586865.1 uncultured Enterobacteriaceae bacterium
CCTCCCGGGCGAAGCGCTTCCGGTTGCGGGTGGAGGAGGAGAGGTGGGGGTGGAGCACCTTGATGGCCACGTTGCGGCCAAGGGTGGTGTGCCGGCCCCGGTAGACGGTGGCCATGCCTCCCTCGCCGACCTTCTGAAGCACCTCGTACTTGTCGAGGGTCGAGCCGATCACGTCGCCTCCACCCCGGGAGAGAGGTCCGGAGCGGCGTGGTGGGGGCGTCCCCTCACAGCTGCCCCACGTCGCCGGGCCCCTGCCCCTGGCCGCGCTGCTGCAGGACCCGCAGGATGGTGGCCGCGGTCTCCTCGAGGGCCTTGTTGGTCACGTCGATGACCGGCCACTCGGGGTTGCCGCGGAAGAGCTCCTCGGCGTACTCGAGCTCGGCCAGGATGTAGTCCATGTCGGAGTAGTTGGTGTCGCTGCCGAGCCCCATGGCCCGCAGCCGCTCCCACCGGATGGTGCGGAGGATCTCGGGGTCGATGGTGAGGGCGAAGATCTTCTCCTGGTCGACCTCGAAGAGCTGGGGCGGGGGAGGGCGGTCCAGGACCAGGGGCACGTTCCCCACCTTGAAGCCCTTGTGGGCGAGGAAGGTCGAGAGAGGGGTCTTGGAGGTGCGGCTCACCCCCACCAGGACCAGATCCGCCTGGCGGAGCAGCCGGGGTTCCTTGCCGTCGTCGGCCTTGACGGTGAACTCCACCGCCTCGATGCGTCGGAAATAGCGGTCGTCCACCTCGTGGAGGAGGCCCGGGACCTCGGCCGGGGCATCGTCGAAGAAGCCCTCGAGCTGGTCGAGGAGGGCGCCGAGCAGGTCGATGTGGCGGAAGCCGGCCTGGTGGGCGGCGCGGGAGGCCTCGGCGCGCATGTCGGAGCTGACCAGGGTGGTGACCACCATGGCCCCGCTGCGGTGGGCCCGGCGGAGGAGCTTGCGGAGCTGGGGCAGGCTGGTCACCCGGCTGTAGGTCTGCACGTGCACCACGTGACCGCGGAACTGGCGCAGCGCCGCCCGGACCACCTTCTCGGCGGTCTCGCCGGTCCCGTCGCTGATGACGAAGACCGGCAGGGGCTGGGGCGGGGTGTCGGCCACGGAGCCTCCTGGGCGACGCCCGGCAGGGTAACCCGAGGACCGGGCCATCGGCGGGGTTCGCTCTGGGCGCGCGTGACGGGGTCGGACCGCGGTCCCGTCGAACGGGTGACGGCCCCCGCCCCGGTGATTACGAGGAGAGCGGGCGCCAAGGGTCCCGAGGGGTGTGAGATGACGGAAGCGGTGCGGTCGGCGCTCGGGGTGGCCGACGTAGGCAACTGGCTCGGCACCATCCGCACCGAGATCGCGCCTGCCCTCCCCGAAGAGGTCCGCATCACCCTCGAGGTCGAGGGCGAGGGCGGCGGGACCTGGACCCTCCACCGCACCCCGGGCGGCCTCGAGATCGACCCGGGTCGGCACCCCTGGGCCGACTCGGTCCTGGCCTGCGACCTGCCGCGCTTTCTCGCCCTCGTGACCCGGCGGCTGGACGGGCGGCGGGCCTTCTTCGACGGCACGGTCCGGGTCGAGGGCGATGTGGGCCTCCTGCTCCGACTGCAGCGGGCCCTGCCCACGGCGGCCTGAGCGGCGGCGGTCAGCGGCCTGAGCGGCGGCGGTCAGCGGCCTGAGCGGCGGCGGTCAGCGGCCTGAGCGGCGGCGGTCAGCGGCCTGAGC
>CAZPJM010000554.1:0-1661 GCA_964586865.1 uncultured Enterobacteriaceae bacterium
CGGGGGCGGGCTCGGCTTCGGGGGCGTCGGCGGTGGGGGTGTCGGCTTCGGCGGTGAGGGCCGGGTCCGGGGCGGTGGCCTCCGGCGTGGGCGTGCCGAGGCCGAGCCCGTCGGCGACCAGGGCGACCACCCCCAGCAGGACCACCACCGCCCCGGCGAGGACCGCACTGCGGATCCAGGCGCGCGGGTCCTCGGCCGGCGGGATGGTGGGCGTGCCCTCCCGGGCCTCGGCGTGGAGCCTGGCCAGCAGGGCATCCTCGGGACGCTGACGGGCGGCGGCGCCCAGGAGCTCGGCCAGCCCGTCCCGGTCCTCGGCCGCGCGGATCAGGCCGCCCCACACGGCCCGCGGGTCCCCCGAGAGCTGGGCCTCGCCCAGCCCCGCGCGGCGGGCCACCTCGGCCCGGGCCCCCCAGCTCGGGAAGCGCTCGGCCAGGTGCGCCACGAGGGCGTCATGTTGGGAATCGGGGAGGGGCATCGCCCGGCCGGCTAACGTGGGGCGGCCCTTGGCGGCAGCCGCGTGGTGAACACGCTGTCCTGGGAGTTCCATGCGCGCCCCTGTCCTCGCCCTGCTGCTGCTCGCCGCCTGCGGGCCCCGCGTCCCCGACCTCGACCCGGCCGTGCTGCCGCCGGACCTCCAGTGGGAGGGTCCCGATCGGGTGCAGCTCGACCTGCTCCGCACCTCCGAGGGCGGCCCCCGGATCTACGTCCAGGCCACCCTGTCGGACGGCGAGCCTGGCCTCTTCCTGGTCGACACGGGGGCCGACGTGAACGTGCTGCACCGCGAGGTGGCCGAGCGGCTGGACCTCACCGTCCGCGAGGACGCCTTTCGGCTGGCCGGGCTCGGGGGCGCGACCACCGCCGGCCTCGGCGTGGTGCCCGAGGTCCGCCTGGGCGAGGCGGTGCTCCGGGACCTGCCCTTCGCGGTGGGGGTGCGGGGCGTGCCCGAGCGGGCGGGCTTCATGCCCCTGGACGGCATCCTGGGCATGGAGACGTGGAAGCGCTTCGTCCTCGAGATCGACTACCCGAAGGACCGCCTGACCCTGCACCGGCCCGGCACGGTCCGGCTGCCCCGGCGGGCGGAGCCGCTGTACTTCGACGGCCACCGCATCGAGGCCGCCATCGAGCTGACCACCGCCGAGGACCCCACCACCGGCCGCGAGCCCCTGGTGGACACCATCATCCTGCAGGTGGACACCGGCGCCAGCGCCCTGCTCCTGTCGGGCCCCACCGGCCTGCCCTTCGCCAGCGCGGCCACCGAGGGCCTGGAGCCGGTCTACGGCGTCGGCGCCAGCGAGTTCATGCCCCCCAGCCGCTTCCTGCGCGAGACCCGCCGCATCCACGTGGTCGAGGTGGACCTGGGCGGCCGCTCCCACGACCTGGACGTCCAGGCCCAGTGGCTCGACTACGACCGGGCCTGGGCCAGCGGGCCCCTCACCACCCGGGGGCTCATCGGGCACCGGGTCCTGGCCCCTCACAGGGTCTTCCTGGACGCCCAGGGGGGGCGGATCGCCCTCTCGCGCAGCCGGGGCTCCCGCCGCCAGCTCGATGGACACCGGATCCTGCTCGAGCAGGATCTGGAGCGACACGGGGCCGACGCGCCGGGGCGGGACCTGTTCCGCGCCCGGATGCTGGCGGCCCTCGACCGGTGGGAGGAGGCGGAG
>CAZPJM010000555.1:0-1660 GCA_964586865.1 uncultured Enterobacteriaceae bacterium
GCACGTCATCGAGGACCAGCGAGGCCTGCAGGGCATCGAGGGGATCTCCCTCGAGGCCATCAAGCAGGCGGTGGGCCTGGTGGGCCACGACAAGCTGGGCCAGGTGGTCGTGCTGGTCCCGAGCCGCTTCGAAGGCGTCACCGACGCCCTCGCCTCGATCACCGACAGCGTCTCCGACGCGGACGTGACCCGTCTCTCCAGCCTGCCGGAAGCCGTCGACCACCTGCGCCAGGCCGACCCCACCCTGCCCGAGCTCTCGGAGTGGACCCTGCCGTCCTGATCCGAGGGGCCTCGGCGGGGGGCGCCCGCCGAGGGGTGCCGGCTAGAAGTAGCCCTCGACCTTGCGATCCTCCATGGCCGCCGAGCTGACCTTGTCGTCGGCCCGACCGACGCCGCGCTCGCTGATGGCGCTGGCCACGTTCTCGGCGATGACGTCGCGGATGGTCCGCGCCTCTGAGAGCAGACCGCCGGTGCAGGTCATGTCGCCCACGGTGCGGAACCGGACGCTCGCCTCGAAGCGGCGCTCGTGGGGCTCCGGCTCGAGCCAGGGGGAGACCGCGTAGATGAAGCCTTCGCGCTCGAAGACCTCGCGGGTGTGGGCGAAGTAGACCGAGGGCAGGGCGATGCCCTCGCGGGCGATGTAGGTCCAGATGTCGAGCTCGGTCCAGTCGGAGAGCGGGTAGACACGGAGGTGCTCGCCCTGGTGGATCCGGGTGTTGTAGAGCGTCCAGGGCTCGGGCCGCTGGGCCCGCGGGTTCCACTGCCCGTGCCGATCGCGGTGACTCACCATCCGCTCCTTCGCCCGGGCCCGCTCCTCGTCGCGGCGGGCGCCACCGAAGGCGGCGTCGTACTTGCGCAGCGCCTCGACCAGGACCGGGGTCTGCAGCCGGTTCCGACCCTCGCCGGGCAGCTCCTGGAGGGTGCCGGCGGCGATGGCATCAGGGACCGAGGCGACCTCGAGCCGGAGCTGGAACTCCCGGACGATGCGGTCGCGGAAGGCGATGAGCTCGGGGAAGTTGTGCCCCGTGTCCACGTGGAGGATGGGGAAGGGCAGGGGTGCGGGGTAGAAGGCCTTGCGGGCCAGGTGCAGGAGGACCGCCGAGTCCTTGCCGCCGCTGAACAGCAGCACCGGGCGATCCCGCTCGGCCGTGACCTCGCGGATCACGTGGATGGCGGCGCTCTCGAGGGTGGCGAGGTGGGTGAGTCGGCGCACGGAGCCTCCGGTGGGGGCGCGCGGGGGGCCGGGGGCGCCCGCGGGGCTGGCCTGTAGCCCGCCGGCGCGCGCCGATCCCCCCGCACGGCCCTCCCCCCGTGGTAGAGGGGCCCATGGGCAGGGTCATCGACAAGTATCGGGTGGTGGACCGGACCGTGCGGGCGTGGGCCCCCGCGTGGCAGGTGGTCCTGGGGGCGTGGCTCGTGGGCGTGGGCCTGGTGGCGTGGTCGGCCGAGGACGTCCACGGCTGGGTGGTGGCCCACGACACCCTGCCGGGCCACGACGCCCTCGTGGCCACCTCGGGCGCCCTCGAGGACGGCGTCCGCGCGACCGGCCTCCTCGCCGCCCGACGCACGGTGGACGGCTGGTTCGACCCGCTCCAGCGCACCGATCGGGTGCTGGCCGCCCCCGAGCCGGACCTCCCGCCACCCCCGGACCCCGCGCCCC
>CAZPJM010000556.1:0-1617 GCA_964586865.1 uncultured Enterobacteriaceae bacterium
CGGGGGCGGGTCGGGCTCGGGCGGCGGGGACTCCAGGTCGAGGGGGTGGGAGAGGTCCACCGCCAGGTCCCGGTCCTGGGGGATGGGCTCCAGCTCCTCCTCGGGCTCGCCGGCCTCGCCCTCGTCCGAATCCCCGGCGGCCCTCGCGGCCGAGCCGCCGCCCCGCCACCGACGGCTCAGGTCATCGGCGCCGTCGGAGAGCGCATCGATCCCCTCGCCGGCCTGCCGTGCCGCCACCCCGGCGGCCCGGAGGGTCGCCCGTGGGTCCAGGTCGGAGAGGACCAGCACCGCCCCGGTGAGCGCCACCGCCGGCGCCGCCGCCAGAAGCCAGACTCCCCGCCCCAGGTAGCCCGTGGCCACGGGGATCCAGAACAGGAAGAAGCTGAAGGCCACCAGCAGCAGGAGCACCAGACGCAGGGCCTCGGTGCGGACCCACCGCTGGAGGAACTCGTTGGCCACCGACACCACACCCAGCAGGCCGAGGAAGACGAAGGTGCGGAGGGTACTGGCGCTCTGGACGTAATAGACGACGTAGGCCGAGAGCAGTCCCCCGAAGAGGAACTGGACAGCCAGGGGGTAGACCCAGGCCCCGCGCTGGAGCCAGGCGGGCAGGGCCTGACGCCGGGCGCGGTGGTCGAGGACGACGGCGGCGCAGAGCCCGGCCAGGTAGGCGGCCAGGAAGGCATTGTCGGCAACGCTGTCGATGCGGCCCAGGGTCAGCGCATCCCAGGCGATGCCCAGCACGAAGAAGAGGGGCCCGGACAGCCAGCCCGCCACCTGGAAGACGACCTGGACCGGCGGGGGCAGCCACGCCCACGCCATGCGCCCCACGTCCTGGACCCCTGGCCTCGGCACCGACCCTCCCGCGGTCTCACGCCTATCCCGGACCGGCAGGCCGCCCACGGCCGCCACCCGCGGTGGCAGCCGGTCGACGCGCCCGGGGCCCGACGGTAGAACGGACCCATGGACCAGCGCCCCTCCCCCCTGGGTCTCGTGCTGGCGGCGTGGGGCACCCTCGGGGTGCTGGCGCTGCTCGGCCGCGCCCTCTGGACCCTGACGCCCAAGGCCGTCGATGCGGTCGCCATGGGGCTCTCCTGGTGGCAGTGGGCCATCCTGGCCGCCTGGGTGGGCTTCATGGCCTACTCCGAGGGCTACCGCGGCTTCCAGAAGAAGTTCTCGCCCCTGGTGGGGGCCCGGGCCCTGGCCCTCGCGCGCCGTCCGACCTGGCTCACGGGCCTGCTCGCCCCGGCCTTCGTCATGGGGCTCTTCGCCGCCACCCGCCGTCGGCTGGCCGTCTCCTGGGGGGTGCTCCTGGGCGTGGTGGGGCTGGTCCTGCTGGTGCGGCTCCTGCCCCAGCCCTGGCGCGGCATCGTGGACGCCGGCGTGGTGGTGGGGCTGGCCTGGGGCGGCCTCACGGTGCTGCTTCACGTGGTGCGCGCCCTGTGGACCGGCCGGCCGGCCATCGACCCGGCCCTGCCGCCCACCTGGGAGGCCATGCCGGCCGCCGCGCTGGACCGCGCCGCCAAGTAGCCGCTGCGCCCGCCGCCCGTGGCGGTCGATCGTGGCCGAGCCCAGATCGGAAGAGCACACGTCTGAACTCCAGTCACGTGAAACGAT
>CAZPJM010000557.1:0-1610 GCA_964586865.1 uncultured Enterobacteriaceae bacterium
AGATCGTTTCACGTGACTGGAGTTCAGACGTGTGCTCTTCCGATCTGCCTCTCCCTGCGCCGGCGCAGGGAGAGGCCGCCGGGCGCGTCGGCGTGGCCCGACCGGAGGGCCTCCAGGGCCGCCTCGACGGTGAGGCGGTCGGCGAGCAGCGCCTCGAGGGTCTCCTCCCAGCCGAGCAGGTGCGCCCGGTCGCGGAACAGGCGCGGCCCAGGGGTGGGGATGTAGTCGGGCCAGCGGACATGGCCGAGCCGCTCGGCCACCAGGAGGCCCCGGTCGGCCTCGGCCTCGAGGAGGGCCAGGCGCTCCAGGCGCCGGACCAGCCGCCCCGGCCCCACCGTCACCCACCTTGCGGCGGGCGGCACCGGCTCGCAGCGCTGCAGGCGGGCCTGGAGATCGCCCCGCCGCCCGGTGGTCGCCACCCCGGCCGCCCGGCACCACGGCCGCAGCTCGTCCACCCGCGCCCAGGCGAGCCGGTCCATCCAGGTGGCCCCCTCGAGCACCAGGCCGGCCTCCACGAGGGCGTCCGCGGCCGCCTCCGGGTCGAGGACCCCGGGCACGGGACGGTCCCCCACCCGGAAGACCGGCGGCCGACGGGCGGTCCATCGGGCGAAGAGACGACCGGGGGGCCCCTCCAGGGCGAGCAGGGTGCGCACCGTCGCCGCCTCGGCCGGAGCCAGCAGGCCCTCGGCGCGCTCCGCCCCCAGGCGCACCAGGTCGTGCAGATCCCGGAGCGGCAGGTCCTCCCGGGCCACCTCGGGCGGCCGGGCGGGGGCCCGATCAGCCATCCCCGCCCGTGGGGGCAGCGACCTCGAGGGCCTCGACCACGCCGGCCCGTCGGTCCAGGGGGAGCTCGGCCTGACGCTCCAGGGCGTCGAGCATCCGGTGGCCCACGGCCCGCATGCGGTGCCGCCCCGCGATGGCCCCCACCCCCACCGACACCCCGGGGATGAAGCGCCCGACCCGGCCCACCACCAGCCGGGCGGTGCGGCGCAGGAGGGCCCCGGCCATGTCCACCGTCACCAGGCCCGCCACCCGGGGGGCCAGGGCCCGCGGCAGGTCGGTCACCCGCAGGCCCAGGAGACCGGCCGGGGGCAGCTCGACCTCGAGGCCGGCGGAGAGGGCCTGGCGCAGGGCCACCTGGCCCCGGTCCGTGTCGGGATCGAAGCCGTAGACGATGGCCAGGCGCTGCCCCAGCCGCACGATGGCCACCAGGGTGGCCACCACCTCGGGCGGCAGCGTCCCCACACCCCCCAGCCCCGCGGCCCCCCCGAGGGCGGTGGCCCGGAAGGTGGCCTGCTCCACCAGGCGCTCGGCCGTCGCCCGCACCACGGCCGCCTCGGGCGCCTCGGGCCGGGCCGGGTCCAGGAAGGGCCGACCGGCCCGCCTCAGGCGATCCCGCTCCACGTCGACCGGCACGCTGACCGCCGCGTAGAGGGTGCGGACGGTGTCGGCGTCCAGCCGATGCGCGGCCCCTCGGACCGCCTCTGCCACGATGTCTCGGACCCGGGCCATACCCCCGCGGTCTACCCGGTGTGTCCCGGCGCCGCACGGTGACGTTGCGCGAGGCCGCCCGGCCCGTGAAGAATGCCCCGACCCCTCCGCCGGCCCTC
>CAZPJM010000558.1:0-1573 GCA_964586865.1 uncultured Enterobacteriaceae bacterium
AGCGCGGTTCTCGACGAGCGACCGAGGGAAGGCGTGCCGAGGCACGTCGACCGAGAGAGCGACAGAGAGGGCCGCGCGCAACAGGCAGATCGCCCGCGCAGCAGAGCGCGTCATGAGGGATGCGGGCTAGGAGCGCCGGACACCGCGACGCCGTTCTCCGACACCCTGACCACCCTCGAGAGAGTCACCCCGGCCTCGCTGGGGCTGGCGAGCACCCTGGGCGACTTCGGCCACAGCCTGGCTGCCCACGACCTCACGGGGGATGGCCTCCCCGAGCTCATCATCGGCGAGCCCGGGACTGGCCCGGTCCCCGGCCGGGTCACGGTGGTCCTGGGTGCCGCCGCCTTCCCCTACATCGACACCACCCAGGTGGTGACGCTCCAGACCAACCTCACCGGCGCGACCGTACCGGACTCCTTCGGCTTCTCGCTGGCGGCCGGTCCGCTGGCCATCGGCCACCCCCGGAGCCTGCTCGCCATCGGGGTGCCGGGGCAGCGTGGTGACGCGGGAGCGGTGTGCTGGGTCGGGTTCCAGGACTCGGGCACCACGCTTGCACAGGACACCCTCTTCCCCCTCGACTGCCGGGAGAATCCCTTTCCCCAGTCGCCGTCCGACCAGCAGCGCTTCGGCGAGGCCATCGCCGTGCTCGATGCCGCGCCCCTCGACACGACCGGCAGCCGTGTCAGTGACGCCGCGAACGCTCACGAGCTCGTCGTCGGCACGCCCGGCGGTCGCGAGGTCGAAGCGGACGGCATCACCGAGGTGCTGCCCACCGGCTGGTTCCGCCCGGACTACAACGTCACCTGGGTCGAGTACACCGATGTCTCCTCGACAGAGTCCGGGACCGTCACCGTGTTCCGGGCCAGCGAGGCCGGGCCGCGGATCCTCCCACGCCACGGCGCCACCGACGGCGCGTATCGCGACGTCCATCTCACCCAGGTGCTGCCGGTCAGCCCGGCCGCGGGCGATGACTTCGGTGCCGTCCTGGGCGTGGCCGACCTCCAGCTCAACGAGCTCCCGGACCTGCTGATCGGCATCCCGGAGCGCGGCGATGGCGAGATCGGCATCACGCGCTCGACGCCCATCAATGGGCTCGACCAGGGCTTCTCGGGGACGTACGATACGACGGACAGTGATAACCGAGCTAGGTCTGTCCGCGTCCTCAACCACCCGGTGAGCGGGGTCAGCTTGCACGCCGAGGACTTCACCTTCATCATCGAGAACGCCGCCGGAACCCGCTGCACCCTGGACGACAGCAGCGGGATGGAGGTCTTCGATGGAGAGGCGACGCTCGACTTCCACACCGCCTACTTCGAGATCGACAACTCGAACACCGCCAGCAACCCCATCAAGTTCACCCTCGCTCTCCCGGAGGCCGACGTGGGGGTGCCCGACATGACGGTCGACGGCGAGATCTGGATGCCCACGACGGACAGCTTCCGGATCAGCTTCGACGAGCCCGAGCGCGACGGGAAGGACGCCTGGCCGGGCCAGGACTGCGCCATCGACTACCCTACCGGCGAGACATCCTTCCTGATCGACAACCCGTCCCCCATGGTCTGCGAGTAGAGGT
>CAZPJM010000559.1:0-1559 GCA_964586865.1 uncultured Enterobacteriaceae bacterium
CTGGTCGCCCTTCTTGTGGGTGACGTTGGCAATGGTGGGGGCCCGCACCGCCGCCCCGGAGTCCCTCGTGCCCGAGCCCACCGGATCCCCCGCCATCGCCATCGTCGGCCTCGGATGCAAGATGCCCGGGGCCGGCGACGTGCCGACCTTCTGGCGGAACATCCAGGACGGCGTCAGCGCCATCGTCGAGGTGCCCCGCGACCGCTGGGACCCGGCCCTCTACTACGACCCCGACCGCTCCGCCCCCGACAAGACCTACACGCGGATCGGCGGCTTCATCACCGACTTCGTCTTCGACAGCAAGCGCTTCCGGATCCCGCCCAAGGTGGCGCGCCAGGTGGACCCGGTGCAGCAGGTGACCCTGCACGCCGTCGACGAGGCCCTCCGCGATGCGGGCCTCAAGACGGGCAAGCGCGACGACGCGGGCCGGGACTTCGACCGGGAGCGCTGCGCCGTGATCCTCGGCAACAGCCTGGGCGGCGAGCTCAAGGATCAGTACGCCCAGCGCGTGGCCTGGCCGGCCATGCGCGCCCGCCTCCAGGACCTGCCGGCCCTCCAGGCCCTGCCGGAGGCCGATCGGGAGGCCGCCCTCCAGGCCCTCGAGGCGGCGTGGAAGGACGATCTGCCGGAGATCACCGAGGACTCCATGCCCGGGGAGCTCAGCAACGTCATCGCCGGTCGGATCGCCAACGCCTTCGACCTGCGCGGCCCCAACTTCACCACCGACGCCGCCTGTGCCTCCTCCCTGGCCGCGGTCCAGGCCGCCGTGAAGGGGCTGCAGGACCGGGACTTCGACATCGCCATCACCGGAGGGGCCGACCGGTCCATGAACGTGGCGACCTACGTCAAGTTCTGCAAGATCGGCGCCCTCTCGCCCGACCGTTCGACCCCCTTCGACGTGGGCGCCAACGGCTTCGTCATGGGCGAAGGCGTGGGTGTGCTGGTCCTCAAGCGCCTGGACGACGCCGTCCGCGATGGCGACAAGGTCTACGCCGTGATCCGCGGCATCGGCGCCAGCAGCGACGGCCGCGGCAAGGGGATCACCGCCCCCAACCCGGTCGGACAGCGGCTCGCCCTCGAGCGTGCCTACGCCGAGGCGGCGGTGGATCCGGCCACCGTCGACCTGATCGAGGCGCACGGCACCTCGACCTCGGTGGGGGACGGCGTCGAGCTCAAGACCCTCGCCGCGTTCGTGGGCGAGGGGCGTCGGGGGGAGCGGGGACCCATGCGGGTCGGCTCGGTCAAGTCGATGATCGGCCACCTCAAGTCGGCCGCCGGCGCCGCCGCCCTCATCAAGGCCTCCCTCGCCCTCCACGAGGAGGTGTACCCACCCAGCCTGGGCTTCCGGGAAGGTCGAGAGGACGTGCCCTTCGACGCCGTCCCGCTCCGGGTCCAGACCGTGGCCGAGCCCTGGCCCGACCCGCCGGACGGCATTCGCCGGGCCGGGGTCAGCTCCTTCGGCTTCGGGGGGACCAACTTCCACGTGGTCCTCGAGGCCTTCGCCGGCCAGCCCCTGCCCATCGCCCGACCCGCCGCCCCCACCCAGGCCCAGGCCGCCC
>CAZPJM010000560.1:0-1557 GCA_964586865.1 uncultured Enterobacteriaceae bacterium
CGCCGGGCGCGGCCCTGGGCCGCCAGGAAGGGCGCCATGTCCGTGTCCTCGGGCGGGATGATGAAGACGTGCCCGTAGCCCGCCTCGATGAGCTCGATGGAGAGGTTCTCGCGGCCCACCTGCAGGCCGGCCAGCAGGCGGCCGTAGCCGTCCCGGGCGTCCTCGCCCGAGACCAGGAGCCGGACGGTCCGGCCCATGACCAGTCGTTCGGCCAGGCGACGGGCCTCGTCGGCGTAGGGCTCGGGGGGCCGCCGCTCGGGCGTGTTCACCCACCGCAGGCGGACCTTGTCGCCGGTGTCGAGGGTGAAGGTGTCACCATCGTAGACCTTGACCACCCGAGCGGTCTCGGGGATGGGGGCCGCGGTGGCATCGGCGCCCTCGGCGGCGCCGGGCGGACCGGCCAGGGCCAGGCAGGCGAGGAGGATCGAGAGCACGGTGGCCTCGGGCAGCGGGCGTTCGGGGCAGGACGACCCCCGAGGGGCGCCGGGGCGTCCCTCGGACGGGGAGGGGAGTGTAGCGCGGCCCCGGGGCCCCGTCGGGCGACGGTCGGGGGGCGATCAGGGAGTGAGCGAGACGCCGGCCTGGCGCTGCAGGGCCTCGATGCGCTCCACCTGCCACAGCATGTAGACATCGTCGGGCATGAGCCGAGCGGCCCGGACCGCCGCCTCGTGGGCCTGCTCGAGCTCGCCGCGGGCCAGGTGGACCACCGCCTTCGTGTCCAGGTAGTCGCTGCGGGGCCCCTCGGCGGCGAGGGCGCGCTCCACCCGCTCGAGGGCATCGTCCAGGTGGCGGCCGGCCAGGGCGTGGAACCAGGCCACGCAGTTGTCCTGGCTGGGAGGGTGGATCTCCATGGGATCGCAGGCCTGGCCCAGGCCCTCGTCCAGGTAGGCGCTCACGAGCTTGTCGTCGCCGAGCAGGTGGTGGGTGCCCACCAGGAAGTCCAGCGGCCGCAGGTCCGGGTGCAGGCGACCCACCGCCTCACGGGCGTCGGCCCGGAGGGTGGCCGCCTCGTCGGCGGTCTGGATCAGCATGGCGTAGTACCAGAGGAACTTGCCCTCGGTGGGGTAGAGGCGGACCAGGCGGCGGACCAGGGCCAGGGCCCCGTGACGATCGCCGAGGGCCATGGCCACCCGGGCCCGCCGGAGCAGGAAGCCGTCCGGGTTCTGCATCCGGTCGGCGGCGTGGAGGAGCGCAGCGCGGGCATCCTCGGGGCGGCCGCCCGCCAGGTGGGCATCCGCGAGGGCGATATGGGCGTCGGCCTCGTCCGGGCGGGCATCGATGGCGGCGCCGGCCAGGGCCAGCGCCTCGTCGTGACGGCCCTCCAGGGTGAGCCCGTTGACCGCCGCGACGATCTCGCCCTCGTCCACCAGCCCCCCGGGCCCGAGCCCCTCGAGGGCCCTCCACGCGCCGGGCAGATCGGCCTCGAAGCGCCGGGCCCGGGCCAGCAGCACCCGCCCCTCGGCGTCGTCGGGGTGGGCGGCGATCCACGCCTCGAGGCGGGCCTCCGCCTCCTCCCACCGGTCGAGGGCCGCCAGCATCCGGGCGCGGAACAGGTCC
>CAZPJM010000561.1:0-1557 GCA_964586865.1 uncultured Enterobacteriaceae bacterium
CCACGCGGGGAGGCGGGCTGCGCCTCCCCGCGATTCGTTTCCGCCCCACCGGCGCCTCGCCGGCGTGCATCGACCGCAAGCCGTCCGAACCCGGAGTTTCGAGCCTGCCGGGGCGCCGGTGGGGCGGGCCCGTCGGCGGGGAGGGAGGCCGGCGGCTCACCGTCGGCCACCTCCACCACGGGGGTGGCGGAGGCCGGGGGCACCGCCAGGACCGGGGCGGGGGCACGGCGCCACCGGATGGGGTCGTCGCACAGGATGAGGGCGGGCCGCGCCAGGGCCAGCCAGGAGCGGCGACCGCGGGCCCCGCCCCCCAGGGCGGCGATCAGGGAGGGCGCCACGACCAGGGGTCGTCCGCCGGCCCGGCGCACCCAGGCGGCCAGGACGGTGCCGTCGCGGCGGCTGTCGATGGCCACCACCGGCTGCGGAGCCCCCTCCACCCCCAGCGCGTCGAGCAGGCCTCGCGCCTCCACGCCCACCTCGGCGTCGTCGAGGGCCTGACGGGCCTGGGAGGCGGCGTCGCCCAGCAGGCCCATCTCCTCGAGGACCACGGCGAGCTGCACCCGGAGGTCGCCCTGATCGGGCGCCAGCTCCACCGCGGTGCGGAGGGCCAGCGCCGCCATCTCGCCCGCCCCGGCGCGGTGCGCCACCACCGCCAGGTCCGTCCAGGCCGTCACCGACGCCGGATCCTGCCGGAGGGCCGTCACCAGCAGGGCGTGGGCCCGCTCCAGATCGCCGGCCTCGGCGGCGGCCTCGCCCTCGGCGAGGGGATCCTGGGCCTCGACGGCGTCCACGTCGCGCCCCAGGTGGCCCAGGACGGCCCCCGCAGCCAGGCGCGCCCGCACCGCGCAGAGGAGGCGGCGGCGATGCGGGGCGATGAAGCCGTCCACAGCGCGCTCCTCGGCCCGGTCCAGGAAGGCCAGGGCATCCCCCGTCCGGTCCAGGGCCGACGCGGCCACCGCCGCCAGGGTCCAGCCATCGGCGGCGGCGTGCTCCAGCAGCTTGGAGAGCGCCCGGAGGGCCTCCTCCGCCCGGCCCGCCCGCAGATCGGCCTCGCATCGCAGCAGACGGGCCGGGAGCCCACGGCCCCGCATCCCCGTGCAGGCCGAGAGGTGGCCCTCGGCCCGCGCCACCTCGCCCTCGGCCAGGGCCAGGGTCGCCAGCGCCACCCGGGCCGCATCACCGGTGGCACCCTCCAGCGGCGGCTCCAGCAGGGCCTCGCCCTCGCGGGACAGGGCCCGCTCCAGGGCGATCCGGGCCGCGGCGCGGTACTCCGGGGTGTCGCGCTCGATGCCCACCAGCCCCTCCAGCAGGTCCAGGGAGGGGTGTCCGGCCCCGAGGGCCCGGGCCCGGCGCACGGCCGCCCCGGCGCCCTCCACGTCCCGGTCGTCCAGCGCCAACAGCGCTCGGATGGTCGTGGCCGCCACCAGGCCGTCGCGGGAGCCCGGCCCGGTGGCCCTCGCCCAGGCCTGCCCGGCCAGGATCCGGGCCTCGTCGCGGTGCCCCTGGTCCCGCAGCACCAGATCGGAAGAGCACACGTCTGAACTCCAGTCACGTGAA
>CAZPJM010000562.1:0-1552 GCA_964586865.1 uncultured Enterobacteriaceae bacterium
CCGGCCCCGCCGGCCTCCACCGGGGCGATGGGCTCGGGCAGGGCCACGGGCGCGGCGGGGGAGGCCGGCGGGGCCGGGGCCATGGCGAAGAGGGCGGCGGCCAGGCCGACGCCCACCACGGCGACACCGGCCAGGCCGAGCAGGGCGGTCCGATCCACGGGGCTCACCTCCAGCGGCCAGGATAGCGCCGCCAGCGGTGGCCCGGAAGGGTGCGCCCCGTGGGGGCGTCAGCGGCGCTCGCCGCCGTCGGCCACGTCGGCGGCCGCGGTCGGGTCGACGTCGTCGCTCATCTCGGGGGCATGGGCGTCCTCGTGGAGCTCGGGACCCTCCGGCACCTCGGTGCCGTGGGCCAGGTCCACGCGGCCTTCCGGGACCGCACCACCGTGCATGGGCTGGCGGCGCAGGATCACGGCGCGACCGTGGCGGCCCGCCTGCTGGCGCACGTAGAGCTCCGCGTCTTCCAGGTGGGCGTGGACGGTGGGGGAGAAGACGTCCCGCTCGGTCTCGACGTGCCAGCCATCCTCGCGCTGGATGAGGTCGACGGCGATGGCCTCGCTCGCATCGGGGGCGGGATGGACCGCGCCCAGGGGGCCGGTGTCGCTGGGCGGGGCGTCGTCGAGGGAGGGGCCGGTCTCGGCGGCGTCGGGGGCCGGTCGTGGGCGGTCCACGTCGGCGGAGGGGTCGGTGCTCATGGCAGGTGCGGGGAATCCGGTCCGGGTTGCAGGCCTGCAACCCACACAGAGTTCCTAGGACCCGTCGGAGGGTGCGACAACCGCCGGCACCGCGGCGGCGCCGTCCAGGTCGGGGCCGTCCGGCGCGGCCACCGGCCCCTCCACCAGGCTGGCCGCATCCTGGGCCACCTGGTCCAGGAGCCCGGCGAAGACCGGCAGGTGCACCGGGTACAGGGCCCACCAGTAGGCCAGACCCCGCAGCCCCTTGGGCTCGAAGAGCGCGGTCTGGGTCACGCGGGACCCGCCGGCCCACGGCTCCACCCGAAGCTCCAGCCAGGCCTTGCCGGGCACCCGCATCTCGGCGCGGAGGAGGAGCCGCTCGGCGGGCTCGATGGCCTCGACGCGCCAGAAGTCCACCACCTCGCCCGGCAGGAGCTGGTCCCGGTCGCGGCGGCCCCGACGGGTGCCGGGGCCCCCGACCCACTGATCCATGCGACCGCGGAGCTTCCACGCCCAGGTCCACCGGCCCCAGCCGCGCTCGCCCCCCAGCCGCAGGATGGCCCGCCACGCCGCCTCGGGGGGCACCTGGAGCTCCCGGGACTGCTGCTCGCGGATGAGCCCCTCCTCGTCCTTGAGGGTGTAGGGCACCCCACCTGGAAGGGCCCCGCTCCAGCGCGTCTCCACGTCGTCCGTGTCGATGCGGCGCAGGGCCAGGGCCACCGCCCGGCGGTAGCTCACGGGCTCGATCTCGGGGAAGAGCGCCTTCGCCCGCGTGGTGTCGCCCAGGATGGGCTGGGTCATGCCCTTGACCAGGGGCACGGCCAGGTCGTTGGTGATGGGGGTGACGAGCCCCACCCAGCGGGCGGCCAGGCCGGGTGCCA
>CAZPJM010000563.1:0-1540 GCA_964586865.1 uncultured Enterobacteriaceae bacterium
GGAGCGGGCGGCCAGGAAGGCCTCGGCCAGCCCGAGCCGCCCGACCGCGCGCACCCGGGCTCGGGCCACCTCCGGGTCGCCGTCGGGGTCGGTGTCGCGGTGGACGGCCGAGCGCCGGAGCGCCTCGCCGCCGATCCGACCCGAGGCGGCCCAGGCCGCCGCCCGCACCGTCGGGTCCGGATCGTCCAGGGATCGCAGCACCGCATCGGGCAGCCCGGCGGCGAGATCGACATCGTCCGGCCAGGCCGCGAGGGTCCGGAGCGCCGCCTCCCGCACCCACGGCCCTCCCTCGGTGAGCACCCGCAGGAGGAGCACGGCCGGCTCCTGGGGGGCCGCGAGGGGATGGGCCGCCAGGAGAGCCGGGGTGGCACCGTCGTGAACCGGCATCCCGGCGGCGCGCACCAGCGCCGCGAGCAGGCCCGGGTCGAGCAGGGGGAGGCCTTCGGGGGTGCGGGCGACCCACAGCCTCGCCGGGAGGATGGCCGCCAGGGAGGTCCACGCCCCGGCCTCGGGACGGACCAGCCCGAGGCCGGTGGCCCGCTCCCAGGCATCGAGCGCCGCTGGGTGGATCACGCGACCTCCCCGGTGGCCCACGTGGACCGCACCAGTCTATCGACGACCCCGGCCAGCGCCAGCGGCAGCGCCTCGAGGGCCGGCACCGCCACCGCGTCCGGGTACACCCGCGCCACCGTCTCGGTGCCGGGACCGATGCCGATCCCCACCACGCGCACCCCGGCTCGTCGCGCCTCGTCGAGGGCCCGGGAGACGGCCTCGAGGGGGTCGGGGGGCGGCCCGGAGGGCAACCCGTCGGACAGGACCAGCAGCCACGGCGCGCGGGCCCCGTGGTCGGCCAGGGCCCGGATCGCCGCCTCGAGGACGGGGCCGTCGTGGTTGTGCTCGGGGCGGTTCCGCCCCCCGGGCCTTCGCCCCTCGGTCTCGAGGAGGAGCGACGAGAGCCGGCGCCTCGTGGCAGCGTCGAGGGGGCCGCCCAGGTCCTGACCCGGGATGGGGACGTCCTGAAAGCCCCAGACCCCGGCCGGGATGCCGAGCAGGTCGAGCACCTCGCACAAGAGGACCACACCGCGGAAGGCCAGCCCGGCCGGGGGACCCGCCATGGAGCCGGACAGATCGAGGAGCACCAGCACCGCCGGATCCCGGTGCCGCGGGACGGTGCGGCGGCGCCACAGCGCCTCCCAGCGGGACGGGTCGGTCTCGAGCCGGCGGGCCGCGTCCAGATCCAGCCGCGTGCCGGTGGGGTGGCCGGCGGTCCATCCCGCGCGGTCCACCGGCCGGCTCAGGCGCCGCAGGGCCTCGGCCAGGGGACGTGCCAGCGGCGTGACCTCCCGGCGGGCCCGCTCGTAGGCGTCCTCGGCGGGACCGCGGATCACCCGGTCCACCCGATCCGGATCCACGCCGCCCCGCCCCGGGGAGGCTCCCGCGTCCGCCGCCGGATCTGCCGCCTCCCGGAGCTCGCGCAGCCGCCGCCGGCCCCACCCCCGGGCCTCGCCCCGGCCGTGGGCCACCAGGCGCCGCAGGTGCG
>CAZPJM010000564.1:0-1532 GCA_964586865.1 uncultured Enterobacteriaceae bacterium
CCCAGCGTCGACCCCCCGGAGCCGGACCCCGGCGGAGAGGTCCCCGGCAGCCCCGACGAGTCCGAGGGCACCGGGCCCAGCGCCGGCCCGCCCGAGGGCCTCGATGCCGAGGGGCCGATGCCCAGCTTCCTCCTGATCACGCTGCTCTTCGAGCAGGGGACGAGCACGATGGTCCAAGAGAGTCAGCGGGAGCTGGAAGCCTTGATCCCCATCCTCCTGGGGAGACCGGACCTGGCGCCCCTGCTCATCGAGGGTCACGCCTCGGCCGAGGGGGAGCACGGCCACAACTACCGCCTCTCCCTGGCCCGGGCCGACGCCATCCACCGCCGCCTCCTCGATGAGGGGATCGCACCGGAGCGGCTGGTCCTTCGCCCGGTCGGCGAGGTGGCACCGCGGGAGGCCACCGAAGCTGCCGCGAACCGCCGGGTCGAGGTGCGGCTGGTGCTCGATCCCGAATTCGTCGACATCGATGCTCACCCCGTGACCGGAGAAGCGCTGTGATCCTCGTGCTGGCCTCTCTCGCCTGGGCCGAATGCGGCCTGGATGCCCCCATCGTGGACCTGAACTGCGACGGAATCCCGGCCGAGGACGCCTCGCCCATCGACCTGGGCCGGCCCGGGTGTGACGGGTACGACCTCGGCACCCTCGACGACCACTTCCACGGCTACCCCGTATACGCCTGCCTCGTGCCGACCGCCCCGACCGACGTGGATGGCGACGGGCTGATCGCGGGCACGGTGCAGCTGCCGCGTACCGGGGACCTGGACGGGACCTATCGGTCGTTCAGGTGCGACAATTGCCCGGCGCTCGCCAATCCTTTGCAGGAGGACGCCGACTGCGACGGCGTGGGCGATCTCTGTGACACCTGCCCGGACATCGAGAATTCCGGGCAAGGCGACGCCGATGGTGATGGGGTCGGCGACGAATGTGACAACTGCCCCGGCGAGTTCAACCCGGACCAGCGCGATTCGGACGGGGACGGGATCGGCGACGCCTGCCCCGGGGAAGATCGCCTCACGGGCTCCCGCGCGTGCGCCACCGCACCCCTGCCCACGACGGGCGTGCTGGCGTGGATCACGCTGGTGCTCCTGAGGCGCCGGCGGTGAGCGGGGACGGTGGTGGCGTTGTCAGGCATCTCCCCCTGCACCTCGGGCCCCTGGCTTCAGTCCACGTCGTCGTGTCCGAGCAGCAACGCGACCCAGCGGCCGATGGTCGGATCGTCGAGCTTTCGGTCCTCGATCCTGCGGATCCGCTTGCTGACCCCGGAGTGGCTGGTCCCCAGAGCCCGCGCGATGGTGCCGTGATCGATGCCGCAGTGGCGGCTCATCCACCACGCGGCCAGCCAGTTGGCGGGGTTGCCGCCGGGTCCTCGTCGGGTCGTCAGCACCTCCTCGGAGGAGGATCCGGTCACCTGCGAGACGTCGGCGACCGCATCCGCGATCGACCACATGGGTTCGGAGAGGTCCGGCACATCGACCGTCCCTTTGCTTCCGGGCGCCTACAGCCGCTCCTCGTCGAAGTCGTCCGGGGGC
>CAZPJM010000565.1:0-1506 GCA_964586865.1 uncultured Enterobacteriaceae bacterium
CGCCGGCGACGCCCTCTTCGCCGCCGAGGACGGGGTGATGTTGCCCCCGGCCTTCGCCGCGCGGGTCCTCCGGGAGCGCGCCCCTTGGGTGCGCCAGCTCCGCCGGGCCTTCGCCGCGCTGCGCCCCGACGGCGCCCGCCCCGCCCGGCGCCTCCACGACGGCCCCGACATCGACCTGGACGCGGCCATCGACGAACACGCCGATCGCCGCGCCGGCCGCCTCCCCCCCGGTCGCGTCCACCGGGCCTCCCGCCGCGTGGGCCGCGACGTGGCGTGCCTCGTGCTCGTCGACCTCTCCAGCTCCACCCGCGAGGTCCTTCCCGGCGGCGTCCGGATCGTCGACGTCTTCAAGGAGGCCCTCCTGCTGCTGGGCGAGGGGGTCGACGCCGCGGGGGACAGCCTCGCCATCCATGGCTTCTCCGGCCACGGCCGCCAGGACGTGCGGATCGCCGTCGCCAAGGCCTTCTCCGACCCCTGGAACCGCGAGGCCCGCGCCCGCGTGGGGGGCCTGCTGCCCCGCCGCCAGAACCGGGACGGCGCCGCCGTGCGCCACGGCATCCGGGCCCTCCAGGCCACCGGCGCCCGCACCCGCCTCCTCATCCTCCTCTCCGACGGCCGCCCCCTCGACACCGGCGACTGGCGCTACCAGGGCGAGCACGCCCGCGCCGACACCGCCGACGCCCTCCGCCAGGCCCGGGCCGCCGGCTGCCGCACCCGTACCCTCACCGTCGCCCCCGCCGCTCCCGACGACCGCGACCGCACCTACGGCCCCGGCCAGCACCTGCGCCTCCACCGCGCCGCCGAGCTGGGCCCCCGCCTCGCCTGGCTCGTCCGGGACTGGGCGGCGCGTCCCGGGGTGTGAGCGCGGCAACATGAGATCCGCGCCTCGATGCAATAGGGGAGGAGCGTCGGTCGTACGACGACCGCACGCCTCTTCCCCGGGGAAGCCATGCGCGACTGGTGGAACACGCTCGACCGCGACAAGCGGATGCTCGTCCTCTCGGCCGGCGGGATGTGGATCGCCCAGATCCTCTACGTCCTGTCGCCCATCGATCTGGTGCCCGACCTGGTGCCGGTGCTGGGCTGGCTCGACGACGTCGTGGCCATCGGCGCCACCGGACTCTTCACCGCCTGGGTCTACCGCCAGGTCAGCGGCCGCGAGGGCTTCTCCGACCTGGTGCCCGAGGCCCTGCGCCCCCGCTCCGTCCCCGAGCCCACCCTCGACGAGCCCCCCATTCCCGACCCGCACGAAGCCGCCGTCGACGGCTCCGGCGACGACCTGGGAATCGACGGCTACCGCCCGCTGAGCAATGACGAGCTCAAGGCGCTGTAGCTGACCGGCTCCGAGGCGGGCCGGCCCACCCGCCGTCGTGGCCGGGCCGGGGCCCCGGGGCGGTGGTTGCCGCTCCGGGGCGTTCGCCCCGACTGTCGGAATCGAGGGGAACGAGCCCACGAGGGCACGAGCCACGAGTTCACGAGGGCACGAGTCCACGAGGGCACGAGGGC